>DAHXOZ010000001.1:23769-61427 GCA_027364635.1 bacterium | reverse complement strand
TGACTTTAAAGTTGGAAAGAACAATAACCTGGGAATTTTAACGCTGGTCGACAAGGAAGGTAAATTCATTGATGGAGTTGGCGAATTTATCGGCCGCTTTGTAAAGGATTATACAGATGATCCGCATTATGTAGATGTAAATGTTGACATCTCTGTAAAATTAAAGAAGGAAAACCGTGCGTTTAAAGTTGAAAAGTTTGAACACAATTATCCTCATTGCTGGCGCACTGATAAACCGATTATTTATTATCCGTTGGATGCGTGGTTTATAAAAACTACTGCCGTAAAAGACCGGATGATTGAATTGAACAATACCATCAACTGGAAACCGGCTTCTACCGGAACCGGAAGATTTGGAAACTGGCTGGAAAACATGGTGGATTGGAACCTGAGCAGAAGCCGTTTTTGGGGAACACCTTTGCCGATATGGCGCACAGAAGATGGAGGTGAAGAAAAATGTATTGGTTCATTAGATGAATTGAAGGCCGAAATTAAAAAATCAATTGAAGCAGGAAATTTAAAAGCCGATGAAAGTGAGATAGACAAATTAGTTTCTGATCTGCATAAACCTTTTGTAGATAATATAATCCTCACTTCTTCCGAAGGGAAACCAATGAAACGCGTTCCGGACCTTATTGATGTTTGGTTTGACAGCGGAGCAATGCCGTATGCCCAATGGCATTTTCCTTTTGAAAATAAAGAACAGTTTGAGAAAAATTTTCCGGCAGATTTTATTGCTGAAGGTGTAGATCAAACCCGTGGATGGTTTTATACTTTGCACGCACTGGCGGTTTTATTGTTTGATAGTGTAGCTTATAAAACGGTTGTAAGCAACGGCCTCGTTTTAGATAAAAACGGAAACAAAATGAGTAAGCGCGTAGGGAACGTCGTTGATCCCTTTGAAACCTTGGAAGTTTTTGGCCCGGATGCCACACGTTGGTATTTGATCACCAATGCTTCTCCGTGGGATAATTTAAAATTTGATACCGAAGGAATTAAGGAAGTTCAACGAAAATTTTTCGGTACACTTTACAATACTTATCAATTTTTTGCCCTGTATGCCAATGTTGACGGCTTTTCTTTTGAAGAAAAGCCAATTCCTATAAATGAACGGCCTGAACTGGATCAATGGATTTTATCTTCTTTAAATTCATTAATAAAAGACGTAACACGAGCTCTGGATGATTACGAGCCTACACAAGCGGGAAGAGCGATTCATTATTTTTTGGATGAACACTTAAGCAACTGGTATGTAAGGCTTTCGCGTCGCAGGTTTTGGAAACCAATTGATAAGAACGGCAACCAGGCAGAAAATGATAAAATTTCTGCTTATCAAACCCTGTATCAATGTTTGGTAACGCTCAGTGGTTTAATTGCACCCATCGCACCTTTTTTTGCAGATTGGCTCTTCAATAACCTTAATGACGTAACCGGAAAAAATAAAGCCGAATCTGTACATCTAACCGATTTCCCTGAATACGACAATGCATTGATTAATAAAGGTCTTGAAGACAGGATGCAACTTGCTCAAGATATTTCTTCACTTATTTTATCGCTTCGCAAAAAGGTGAATATTAAAGTAAGACAACCTTTGCAAAAAGTAATTATCCCGGCCATAGATAATGATTTTGAGGAAAAAATAAGGCAGATAGAAAATATTATAAAATCAGAGACAAATATTAAAGAAGTAGAAATTTTGCCGGCGGGTAATAATTTTATCAAAAAGAAGGCAAAAGCTAACTTTAAAACCTTGGGGAAAAAATTAGGAGCCAGGATGAAATGGGCGGCAAACAGAATACAGGAACTTGATGATACCGCCATAAACAAGATACAAAAAGGCGAATTGGTACTCAATTCCGGTGAAAATGAAGAACCAATTGTTATTTCTGCTGAAGATATTGAAGTGAGCACCAACGAAATTCCGGGTTTTGAAATCGCTGTAAACGGCAATCTTACCGTAGCGCTTGACCTCGAAATTTCTGATCAATTGAAAAAGGAAGGATTCGCACGCGAGTTGATCAATAGAATTCAAAATTTGAGGAAAGAAAAAGATTTTGAGCTAACTGATAAAATACTGCTAATTGTAGAACAAAAAGACAACCTGATAGATATAATTACAGAATTTAATGAGTATATTTGCGCCGAAATTTTGGCAGAAAAAATTGAATTTTCAAACCAGGTTTCTGATGGGGAGGAAATCGATGTAAACAATGACACTTTTACAGTAAAAATTACGAAAAAAAGCTATTAAACTTATGGCAACAAAGAAAAAAGCAACAACTGTTGCATCAAAATCTAAAGCTGGCAAAACAGCAGCCAAAAAGTCTGCTGTGGCAAAAAAAACAGGAGCAAAAACAACTGCTACCAAAAAAGCGGTAGCCAAAAAAACGATTGCCAAAAAAGTTCCGGCCGGCAAAGTAAGCCCCAAAAAAAATAAAGCTGTAAAACCCATCCCCGCAAAAAAAACGGCATCGAAATTGAGTAAAGAAAAAAAAGTTACTCAAAAGAAAGCAACTGCTAAGACCGAAACAAAGAAAGCAGCTCCAAAAAAATTAGTAGTTAAAAAACCTGTTGTGAACACAAAAAAAAATACCCCTAAAAAAGAAATAACTTCAGAAAAAAAATCTGTGCCTGTTAATAAAAAACAGGACATTAAACCTATAAAACAAACCTCTTCTGAGAAAGCAGCTCCAAAAGCAATTGCAAATAATCACAAAGTAGAATTACAAAAAGCAATTACTAAAGGAAAAGCGGAAAAGGAAGATAAAAAACCCAAAAAAGCCTTTGTGATGCCGAAAACAAATACTGAAAAAGCAAGAAAATATGAACCGGAATTCACTAAATCTGTACTTGACCAAACACCTGCCGAAAACAACGGTCCTTCGATGAGATATAGTGATAGTGAATTGGTAGAATTTAGAGAATTGATTACGCGTAAACTTGAAACCGCAAAAAAAGAACTTGGATATTTACAAGGTCTTATCACCCGCAAAGATCAAATGGGTGGAGATGAAAGTGACAACCGTTATATGACTATGGAAGATGGAAGCCTGAGTATGGAAAGAGAACAACTAAGCCAAATGGCAAGTCGCCAGATCACTTTTATTGACCATCTTGAAAAAGCCATGATGAGAATTGAAAACAAGACGTATGGAATATGCCGCGTAACCGGAAAATTAATTGATAAGGCAAGATTAAGAGCTGTTCCTCATGCTACACTTTCTATTGAAGCAAAAATGGGAACCTCAAGATAAATTAAATTGAAAATTTTTAAGCCAGAGAATTGTGAAAACAGTTCTCTTTTTTTTAAGATAGCGGGCAAGCAAAACTTAAAATAATAATCCGGGTTATTTGTTGGTTCACTGATAATCTTTCATTTAGTATCTACCTTTTTATGCAATAGCAAACGAAGCTACACTAAGCGTTACCTCTTTAATCTTTAAAATTTCACTTCCGCAAGCATCAATAGTAGCGCCAGTAGTTATTACATCATCCACCAGCAAAACGCGTTTACCTTCCAGTTCTTCAGGATCTTTTACAAAAAATATCCCCTCAACATTCTTCCATCTTTCAAGCCGGTGCTTTTTGGTTTGAGTTTCGGTAAAAACTTTCCTTATAACATTTTTTCTGATCACTGGTTGGTTGATTATTTCAGAAATTCCGTTGCAAAGAATTTCCGCCTGGTTGAAGCCTCTTATCTTTTCCTTTCTTTCAAAAAGCGGAAGCGGTACAATTACATCAATATTAAACCGGTTACTATTGAGTAAACTTTTTCCCATTAAGTTCCCAAAATAATGTCCCGCTTTTTTATTTCCACGGTATTTAAAATCATGGATCATATTCTGAACAATTGATCCTTTTGAAAAATACAATTCGCTCATTGCAGAGGACAAAGGAATTCTTCCCCAAAAAAGTTTTTCAACCGGGTTGTTTTTATGCATGGCGAAATTAGTATGAGGTAATTCATTGATGCATTGAAGACAAAGGAAATTTTCATCATTAATTGCATCGCTCCCACAACCGATACAATTATGCGGATAAAACAGATGGAAAAGAGGTGATGATGTTAGAAATGACGTTTTCAATGAATTGTTTTTAAATGTCTAGAACAAATATCTGTACAACTCCTCCACTTTACCTAAAGAAACTACTTCGATATTAAATTTATTTTTTCCCAATCCTTTGGTGTTGTATTTACTTACAATTATTTTTTCAAAACCTAATTTTTCAGCCTCGGCGATTCTTTGTTCAATTCGGTTTACAGCTCTTATTTCTCCGCTTAGTCCAACTTCACCCGAAAAACAAATTTGCATGGGCAACGCTACATCTTCATAAGAAGAAAGCAAAGCACTCAATACTGCCAAATCAATTGAAGGATCTTCTACTTTTAAACCGCCGGCTATGTTGATAAAAACATCTTTTACTCCAAAATGAAAACCGCCGCGTTTTTCCAAAACTGCCAGCAACAGTTGTAATCTTCTTAAATCGAAACCCGTGTTCGTTCTTTGCGGCGTTCCATAAACACTTTGTGTAACCAAAGCCTGTACTTCAATCAATAAAGGACGAATTCCTTCCATCGTTGCCGCGATTGCCACGCCGCTTAATTGTTCTTCTTTTTGGGTGATTAATATTTCAGAAGGGTTTTTAACTTCTTTCATTCCTTCACTACTCATCTCATAAATTCCTAATTCGGATGTTGATCCAAAACGGTTTTTTAAAGTTCTTAAAATGCGATAAGCATAATGACGGTCGCCTTCAAATTGCAAAACCGTATCTACCATATGTTCCAAAATTTTTGGACCTGCGATACTTCCGTCTTTGGTAATATGTCCAATCAAAAAAACGGGTGTATTACTTTCTTTTGCAAAACGCTGTAACTCTGCAGCGCTTTCTCTTATTTGAGATACACTTCCGGGCGCAGATTCTATATAAGGTGTTTGAAGTGTTTGAACAGAATCAACAATTACTAATTGAGGCTTTAATTTTTTTATCTCTTTAAAAATTGTCTGCGTGTTAGTTTCAGTGAGCAAAAAAAATTTATCATTAGTGATTCCAATTCTATCTGCACGCATTTTAATTTGCTGTTCACTTTCTTCGCCACTTATATATAAGGTAACGATGTTTTTAAGTTGCAAAGTTGCCTGCAAAAAAAGAGTTGATTTACCAATACCCGGTTCTCCCGCAATCAACACAATACTTCCGGGTACAATTCCTCCTCCAAGCACACGATTCAATTCTGCATCTTCAGTAACGATTCTTTTTTCTTCTCCACTTATTACATCCTGTAATGAAATAGTTTTTAGTCCGCCACTCAATCCGGAAAATTCTTTCCATTCACTTTCCTGTTTTTCATTTCCTCTTACAATGATTTCTTCCACAAACGTATTCCATTCATTACATGAAGGACACTTGCCTACCCACTTCGTACTTTCCTGTCCACAATTGCTGCAAAAAAAAGCGGTCTTGGTTTTACTCATTTAATTTTTTTTTGAAAGAATTGAAATTAAACAATCATTGCAATGAAGAGCAAAAAAAATCTATAGAAAAATAAAAAAGCAAAGTGACGCAAAAAAGAGAAGTGACGCAAAAAAGAAAAAGTAAAAAGTCCAGAAAGTAAAAGAGCCAGTATTGCTACCGGCTCTTTGTACTTACTAACCCATTAAATTCTATTGCTAAATTACAAATTGCAGGCAGATAAACAAATTAATTTTAGGGGATGTGAATAAATTTTATATTGCTTCACATATAAACGCAAAACCAACTATAAATTTATTAACCATTGGTTTACAGTATATTATAACAAAAAAAAGTTTTACTCTTTTACTTTTTGAATTTATTTTTTATAATTATCTTATTTATAAAACAAACTAATTTAAATTTATATTTTGTTTAAATTAGTTTAGCTTGTTTTTTTGGGCATACTTTTTAGGGATTTTTTTAAGAGTTCCCTACATAAATAATCAAACTGAAAAAAATTGCTAGCAGGTATTAATTAATGGATAATAATGATTGTTAACATTGTCTGAGAACCCGGTAGTTTAATGAAACGGAGTTTATCTAAATTATTAAATACAAAAACTATGATAGAAGAAGAAAACAAAACCACCAAAGTAAAAAAGTTGGAAAGAAGGAGAAATGTTTTTAAGTATCATGCGCTTATTTACTTTGTAATGAATGTGATTTTTTGGACAATGTGGTATATTACTTTCAAAAACAATCCTGGGCCAAATCCTGGAAAATTTCCAATACCCTGGCCTCTTTGGATAATGCTTGGATGGGGCATTGTTCTTTATATAAATTATGCAAGAGCCTATAAAAAATATATAGACAAGTAATAAATGAAAAAAATTTAAGAATAAAGAATGATTTATTTTGAATCTTTTGATAGCTGCTTACCTATAATTGATGCATAAATAAAATCGAACTAAAAAAATTTTAAATTCAAATCAAAAAAATGCAGTTTAAGGAACTGGACCCAATCATCCATTCACAATTGAGGCTCTCTGTAATGTCACATTTAATAAATGTACATGAAGCAGGGTTTACTTCATTAAAAGATAAAACAAATGCAACATCCGGAAACCTAAGTGTCCAAATAAATAAATTAAGAGAAGCCGGGTATATTGATATTACCAAGCATTTTAATAATAATTATCCTCAAACAACCTGTAAAATTACTCCTGCGGGTATTGAAGCTTTTGAAAACTATGTGAAGGCAATCCAAAGCTATCTTTCATTTTAATTAACAGTAATAAGCAGATTAAAAATCTACAATATTTCTCCGTTTACTGTTACATTCCGATTTTATATAATTCGATATTCTTCTCTTTTCGTTTAACATTTTTCACTGAATTTACGTTTTTCTTAAGCAAATTTTAATGTATCTTTCATATTATTAAAATAAATATCTTAAATTATTTTAGCAACTTATCGAAATAATAAATAAATTTGACTAATTTTTTAAGAATATGAAAAAAGTTAATTTAAACAGAGCGGCTCCTTTCATTATTTTAGTACTTGTTGCAATCATGGCATTATTTGTCCCATCATTTGCAAATTTCAATGATGCAGGTAAATATAATACAGCAGATATTACCTGGATACTTGTTGCTACTGCATTGGTTTTTTTGATGACACCCGGCCTTGCCTTTTTTTATGGCGGAATGGTTCATAGAAAAAATGTCCTCTCCACCATGATCAAAAGTTTTGTAGCCGCAGGCATCGTGAGTATTTTATGGATCACCGTAGGATATAGTTTGGCTTTTGGAGATTCAATTGGCGGTTTTATTGGAAACCCGCTAACTCATCTTTTTTTTAAAGGTGTAAATTCAGGTGCTCCATGGAGCCTGGCACCTTCAATACCTCTTTTATTATTTGCTTTATTTCAGTTAATGTTTGCCATAATAACTCCTAGCCTTGTTGTAGGAGCAGTTGCTGAAAGAACCCGTTTTTCTTCGTACGTCCTTTTTATTGTTATGTTTAGTCTTTTGGTGTATGCACCTATCGCTCATTGGACATGGAATCCAAAAGGATTTTTGTTTAAAATGGGCATACTGGATTTTGCCGGAGGAACTGTTGTTCATATCTCTGCAGGTTGTGCTGCACTTGCAGGAGCGATTGTTTTAAAAAGAAGAAAAGTTCATAGGGAACACAAAGAGATTCCTCCTGCAAATATTCCTTACGTTCTAATTGGAACCGGTTTACTTTGGTTTGGATGGTTTGGCTTCAATGCAGGTTCTGCATTGGCGGCTAACTCTTTAGCTGTTTCCGCTTTCGCCACTACTAATACAGCTGCTGCTGCTGCCGGGTTGGCCTGGATGTTTTTTGATTTATTAAGAGGCAAAAAACCTTCTGTTCTTGGTTTTTGTATTGGCGCCGTTGTCGGGCTTGTTGCCATTACACCTGCCTCAGGTTTTGTTGCAATCCCACAAAGCATTTTTATAGGCGTGGTAGCTGCAATAATTTCTAACCTTGCCGTTTATTACAAATCAAAATCTCCTTTAGACGATACTTTAGATGTTTTTCCATGCCATGGAATTGGTGGTATTGTTGGAATGATCCTTACAGGAGTTTTTGCTACAAAAACCATAAATGCAGGTGGAAACGACGGATTATTTTATGGCAATCCTGCTTTCTTTTTTACACAATTAAAAGGTTTAGGAATTGTAGTGGCTTATAGTTTTTCTGTTTCTTATGGAATTTTCAAATTCATCAATTGGGTAATGCCAATGAGGGTAAGCGAAGCAGATGAAGAAATGGGATTAGATGCTTCACAACACGATGAAAAATATTTACAGGGAACCTTATTATTAAGAAACCCTGGAGCTGTTATTGAACAAGAATTACCATTTGATTCTCCCAAGTATAATGAAAAAGCTATCCAGGCTTCTGTATTATCGAAACGGAATGACACTTTTCTAAAAAACTAATAAAAGCAAAATAAAATAAGAACACAACAATTATAAATATTCTCACATCTAAATTCTAAACAGACATTACAACACTTATGACTCTAATATATAACAAACAAGAAAAGGGAATAGCTATAATGTTAACTTCTGTGAAAAGTTAACTGCTACACCCTTTCCATTTTTAACCTTTAATTCTACAACAATGTTAAGAAAAATTTTGACATCATGTGTCATTGTGGGCACATTTAATTCTGCTCATGCACAAACTGACTCAATTCCTGCTCCAACTATCACCGGATCAGTAGACACCTATTTCAGGTACAACTTCGCTAACCCGAGCGATGGAAAGACTAACAACTTTACCAGTTTTACTAATTCTCAAAATTCATTTCAACTTGGTATGGCAAGCGTAAGGGCTGACCATACTTTTGGAAAAGTAAGTGCCACTGTAGATTTGGGTTTCGGACCAAGAGCAGAAGAGTTTTCTTATGGCGACCCAAACCATCCAACACTATTTGCAGTAAAGCAAGCTTATTTAAGTTATGCTATCAGTGATAAGTTCAAACTAACTATGGGAAAATGGATGACCCATATCGGTTACGAATTAACAGATGCATATCTCAATCGTAATTACAGCATGGATTACATGTTTTCTTACGGGCCATTCTCTCACACTGGTTTAAAGGCCGATATTGGTCTTGGAGCAAAAAGCGCTTTAATGATTGGCGTGGCTAATGCTACTGACGTGGTTGCTGAAGCAGGCTCGAGAAGATATGCTATAGCCCAGTATAGTACAGCAACTAAAGATGGTAAGTTTGTTGCTTATGTAAATTACCAGGGATCATATGGTGGTTCCTTTGGTGTTACTCAATTTGATGTAGTGCTTACTGATGCGGTAACCAGTAAATTTAGCCTGGGCTACAACGGTACTGTACAATCAGTAAAACCTAAGGGCAGTTCAAGTAACAGCTGGTGGGGATCGGCTTTATACTTTACTGTTGATCCAACAAGTACTTTCGGTATCACGCTTAGGACAGAGTACTTTGACAACAAAAAAGCGGTGGTCTCTGCTCCTCCAACCAGCATTTTTGATGTGACACTTTCACCTAATTTCAAAGTAGGAAATCTTACTATCATTCCTGAATTAAGGCTGGATGCAGGAAAAGATCCTGTATTTGAAAAAAATGACAATTCACCAACTAAATCAACCTTTACCGGCATCCTTGCTGCCACATACCACTTTTAAGAAAAAACTAAACCAATTGTAAATCTATTAAACTTAAATTATGAGATTATTTGATTTAAAACGGAGCTTTAGAAGCCCCAAAAAAGGAACAATAAAAGTTTTAATTCCATTAATGCTTTTATTATTTGTCATGTTCTCCCTTCCGTCGTTTGCACAGGATGCAACAGGAGCACATACAGGAACCATAAATGACATTGCCGCAGCAACAGCAGGCAAGCCAACTTTGCAGGAAATTGGTAATGCTACAGGGCATAATCAAATTGCAATCAATATTATGTGGACTTTAATTGCCGGATTCCTGGTAATGTTCATGCAGGCTGGTTTTGCAATGGTTGAAACCGGTTTCACCCAAAAGAAAAACGTAGCACATACCATGGCTATGAATTTCATGGTTTACGGAATTGGTATGCTTGGATTCTGGATTTGTGGTTTCGCATTTATGTTTGGAGGAGGTTTAAACGTTGCCTCCTTAGGCGGCGCACCTGGAGTAGTAAGCAGTGAATTCACCGTTCATCTATTTGGCCATGATTTTGGACTTTGGGGTAAAGCAGGCTATTTTCTTAATAGCAAGGTTTACGATGTCGGCGTGTTTACTCTATTCCTTTTCCAAATGGTATTTATGGATACTACCGCTACTATACCTACCGGTGGTATGGCAGAAAGGTGGAAGTTTAAATCTTTTATAGTGTTTGGCTTCTTTATATCCATGTTCGTATATCCAATATTCGGTAACTGGGTATGGGGAGGCGGATGGTTATCCCAACTCGGAGTAAATTTTGGACTTGGTCATGGCCATGTTGACTTTGCAGGTTCATCTGTAGTACATGAAGTTGGAGGCGTAGCTGCTTTGGCAGGCGCATTGGTAATTGGGCCCCGTATCGGCAAATTTGGTAAAGATGGTACTATCAATACCATTCCCGGACATAATATTCCAATGGCTGTAATAGGTACTTTCATCCTGGCATTTGGCTGGTTTGGTTTTAACCCGGGTTCTACCTTAGCGGGAGGTGATCTACGTATATCAGTTGTAGCTGTTAATACAATGCTTGCAAGTGCCGCAGGTGCTTTTGCTGCTGCATTGTATATGAAAGCCAAAACAGATAAATGGGATATAGGCATGATGGTGAATGGAATGCTCGCTGGTCTGGTTGCTATAACTGCTCCCTGTGCTTTTGTAAATCCTCTTTCAGCAGTTATTATAGGTGCTATAGCTGGGTTGTTAGTGATATTTGCCTCTTTCTTTGTTGAAAGGACTTTGAAAATTGATGACCCCGTTGGTGCATTTGCAGTGCATGGTGCCAATGGATTATGGGGTGTTCTTGCTTTAGGCTTATTTGCAGATGGCTCTTATGGCGATGGATGGAATGGCGTACCTGGTACTGTAAAAGGACTATTTTATGGTGATGGCAAACAGTTTTTGGCAGAATTGATCGGAGGAGTAACATGCTTTGTATTTGTATTTATAGTGATGTATGTATTCTTCAAAATATGTGCTAAAACTCCAATCGGCCTTAGATCAGATGCCGCAGATGAAGTGGCAGGTCTTGATATTCCTGAAATGGGTATTCATGGTTATGTAGATTAATAATTTTCTTAAGACCATACCGCATCTGCGGTATGGTCTTAATTTTTTTTGAAATTAAAAATTGAGTAATAGAAATGCGTGAACTTGTTAGAAAAGCAATAGACCCGTTAAAATTTTTTTTTAATGATAGCAGATCGACTGGTATCCTTTTATTGTTTTGTGCTATAGTTTCACTAATTCTATCCAATACTTATAATGGTGAATTGTACAGGTCGTTCTGGAATTCGTCGATTCATTATCATGGCAATATCGCACTTCCTCATTCTAACTTGAAATGGATTAATGATTTCCTAATGGCAATCTTTTTCCTTTTTGCTGGTATGGAAATAAAAAGGGAATTGCTCGATGGCGAACTTTCAGGTTTTAAGAAGGCCATTTTGCCTTTTGGTGCTGCTTTAGGTGGAATGATTGTTCCCGCGTTAATTTATGTTTCTCTCAATGCTGGTTCAGCCTTTGTTCACGGGTGGGGAATACCTACAGCCACCGATATTGCATTTTCACTTGGCATAGCCTCACTTCTGGGAAAAAGAGTTCCTGCAAGTATGAAGATCTTCCTAATGGCTTTGGCAATAATTGATGACCTTGGTGCAATTGTCGTTATTGCAATCTTTTACGGCAGTGATATAAATTGGCTGATGTTATTATATGGATTATTTGTTTATTCACTGTTGTGGCTTTGCAATTATCGTAATTTAAAGCCCGGAATTATCCAGCTGGCTCTATCCTTAATTTTATGGTACATTATTTTTAATTCAGGTATCGAAGCAAGCATCAGTGGCGTATTGGTAGCATTTGCCATGCCGGTCAATTCGCTACCTAAATTAGAAAATGCCATTCATAAAATAGTTAATTTTATTATTCTCCCACTTTTTGTATTGGCCAATACAGCCATCCTGGTACCTGCTGATTTAGCCGCCTTTAACAGCCCAATCAGTATCGGAGTAATTATGGGATTGGTAATAGGTAAGCCTGTGGGTATTTTTCTTTTTAGTAAGATAATGATCAAGCTAAAAATCGCAAAATTACCTCTGAACACCAATTTAAAACAACTGATTGGAGTTGGCTCATTGGCAGGCATTGGTTTTACTATGTCTATCTTCACTACAACGCTTGCTTTCGCCGGAGAAGAATACCGGGATATAGCAAAAATATCAATATTAGCAAGTCTTGTTTTATCCATTTTTCTCAGCAGTGTCTATTTTATGATACTAGAAAGAACTAAATCGGTTCAACCGATCATAAAGAAACCGCAGCGAAAAATTTATCCTCAAGTTGCGATCGGATAAAATTTAAAAAAGAGCACTTAACATGTTATCGACAGTAATTATAATTTTAGCTATTTTGTTTGCCTGCATTTTTCTAGCCTGGCGCGATGATAAAATAACTGCTCTTGAAAAAAGAGTAGAATTTCTTGAGCAAAAAATAAACAAAAAATTGGTAAGCAGGCTCTTATTTGTAGAGTTAAAATCAGTAAATAGTGTTTTAGATACGCTCAATAATTGTTTTTATCAGATAGACGAAAACGGCGATTACGATGTGGATACAGAATACCGCCTTGAAGATGTTACTGATGAATGGTGGGAAGCTTTGTCAAAAGGAGAGCTGGATATCGTCAATAAAATCCGGTAAAAGCAAAGTTTAAATTTTCAAATTACTTCATCCAACTGCCTTTCCATTTTTAGTAAAGATGCCAACACTTCCTCATTTACAACTTCAGAAGTATTTTCTTTGGTTTGTGTGGCATACCATATTAAAACCATAGAAATATAATCCTGCATGTCTTTCCCGGCAAACTGGGTTCTGAATTCAACAATTTTTTCATTAATCGTTTTCAATGCTTTTCTTATGGTTTCCTCATCAGAGGGTGAGATCTTAATGCGGTAACTGCGATCTCCTATTACAATATTGAGCGGTATAAGCTGGTCATTTGCCATCACTATTTATTTAAAATGGATATACATTTATCAAGTGTCCGGATGTAACTGTTAATGCTTTTTTCAAAATCAATTTTGTCTTTACCTTCAAGTTGGCCTGCTGAAGTTTTTAAAATATTCACTTGCATTTCAAGTTGTTTATTCTTTTCATGCATCTCTTTGATCTTTAAATTAAACCCTATATTTTCTTTTTGTAGCTGTTCATTCTCCTTTTGCAATAAAGCGTGCTTTTTTAAAAGCAATTGCAATTTAGATTGAAGATTTTTTATATGGATCTCAATGTTTTTATCCATTGTTCCTTATTTCGGCGTTAAGTTTATTTTCGAGTGTAGAGATTATTTGGTTCATCATATCCTCAATCTCAAGATCGGTAAGGGTTTTTTCTTTATCAAGAAACGTGAAATTAATAGCAAATGATTTTTTATTTTTCCCCAGTTTGATATTTTCAAACACATCAAATAATTGAATATTCTGCAACTTTTTAATAGGCAAAGATTTTACCAAATCCTCAATTTTACTATAGGAAATCCTCTTATCAACAAGCATTGAAAGATCACGGTGCACCTGAGGAAATTTAGTAACCGGTTCAAATGAGATATCATCTCTTTTCGCAAAGAACATCAGATTTTGCCAATCAAAACAAATGAAATAAACAGGTTGTTTTATTGAAAATCGTTCTAATTGCAGTTTATTAACTGATCCTATAACCGCCATTTTTTTACCCCTTACAATAATGGTTAAACATTCATTAAGGTCCTCATTTTCCGAAACTTTTATTTTAAAATTCTGAATACCTGCTAAAGAAAAGATTGCCTCGCATATCCCTTTTGCAAAATAAATATCCGCTTTTTTGGGAAGGGAACCCCAATTCAGCTCGTTTCTGTTACCGGTTAAGTATAATGCAAGATTTTGATTTTCTTCATATTTGTCTTCAATTTTAAAATAAGTCTTCCCAAACTCAAAAAACAGGAGATTATTATTTTTTCTATTCAAATTATAAGCAACGCATTCTAATCCCGTGGGCAACATTGAGGGGCGCATTATATTCAGTCCTTCGCTAAGGCTATTGATTATTTTTACAGTGGTATCAAGGATTTCATCATTAAAATATTTGCTGTTCGTAATAGAATTGGTAAAAATTTCATGAAATCCATTCCCTATAAGCCAGTTGCTAATTTTTTCTTTTTGGGCAGCTTCAATCAAATGTGAATCAACTGATGGAGCTATGGTTACCGTAGAAGGAATTTCAATATTATCCAGGCCGTCAATTCTCATAATTTCTTCTATGATATCTGCAGGAATGGCAATATCAGGATTACTATATGGAACTTCTACCTTTATATTATCAATCCCCTCACGTAAAATTGCAAAATTTAAAGATGTTAAAATGTTTTTTACTGCATCAGGGTGATAATTTTTACCGCTTATTTTTTTTAGGTAAAAATTGGATAAGGTTATTTCCTTCTTCTCCCTCGGAACCGGATAAACATCAATTACCTCAGAAGAAATTTTTCCCCCTGCAATTTCTTTGATCATCATTGCCGCATGTTTTAATACTTCTACTGTATTCCCGATATTAATTCCTTTTTCAAACCTTACAGCGGCCTCTGTTCTGAGGTTATGGAACAACATCGTTTTTCTGATAGAAGCAGGATTAAAAACAGCGCTTTCCAGAAAAAGGTTTGTTGTTTGAGCAGAAACGCCTGAATCCAGGCCTCCAAATACACCTGCAAAACACATTGGCTCATTTTCACCATTGCATATCATAATATCTTCACTGTCTAATTTTCTTTCCTTTTCATCCAAAGTAGTAAAGGGAGTTCCTTCAGGAAGGGTTTCAATAATAACCTTTTTCCCTTTTATTTTATCAAGATCGAATGCATGAAGTGGTTGGCCGGTTTCATGTAAAATAAAATTGGTAATGTCTACAATATTGTTCAATGGACGAAGGCCAATACTTTTAAGTCTGTTTTGAAGCCATATAGGTGACTCAGCCACTGTAATTCCAGAAATACTTACTCCTGCGTAGCGTTCACAATTCTGAGAATTTTTTATTTGAACCTCAACAGGTTTTAAATGGTTATCTGCTTTAAAATTATTTTTAAAAGGATAAATTACTTTAGTACTTTTTTTAAGATGATGGGATATATAAGCACATACGTCTTTTGCAACACCCAAATGGCTCATCGCATCCATCCGGTTAGGAGTCAGCCCGATTTCAAAAATCCAGTCAGCGTATAAATTATAATAATTCTTTAAAGCAGTGCCCGGAATGGCATTATCAGGCAAAACCAAAATTCCTTCATGGCTGAAACCTAATCCAATTTCATCTTCAGCACATAACATTCCGTTGCTTTCCACCCCGCGGATTTTTGCCTTTTTTATCTCGAAAGGGTCTCCTTTAATTGGGAAAAGCTTGCTCCCGACAGGTGCTAAAATTACTTTTTGCCGGGCTGCCACATTTGGCGCACCACATACAATTTGAAGCGTTTCACCCTTACCGTTATCAACAGTTGTTATTTTTAATTTATCTGCATCCGGATGTTTTTCACAAGTTATCACCTCGCCTATAATTAGGCCTTCCAAACCGTTTTTTACCTGTTCGTATTTTTCAAGGCTTTCTACCTCAAGTCCAACGGAAGTTAATATCTCCGCTATCTTATGAGGATTACCTGTAATTTTCAAAGTAGCCTCATCTATCGGTAAATATTCCACTAACCAATTATAACTAATCTTCATGTTTGTATTCTAATTCTTGTATTAATTTTTTGAGAGTCCCAAAAATAAGAAAGAAGTAGATAGAAATTTGGTTTCTCTTTTTCTGAAAGAATTGACAGGCGTGATTTTCACGAAAAATCAATTTTTTTGTTTCATTAAAATGGAAAATTGATTAAAAAATCGCTACTCTTTTTAAACGAGATATCGCCAGAAAATCTCATTTTTTTTCTACACAGAGAATTGTGAATTAGTAATGTAAAAAATGGGATTTTTTTTTTAGATTGTGGAAAATGGCGTAAATAATGTTGATAAGGCGATAATATCAGTTAATTTCAGTGTGTATATGGTATGCATAAATATAAGGGCTTAACAATTTCTTAAAATAGAATTTGATACTTTACCTTAGCTCCCCGCCTATGAAAAGGCCAGCAAACATTAACTAAAAATTAAAACAAATTGCTCTGACTGAGAAATTAAAAAATGGATCTAACTAATATCAACAAAGACAGAAAAAGAAGAAAATCAAGTTCCTCCCTGGAATTAGGAACAATGGCATTTGGTAAAGTACCTCCGCAGGCCAAAGAGTTGGAAGAAGCAGTACTTGGTGCAATCATGCTTGAAAAAAATGCATTTGACATTATTGTTGAAATTTTAACTCCTGAATGTTTCTATATCGAAGCTCATCAGCGAATTTTTCGTTCGATGCAAGGTTTGCAACAAAAAAATTCACCTATTGATCTGTTGACAGTAGTAGAAGAATTAAAATTCAGAGAAGAACTTGATTTGGTTGGAGGTCCTTTTTATATCACCAAATTAACCAATGCTGTCTTTTCTTCTGCAAATATTGAGATACATGCGCGAATTATTTTACAAAAATTTATTCAAAGAGAGCTGATTAAGATAAGCAGCGAAATCATTGGCGATGCTTATGAAGATAGTACCGATGTTTTTGAATTGCTCGACATGGCGGAATCAAAACTTTTTGACATCACCAACAAGCATTTAAAAAGAGATTATGCAAGTATTGAATCTGTTTTGGTAAAGACCATCCAGAGAATAGAAGACCTGAGAACACGCCAGGATGAAATTACAGGGGTTCCTACTGGTTTTGAAGGTATAGACAGGGTAACCTATGGATGGCAACAAAGTGATTTGATTGTACTTGCGGCCCGTCCTTCAGTGGGTAAAACTGCCTTTGCGCTTAACCTGGCGCGTAATGCCGCGCTTCATCCTACCAAACCTACTGCGGTAGGGTTCTTCTCATTAGAAATGAGTGCCAGCCAACTAGTTCAAAGAATTTTAAGTGCTGAAAGTGGTATTCTGCTTGAAAAAATAGCACGAGGAAGATTAGAACAGCACGAGATGGAAGAGCTTTATAAAAAAGGAATCAATCGCCTTTCTTCAGCTCCTATTCATATTGACGATACAGCCGCCTTAAACATCTTTGAATTGCGCGCCAAATGCAGAAGGTTAAAAAATAAACACAATGTAGGTTTAATCATTATTGATTACCTGCAATTAATGAGCGGAACCGGCGAAAACAGAAACAGCAATCGCGAGCAGGAAATCAGCCGTATTTCGAGGGATTTAAAAGGGCTCGCCAAGGAATTACAGATTCCGATTATTGCCTTAAGCCAGTTAAGCCGTGAAGTAGAAAAAAGAAAAGAAGGAAGCAAAATTCCGCAATTAAGTGATTTGAGAGAATCCGGTGCCATTGAGCAGGATGCAGATATGGTTATATTCCTTTACCGCCCTGAGTATCACGATATTCAGGCAAATGAAATGGGTGAATCCACTAAAGGAGAAACACAAGTGCGCATTGCAAAACACAGAAACGGGCAATTGGAGACCATTACGCTAAAAGCTTTATTACATATTCAAAAGTTTGTAGATAACGACGAAGATGATTTTAGCAACAGACTGCCTCCCGGAAACTTTAAACCAGTAAAAGACATTGATGAAAACGGTGGTGCTAAATTATATTTTCAGGCAGGAAGTAAAATGAATGACGAAGAGTTTGATGAAAACGCACCTTTTTAATTAAACAATTGCGCCTTATTTGGTAAAGCAATCATACGATGACGTCTCCTTATTTTTTTGAAGAAACCCTTCCGGATGCTGTTGAATTTACCTTAAGTGAAGAAACTTCAAGGCATATAAGCCAGGTTTTACGAATGAAAGAAGGTGAAGAAATTATTATTACCAACGGTAAAGGATATACGTTATTCGCCAATATTATTTCCCCCGATAAGAAAAAAACAAAAGCCCGGTTTATTAGCAAAGAATTTTCAGAACCTCCGGTTCAAAAGACTGCTATCGCTATCTCACTGATCAAAAATAATAACCGTTTCGAATGGTTTATAGAAAAAGCAACTGAAATCGGAATTTCAAAAATTATCCCGCTGATATGCCGTCGTTCCGAAAAAACACATTTTAAAATAGAAAGAATAAGATCTATTTTAATAAGCGCAATGTTGCAAAGCCAACAGTCATGGTTACCCGAATTAAGCGAACCGGTAAAAATTTCAAAGGTTATAAAAAATGAAAATTATGACCAGAAATTTATTGCTCATTGTATAGACGACGAAAAAAAAGAATTAAAAGGTCTTGTTTCTGATTCAGCTTCAAAAATAATTTTAATAGGCCCGGAAGGAGATTTCACTGAAGAAGAAATTCAAGCAGCCATTCAGGAAAACTATATTCCTGTAAGCCTTGGTAAAACAAGATTAAGGACCGAAACTGCCGGTATAGTTGCATCTGTCCTGTTAAAATAAAAACTTTATTTATGTTTCATTTATCAAATGACGGATGAAACAGAATAAAAATCTTCCTTTTTTGTAGGTTTACTATTTTATTAGCTTACAGAAAAAGCAAATTATTCCTGAACTACAAGCCTAAACCCGTTTCCATGAATATTAACAATTTCGATATTGGGATCACCCTTTAAATATTTTCTAAGTTTGGCAATATAAACATCCATACTTCTGCCATTAAAATAAGTATCACTACCCCAAATCTTTTTCAACGCTGTTTCCCTGGGCAACAAATCATTTTTATACTCAGCCAGCATTTTTAATAATTCATTTTCTTTAGGAGATAATGTTTGTATGTCTTTTCCTATTCCTAACTGGCGAAGCCTTGGATTAAAATGATATTTTCCAAGATCATATTCTGCATTCGCTTCTTCACGATGCAATTCTTCATTTCTTTTTAAAATCGCTTTTATTTTATGAAGTAAAACATCACTGTCAAATGGTTTTGTAATATAATCATCTGCCCCAAGTTTGTATCCTTTTATAATATCATCTTTCATAGTTTTTGCTGAAAGAAAAAATAAAGGCATGTCCGGATCCACATTTCTTATTTCCTCTGCCACAGTAAATCCATCCATGTTGGGCATCATCACATCAAGGAGGCACAAATCAAATTTTTCGCGCTGAAAAGCAGCAAGACCGAGCCTTCCATCCCTTTCCAGCACTACATCATAATCATTAAGCTCCAAAAAATTTTTGAGCACCATTCCCAGGTTTGGATCATCTTCACAGATAAGAATTTTAGGTTTACTATTTTCCATAATTTTTGTGTTTAATTCTGAATAAAGGTATTTAGTTTTTATGAAATATCTTTTACATATTTAATGCCATAAATAAAGAACACTAAATGTATTTATTAAAAAGTTAAAACAATCTTACTTTTTGAAATTGACTTTGTAACTTTCAAAAAAAATGGAATCATGGATAAAAAAGAACAATTTATTGAAACAATAAAAAACGGTTACACTTTTAAAGGCGAAACCATTAAAATAGGTGCGGGCATATTAGATGGCGAAGTAATTGCCGAAGCTGAAGTTTTTATTCCTCTTGCCACGATGAACCGTCATGGACTTATTGCTGGTGCAACAGGTGGAGGTAAAACAAAATCTTTTCAAATGATTGCCGAAGGATTAAGCGATGCGAGTGTTCCTTGTTTATTGATGGATATAAAAGGCGATTTAAGTGGAATAGCAGCAGCGGGAACCTTAAATGATAAGATCGCTTCGCGTTACCAAAAATTGAAGATGGATTACAAGCCTGCTACTTTTCCGGTTGACCTTCTAACACTCAGCAATCAGAAAGGAGTGAGATTGCGGGCAACAGTTTCTGAATTCGGACCTGTTTTAATGAGTAAAATTTTAGGGTTAAATGATACCCAGGGCGGTGTGGTAGCCATGATCTTTAAATATTGTGACGATAAAAAATTACCTCTTGTAGATCTTAAAGATTTTATTAAGGTATTGCAATTTGTGGGTAATGAAGGAAAAGCAGAATTGCAACAATCCTATGGAAATATCTCTACAACTTCAACTGGTACTATTTTAAGAAAGGTAATAGAATTACAACAGCAGGGAGCAGATTTGTTTTTTGGTGAAAAAAGTTTTGAAGTAGAAGATTTAATGAGGGTAAGTGACGATGGGCGGGGAATGATAAGTGTTCTTCGGGTTACAGATATACAGGATAAGCCTAAACTTTTTTCAACTTTTATGTTGCAGATGCTGGCTGAATTATATGCTGTTTGCCCTGAAGAAGGTGATTTGGATAAACCTAAGCTGATTATTTTTATAGATGAAGCGCATCTGATTTTTGAAGAAGCCAGCAAAGCGCTTCTTGATGAAATCAATACCGTCATTAAATTAATACGCTCAAAAGGCATCGGAATTTATTTTTGTACTCAAAATCCGATGGATGTTCCAGCAAGTGTTTTAGGGCAACTGGGGTTAAAAATTCAGCACTCGCTAAGAGCATTTACCGCTGCGGACAGGCAGGTTATAAAACAAACTGCCGAAAACTATCCTGAAACTACTTATTATAAAACTGCCGATCTTATTACTCAATTAGGAATTGGAGAAGGATTGGTTACTTTGCTGAATGAAAAAGGAATTCCAACTCCTTTGGTTCATACAATGATGTGTACACCAAGAAGCAGGATGGATGTGTTAACCCAAAGCGAAATCGATTCTATAGTTGATCATTCGAAATTAGCTGCCAAATATAACCAGGTTATTGATTCCGACAGCGCTTATGAAATGCTTACTGCCAAATTGCAGGAAGCCGCTGCGAATGCTATTGTAGCACCTGAAAAATCAGCCAAACCTGAAGAAAGCACACTTGAAAAAGTAGTCAATAATACAGTTGTAAAAAGTATGATGAGAACCGCAGGAACAACTATAGTAAGAAGTCTTTTAGGTTCGTTGGGGCTGGGTGGTCGAAGTCGAAAAACAACTACCGGATGGTTTTAGTCTACCAAAAAACTATGATTTTATTTCTTTTTGCAGAACCGATTACTCCGTAAAAACAACCAATTAATAAATAGAGTTACTTTTTAGTAGTATAAAGATGTGATTTTATTTGATATAGGGTTAAAAATATTGTTAAATACTATTTTTAACCCTATATTTGTCATGGTTTTTCATAGGATATTGGATTTTAAAGCGGGACTAGATTTCTATCTGGGTCCCCTTTTTTTTAGGTAATATTTGAACATATCTATTTGTTTTTTATCCATCCATTTTCATCCACACTTACCAGGTTTTCTTCCTGCAAAAACTTCAGTACTTCACGGATTTTATTTTCTTTAACAGTAGGTAATTGTTCAGCAATAATTTTTGAAGTAACCCCCATTTCCTGAGCCATCCTTTTTATTTCACCGGAAATCAAATTGAATTCTTCACTGCTAATCTTCAATTGTTTATTGCGAACACAATTATCGCAAATACCGCAAGGAAGCAAATGTTGACCACTAAAATAGTAACCTATCATTGTACTTCGGCATTCTTTTTCAGTAATACAAAACTGTATCATCGCATGTAATCTTTTTTCATACGCATCTTTGCGTTTCAAAATGTTTTTTTGATTGATAAAAAGTTCATCAGTCCTTACCCGATTCTTTATAAAATAGATTTGAGGAGTTTCTTTTTGAGACAAATAATTAATTATTCCAAGAGCTTTTAATTCAAGCAATATTTGCAACAAGTCCTCTTTTCTTATTCCGATAAACCTGGCAAGTTCATTTTCGTTTATAAATGAAGGGAAATCGAATATTCCATCATAAGAACGTAATAGCCCCTTTATTACTTCGCCATATTTAGGATAACTTTTTTCAAAATCATCCAGGTGTTGTTTATCAATTAAAAATTCAACAGTTGACGGCATAAAAAACTGTTCACTATAAGTTATCAACTCTTCCTGCTCCAGTATTTTTAAAACACTGTTAACAGTGTAAGCATCAAGTTTGAAGTTTTTTGAAAAAGTATTTAAATCAAAATCATAAGAAAACCCTTCTCCACTGTTAGAAGGCAACTGAAGAAAGCTGCACAAGGCACTATATACCTTTTTAATTACTTCATTCGATGGAAACCGGACTTTAGTTTGTTTTTGTAAAGCTTCAAGCTCAGCCTGGCTGTACAACAAAACAGCATAAGCTTTTTTGCCATCGCGCCCGGCACGACCGGCTTCCTGGTAATAATTTTCCAAGGCATCAGGCACATCATAATGTATCACCGTCCTTACATCCGGCTTGTCAATCCCCATTCCAAAAGCATTGGTGCAGGCAATAATTCGGGTTTTATTGCTTATCCAATCTTCCTGTTTTTGATTACGTTGCACGGTGGTAAGGCCTGCATGGTAAAAATCTGCAATAATTCCATTCATGTTCAAAAGTTCGGATACTTCTTTTGTTCGTCGCCTTGTTTTGCAATAAACAATTCCGCTGCCTGCAACTTTATTTAAAATCTGCAACAATTTATTTTCTTTTGAAAAAAGCTCAAAAGCACTATAAGAAAGATTGGGACGTTCAAATGATTGCTGAAAAGTTTTTTGCGATTTTCCAAAAAGCAATTTTTCCCGAATGTCTTTTTGAACTTCTAAGGTTGCCGAAGCTGTAAGTGCAAGAACAGGAACTTCGGGAAAATATTCGCGCAAAGCCGCTATCCGAAGGTAAGATGGTCTGAAATCATATCCCCATTGTGAAATACAATGCGCTTCATCTACAGCAATAAGATTTACTTTTATTAATGGCAAATATTCTAAAAATAACTCTGTCTCCAGCCTTTCAGGAGATACATAAAGAAATTTAAAATTTCCGTAAGCTGCATTTTGCAAAGTCTTTTTTACTTCAATAAAACTCATTCCTGAATAAACAGAAAGAGCAGGAATTCCCCTTTTTTTTAGATTTAAAACCTGGTCTTTCATCAATGCAATAAGAGGGCTTATTACAAGGCATATACCTTCGTTAAGTATTGACGGAACCTGGAAACAAATCGATTTTCCTCCTCCGGTAGGCAATAAAGCCAGCGTATCATTACCGGCTAAAACGGCATCAATAATCCCGGCCTGAAGTGGCCTGAAAGAATCATATTTCCAATATTTTTTTAAAATGTCAAGCGGTTCTAACATCAAATTCAAAAAGTGATTTGTATAAAATTGAAATTAAGTAATTCGAAGCAGGAAGAAGAAAGGTTTCTAAAATGAAAATTTAAAATTTTAGGATGATTTGATTTTAGAATTTTATTTTCAACTCTTCTTATGTATTATTTTTACAACATGGTTGATATAGAATTTAGTTTCGATTTCAAAGAAATAGAAATAACAGCAAAGAAATTTTTAAAAGCTACTTCGGATTATAAAGTATTTGCCTTTCGCGGAGACCTTGGTGCAGGGAAAACTTCCTTTATTACAGCACTTTGCAAAGTACTTGGTGTTACAGAAACAGTAACAAGCCCCACGTTCTCTATCATTCAGGAATACAAAACAAGCGACAATAAAACAATTTTTCACATCGATCTTTACCGCATCAAAAATAAAGAAGAAGCCATGGATGCAGGTGTTGAAGATTGCTTGCTTAGCAACGACATTTGTATGGTGGAATGGCCTGAAAAAGCACCTGATATTTTCCCGGATAATACCATTTACTCAGACATTGAAATTCTTTCCAACACTAAAAGGAAATTGATTATCAAATTTCCGGTATAAAAATTTATATTTATATTACTATTAATTGTAAACATTTTACATGGCAACTTCAAAACCGTTTGTCTCCTCTTCCTTTACTTATGAAACGCTGGAAGAAACATTGGATGTAAAACCTAAAGGGGCAGACTTATTCATAGGAATCCCAAAAGAAACCTCATTCCAGGAAAACAGAATTGCACTTACTCCTGAAGCCGTAGCCGTACTGGTAGCAAACGGGCACCGGGTAATTATGGAAAGTAAAGCGGGAGAGGGAGCAAGCTATTCTGATAAAGATTACAGTGATGCGGGTGCTAAAATTGCTGCAGGTAAAAAAGAAGTTTTTGATTGTGATATCCTGGTAAAAAGTGCACCTGTTTGCGAAGCTGAGATTGATTTATTAAAACCCAACCAATTCATTATTTCTCCTATTCATGTTACAGCAATGAAGCGTGATATTTTGGAAAAAATGATGGATAAAAAAATAACAGCCTTAAGTTTTGAAAATCTGAAGGACGATAGCGGGCACAATCCCATTGTGAGAAGTATGAGTGAAATTGCAGGAAGTGCGGTAATGCTTATTGCCGGCCAATATTTAAGTAATGCTAACGATGGAAAAGGTGTTTTGGTAGGTGGTATTTCTGGTATTCCTCCTACAAAAGTGATTATTATAGGTGCTGGGATTGTTGGTGAACAAGCTGCAAGAACAGCGCTGGCAATGGGTGCCAGCATCAAAATTTTTGACAACAGTATTTACCGGTTGAAACGTTTGCAAAATAACATTGGAATGCGTTTGTTCACCTCCGTTATAGAGCCTGGTATTCTTTCAAAACAATTAAAAACCTGTGATGTGGCTGTGGGCGCTTTAGCAGCTTCCGGTGGCAGAACCCCAATGGTCGTAACAGAAGAGATGGTAAGTAAAATGCGACCCGGAAGTGTGATAGTTGATGTAAGCATTGATCATGGAGGATGTTTTGAAACTTCAAAAATCACTTCCCACACTTCACCGGTTTTTAAAAAATATGATGTAATCCATTATTGCGTACCCAACATCCCCAGCGGTTTTGCACGTACAGCATCACAGGCAATAAGTAATGTATTAATGCCATTAATGCTTGAAATGGCTGATGACGGAGGCTTTGAGAGCTTAGTATGGTATAAAATAAACATCCGAAGCGGTATTTATTTATTCAAAGGCTCCCTTACTAATTTTCATCTTAGCCAAAGATTCGATCTTAAATTTACTGATCTGAATCTATTGATCGCAAGCAGAAGATAAGTGATTCTGAATTTTAAACCCATCACAAAATAAAAATCAAGGGAATTTGTTTGTTTACTGAAAAGTCTTTCTCAAAGATAAATCTAAACATCTCTTTCCTGCGCCCTTAACCATCTTTCAGGAATTTGGTTGCTGCTGGCAAACAAATAATCTTTATAACTGCAGGCAATCATTTTTTTATCGGGCAATTGCATCCACCATCTGCCTGTTTTTTTGCTTTGTATAAAAACGGTGTCCACTTCCGCAAAAGCAGTGTGATACTCATTAAAATTCTTTCGGTCATTTAATGCTGATTCCAGGAGACTCCTGTTTTTTCCATCAATAAAGTACCAAAGCATTTGGGCAATCTGCAAAGCGGTAAGATCATGAGAATCTTTCGAAGCTGCAAATCCATAAATACCCACTGAAGAAACGGAGGGACTCATACCTGCATAACGCATAAGGGTACACGCTTCTTCTCCGGTTAAACCATTCGGGCTACAGTCACTTGCCGGAGCATCGCTGTTTTTGATAGCAGCGATATCAAAACTGAACATCTCAGAATTTCTGATCACCGGCTCCATTTCAGATAATTCTTCTTTTACATTTCCTACCCTGAAACAATCAAACCTGAGCTTATCCATCGTTTCGAGCATTCTTGGATGAACAAAATAGCTTTGGAAGGCAATATGATTGTAATGCCTAACCATATTCGGTTCACCGGTAAGCATTTCCATTAAAAAATTCTCGCTTCGTAATGTTGATTCACTCCTAAGATCAATTGTTGCATCTACAACTGTTGCGTCAATTATTTTATTCATTTCTTTATACGCAAAATACTGTGCTAAAGTATTATCATGAGAACCTCCAATAATTACAACCGTTTTCTTCAACTGAAGCAATTCTTTTAAAACAATGGTTATTGCTGAATAGCTATCGCTCAGGGTTGATCCGCTTTTTATAGTTCCGATATCAGCTATTGAAATTTCTTTATGCCAATAGTGTAATTCGTAAAACTTTCTGCGCACTGCATCAGCTGAATTTTCTTTTACATCAATACCACTTCCCCTAAATTCATTTATACCAACAATTATAAGATCGATGTTTTCAAAATCAGGAATCTCGTCTTCATAAATTTTAATAATGCTTCCAATCTGGCTGTCATTGTATGAAGCATCCCCGCTTATAACGGCGAGATTCAATGGCATTAAATATTCAATTAAATCGTAGGTCAATTCTTATTTTTTGGCAAACCTACCAATAAATGCAGAAAAAGATTGTTTGTAAATAATTATCTTCCCGTCTGTACTAAAAATGTTTCTAAATCTTGTTTCACTTATTTTTGCATCTATGGAAAATCTGCTTACGCAAATACAAAATTTAAAAGAAGAAATTATCAATTTCTCTTCCTCCGATAAAAATCCTGCCGAAATATTTCGAATTCAATTTATTGGATCAAATGGTTCTGTAAAGGCACTTATGGGTGAAATGAGAAATGTGCCGCCGGAGAATAAAAAAGAAATGGGTAAAGCACTCAACGAATTAAAGTTATTTGCTGAAAACAAATATGAAGAAATAAAGGCTGCAAACGATAACAGGCAAGCGACAAGTGAAGAATCCATCGACCTTACTTTACCCGGAGAGGTATTAAAGGTGGGAAGCCGCCATCCGATAAGCATTGTGAGAAATAAAATTGTTTCTATTTTTCAACGGGTTGGTTTTGCAGTGGCTGAAGGACCTGAAATTGAAGATGACTGGCATAATTTTACAGCGCTTAATTTGCCTGAAAACCATCCTGCCCGCGATATGCAGGACACGTTTTACGTTTCTCAAAATCCTGCCTGGATGCTTCGTACCCACACAAGCAGTGTGCAGGTGCGTGAAATGGAAAAAGGAATTCTGCCAATAAGAATTATTTGCCCGGGCCGCGTTTACAGAAATGAAACCATTAGTGCAAGGGCTCATTGCTTTTTTAACCAGGTAGAAGGTTTATATATTGCGGATAATGTTTCATTTGCCGACCTGAAACAAACACTTTACTTTTTTGTTCAGGAAATGTTTGGCAAAGAAATGAAAGTACGTTTTCGCCCTTCTTATTTTCCTTTTACTGAGCCGAGTGCTGAAATGGATATTTCCTGCCTTATTTGTGGAGGAAGCGGCTGCAACGTTTGTAAACACACAGGATGGGTTGAAATTTTAGGTTGCGGGATGGTGCATCCTAATGTGTTGGAAAATTGTGGAATTGATCCTAATAAATATTCAGGATTTGCTTTTGGAATGGGAATTGAAAGGATTACCATGCTTAAATACCAAATAAAAGATTTAAGAATTTTTAGTGAAAATGACTTGAGATTTTTAAAACAATTTGAAAGTGCGGTTTGAAAAAATTTATTAAATTTAATTATGAAAGAAATTACTATTGAAGTTGATGAAAGGAAATATCCTTTTTTTCTTGATCTTTTGAAGAATTTTGATTTTGTTTCTATCAAAAAAGAATCTAAAAAAGATATGATTATTTCTATTGCTAAAGGAATGCAGCAGGCAAAATTAGCTGCTGAAGGAAAAATTAAAAGTAGAAGTGCAAAATCATTTTTAAATGAGCTTTGAAGTAAAAACGACCCCTCATTTTGAAAAAGAATTTAAAAAATTATTCAAAAAATATCCTTCTTTAAAATCAGATACATTTAAGCTAATCTTACAGCTAGAATCAGATCCTACGTTAGGAGTTGCATTAGGAAAAGGCTTTTATAAAATTCGATTGAGGATCTCAAGCAAAGGAAAAGGCAGATCTGGGGGTGGACGCATAATAACTTGTGTAAAAGTTGCTCAAAGCGTTGTTTATCTTGCTTCGGTTTACGATAAATCTGAAAAGCCCGATATCTCTGAGCATGAATTAAAATTTTTAGCAAGTCAAATTGGGTAGCGATTTTTATCTTCCCAACAAAACAAGAAATTATGAATCCGGATTATTTCTTTGTTTACTGAAAAAAAATTTAGCATGATAATTACCATTTGTATTTGCGGAGCAGGAACAATGGGAAGCGGTATTGCGCAGGTTGCTGCGCAAAGTGGTTTTGCTACCATTCTTTTCGATGTGAATGAAACTGTCCTTGAAAATGCAAAAAAAATTATTCAAAAGAACCTTGAATATTTAGTTGATAAAAACAAAATTTCAACAAACGAAAAGCAGGAGATTTTCAGCAGGATAAAATTTACCAATAACATAGAGGATTGCACTGCATTTGTAATAATTGAAGCTATTGTCGAAATAGAAAAAGTAAAAATTTCTTTGTTTACTGAACTTGCCAACTACAACAATGAAGAAGTAATTTTTGCCACGAATACCTCATCACTTTCTATTTCGAAAATGCAGGAAAAAATTGCTTTCCCTCAAAGAGTGATAGGAATGCATTTTTTTAATCCGCCGTATATCATGAAACTCGTTGAATTGGTAAAAGGAAAACAAACCAATAATGAAGTTGTACATGCCGTAATCGACATTTGCCGTCAAATAGGCAAAAAACCGGTTTTGTGTGAGGATTCTCCCGGGTTTATTGTTAACCGGGTTGCACGACATTATTACCTTGAATCTTTAAAAATAGTTGAAGAAGGAATTGCATCATTCGAAGAGGTGGATGAAATATTAGAAGCAACTGGTTTTAAAATGGGACCTTTCAAACTGATGGATTTAATTGGTATGGATATCAATCTTGCTGTTACTAAAACCATCTACAAGTCTTTCAATAATGCCTCACGTTTTGCTCCATCTCCTTTGCAGGAAGAAAAAGTGAAAAAGAATTTGTTAGGGGAAAAAACCGGTGAAGGATTTTATAAGTACAAATAAGGTTAACATAAATAATTTACTTTGCTCAAATAATTATTGGAAATTCAGAAATGCTTCAAGAAAATTTCGATGAAAAAAAAATGGCTGAAAAAAAAATTCTCGTTACAGGCGGTGCAGGACTTGTTGGAAATGAATTAATAAAACAATTACTTGATCGAGGCGAAAAAGTAAAAGCAATTTATCATTCCACACCAATTTCCCTTTCGCATCCTTCACTGGAAATTGTACCATGCGACATTCTTGATATAACAGCACTTGAAGAATTAATGCAAGGAATTACTCATGTTTATCACTCGGCGGCCATGGTTTCTTATGATCCTAAAGATAAACGACCGCTTTTAAAAATTAACATTGAAGGAACAGCAAATATTGTAAACGCCGGTATCGATGCAGGAATTAAGAAATTAGTACACGTAAGTTCTGTAGCTGCTTTGGGAAGAATCAGGAATAACGAAATGGTTACTGAAAAAATGAACTGGACGGAAGAAACCAGTAACAGTATTTATGGAAAATCAAAATATTTTGGTGAAATAGAGGTGTGGCGAGGAATAGGAGAAGGATTAAAGGCTGTGATTGTAAACCCAAGTTTAATTTTAGGCGGCGATAATTGGGAAACGGGTTCCTCAGCTATATTTAAGAACGTTTATCATGAATTTCCATGGTACACCGAAGGAATTTCAGGATTCGTAGATGTAAGGGATGTGGCACGCGCAATGATCCTGTTAATGAATAGCGAAATTACTTCCGAACGTTTTATATTAAGTGGAGAGAATTTATCTTACAGGGAAATATTTTCTTTAATAGCCAACTGTTTTGGTAAAAAACCGCCTTCAAAAAAAGTAACCCCATTTTTAGCAGAAATAGTTTGGAGGTTTGAGCAATTAAAATCAAGGTTTAGCGGTAAAAAACAATTGCTAACAAAAGAAACTGCACGAACAGCCCAGGCGAAAGTGTATTTTGATAACCACAAAATTTTAGAGGCGCTGCCTCAATTTCATTTTACCAAAATAAAAGATTGTATAGAGTTTACGTGCGAAAAAATGAAAGAGAAGTATAACCTTTAATTTCTAAAATCAATCCCGATGAATACCAATATCCAAATTATTTTTGTGGCTGCTTTTATTTTCATTCTTTCCTTTTTCGTACTCCCGCGCAAGGGTTCAGCGCAGGCTCCTTATTATTTGGTAAAAGGGAAAGTAATAGATAAAACTACCCAGTTACCACTGGCAGGCGCATCTGTATTTGCGCAAAATACCACTATTGGAGAAGCCACCGATGTGGACGGAAACTTTAGTATCTGGCTTCCCCAGGGCGGTTATTCTTTGGTCACCACTTTTACAGGATATGAAACCCAAACGATCCGTGTAACCGGTTCATCTCAAAATGATAGTTTACTTTTTGAATTAAGCCCCGAAATAAAATCACTTGAAACAGTAACCATTTCGATCAGTAATGAAGTAAAAGATGGTTGGGAAAAATATGGGAATTTCTTTACCGATAATTTTATCGGTCAAACAAAATTTTCAAAATTGTGTTTTATTAAAAACCCGGAAGTATTGCATTTTTATTTTAATAAAAAAAGAAATTCTTTAAAGGTTCTGGCAAAAGAACCTTTGATCGTTGACAACTTCGCCTTAGGTTATACATTGAAATTTGCCATTGATTCTTTTACCAACAATTACAACTCAGGCACTAATTTATTTGTCGGATATCCTCTGTTCACAGAAATGAACGGTACCCCGGAGCAAAAGGAAATGTGGAAAGCAAACCGATCTATTGCCTATAAAGGCTCTTTGCTTCAATTTATGCGAAGCCTTTATTCACGGACCCTGGAAGAAAACGGATTTGAAATTCAGTTTATCGTTCATAACAATGGAGAAGATTATCCAATTCATCTTGGCAATGTTTATGGCGCACTAAATTACAAGAAAGATGATAGTACAAATATTGTAGCGTTTTATCCGAATCAAAGTGAAGTGGCCTTAATTTATAACAAAGCCAAGCCTGAAAAATCTTATACAGATTTGGATTCCACGGCAAAGAAAACTTTTCAGTTATCCACTTTAATTTTTCCTAAAGGAGAAAAATTTTTTATAGATCAAAATGGATATTTCTACGATCAGGAAGATCTGGTAACCAATGGCTATCTTGGTTTTAAAAAGATTGGTGATATGCTTCCTTATGATTATAACACTGAAGAAGAGTTGCAGTAAACCGATAAATTTTATGGATTTTTATTTTGCATTTGCAAATGGTTTTATGAACTATAGAGAAGATTTATGTTCATCCTTTTTATTGGGCAGTGATTTTATTTTTTCCCAAATTTCAGGTAGCCTTTTTATCATCACCAGTTCTTTTCTTTTGCTGTAAAATTCCTGGATCGGTGTTCCCCAATAGGTTTTATTCGCCTCAATACTTGAAGTAACTCCGCCCTGCCCCATTACAATTGCATTGTCGCCGATGGTGATGGTTTTGTTTACACCCACCTGCCCCCAAAGAGTTACACCGTCTCCTAAAATAGTTCCGCCGGCAATACCTACCTGTGCAGCAATCAAACAATTTTTTCCCATTACTACATCATGGCCGACATGAATCAGGTTATCCATTTTTGTTCCACTTCCTATAATGGTTGAATCGCTTACGCCCCGGTCAATGGTACAATTGGCTCCTATTTCAACATAATCTTTAATTTCAACTATGCCACAGCTTTGCATTTTTTTGTACCAATGCCCGCGATTCTTTTTGGTATTAAAATAAAAAGCATCGCTTCCAATTACGCTACCCGAATGGATTTCAACATGATTACCAATTACACAATCATCGTAAATAATAACATTAGGATGAATAATGCAATCGTCGCCTATCACTACATTATTTCCCAGAAAAACATTCGGCATAATGATCGAACCTTTACCCACTTTAGCAGATTCGCTGATCATTTTATTTGAGGGAACAAAGGGTTTAAAATGATTAACAATTTTCAGGTATGCTTCAAAAGGATCAGAAACTACAAACAACGTTTTTCCTTCAGGCACTACTCTTTCAGCATTAATGATAATACAGGTAGCAGCGCTGTTCAAACAAGTATCATAATATTTGGGATGATCCACAAAAACAATGTCTCCTTTTTTTACTTTGTGTATTTCGTTGATACCTGAAGCATAAGAATTTTCGTTGCCTAAAATTTTTGCATTGATAAAATCAGCGATCCAGGAAACTGAAACGGGAGAAGGAAATTGCATAAAAATAAAATTAAGTTTCAAAGGTAAAGTTTGCAAAGCGATGAACCACACCTATTTTAAATTGTGTTGCTATCATTTAAAAAAGAATAAAGCAATTAAAAGTAGTTTTGAAAAATTGAACGCCTGTTTTCGATTGAATTTTACTGTGCTTATCCACACTACCTTTTAAAATGTTGATAAAAAAATCGTAAATATTTTTTCATAAAGCAAAATTTATTTTTAATATTGTGTAAGGAAATTTATTTCCTGTACTTACTAACCCATCAATATAACAAAGCCCGTTCATTTTCTTGTCGGGCTTTATTATTTTTTACCACTGTTCTTTAAATAAATTTCTGTAAATTTTTCAAAAAAAACTTTTGAATAAATACTTTGTTGTTCATAAACCTTTCAATGTTCTTTCACAATTTTCTACTGCAGATAGCAAAAAAACTTTGAAAGAATTTTTTGATGTTCCTTCCAATGTCTATCCTGTAGGGCGTTTGGACTATGATAGCGAAGGATTGCTTATCTTAACTGACGACAAAAAATTAAATGACTATTTATTGAATCCATTAAATAAACATGAAAGAGAATATTGGGTACAGGTGGAAGGCAACATGTCAACAGCACAAATTGATTTGTTACAGCAAGGTGTAGAAATAAAAGTAAACGGAAAAATGTATCGTACAAAAAGATGTATGGTAAAAAAGTTTTTAAATCCACCGCCGGTAAGTTCGAGAAATCCACCGATCCGTTTTAGGAAATCGGTTCCTGATTGCTGGATAAAAATAATTTTAACAGAAGGTAAAAACAGGCAGATCAGAAAAATGACAGCCGCTGTTGGTTGCCCTACATTGAGACTGATCCGTTACAGAATTGAAGGTATTACTTTAGAAAATCTCAATCCCGGAGAAATCAGTACCCTACCTAAACAAGAATTGTATAACTTGCTTAAAATAAAAAAAGATAAATTAAGATGGTAAAATCAATGACAGGCTTTGGAAGAGCAGAACAAACAATAGGAGATAAAACGTACCTGGTAGAAATTAAATCACTGAACGGAAAGCAGTTTGATGTAAATCTGAAAATTCCGCCGCTCATAAAACCTTACGAATTTGACATCCGAAGTTTGATACAGGAAAGTTTGTTAAGAGGCACAGTTGAATGCCTGATAGTGGTTAAACAAAACGGAGCAACAAAACCGGTTGTTATCAATACCGATCTTATAAAAACCTATTACAAACAGATTGCAAGCCTTGCAAGCGAATTATCAATTGATACCAATTCGGTTTTGGCAGCATTGTTAAGATTGCCTGAAATAGTAACGCCAAGTAATGAAGTGCTGGATGAAGCTGATTGGAAAAATTTAAAAGAGGTGATTGAAGCCGCATTGCTTGAATTAAATACACATCGGATAGAAGAAGGGAAATCTTTGGAAAAAGAGTTGCGCCTGAGGATAAAAAATATAAAAACCCAGGAAGATGAAATCCTGGAACTGGAACCGAAAAGAAGAAAAAGAATGAAAAGCGAACTGATAGAAGTTCTTGAAGAAAATGTAGGTAAGGAAAATTATGATTCAAACAGGCTTGAGCAGGAACTGATTTATTACATTGAAAAAATAGATATCAGGGAAGAGCAGGTTCGTTTAAAAAATCATTGCGAATATTTTATTTCTATACTCGACAGTGATGAAGATGCTATTGGAAAAAAACTGGCTTTTGTAGTTCAGGAAATCGGAAGGGAAATTAATACCACCGGCTCAAAAGCTTATGATTCTGAAATCCAAAAATGTGTGGTACTTATGAAGGATGAACTTGAAAAAATGAAAGAACAAACTTTCAATATTCTTTAACTATCCGTTTTAACGACAGCGAAAACAATCTATTTTTGTAAAAAAATCAATTTGAAAAAATTCTTTGTAATATCATTAGCCTCTTTATTTTTTGCTTCCTGTATCACAATTGATCATTACGAAAAACAAGCCACAATCCCTTCACAGGAGTGGTTTTATACCAATGTGCCGCAATTCACTTTTCATATTGATGACACTACTTCGCTTTACAATGTTTATATAATTTTACGACATACCGATCTTTATAAATACAATAATATCTGGCTAAAAATAGGATTGAAAACACCTTCCGATTCTTTTAGTTATCAAAGAGTGAATCTTGTATTGGCTACCGATGCAAGAGGGTGGGAAGGAACGGGAATGGATGATATTTATGAAGTAAGAAAGAGTATTTCCGCGTCGCCATTTTCTTTTAAAACTGCCGGCGATTATAAATTTTCTGTTGAGCAGATTATGCGTGAAAATCCGTTAAAAAATATTATGAATGTTGGGGTAAGGGTTGAAAAGGTAAGGATGTAACTTTAATTTTCTGCTTATTTATATTTTCAAACTTAAAAAATGCCTTATTTAGTCCTAAAAAATAAATATAAAGTAAGGCCATTACGAATCATCTTTATCTTCTATTGGTTTTTACTTGCTTATATTTTAGCTGCGCTTATTTTTTGGTTCATTGATCTTAACGAGCAGAATAAAGAACTAACCCGGCTAAGGCTTCAAGCTGTAAGTATTCATGATGCTCACTTTATTCAAAAAGTAAATAAAATTGAAAACGACGAAAAAAGAAAAACCGCTCAATATATAAGTGAGGGAATTACCTTTTTATTAATGATCCTTGCAGGCGCTGTTTATGTTTTCAGAATCATAAAAAAACAACTTGTTCAATCAGAGCAACAAAAAAACTTCATGATGGCAATTAGTCATGAGCTGAAAACACCTATTGCAGTTACAAAGCTCAACCTTGAAACGATGCAAATACGTAAACTTGAGTATGGGCAACAGCAAAAACTTATACGAAGTACTATCCAGGAGGCCAACCGGCTAAATACTTTATGTAATAATATGCTTTACATGAGCCAACTGGATTCCGAGGGTTCTTCACTTACTTATGAAAAGATTGATCTTTCAACGCTGGCGATTGATTGTGCTGAAGATTTTATTTTACGTTTTCCAGAAAGAAAAATTGAGATGGAAGTGGAAAATGACATATTTATCACCGGAGACAAACTTTTGTTGCAACTTGCCATTAACAATCTTTTAGATAATGCTATTAAATATTCAGGAAAAGAGGATGTAGTTTTGATTAAAATAGTTAAAGAATCTAAAAAGATAAAGCTCCAGGTGATTGACCAGGGAATTGGAGTGCAAGCTGCAGAAAAAGAAAAAATTTTTGAAAAATATTTTCGTGGTTCGGGTAAGCAAACAAAAGGTACAGGTTTGGGACTTTATCTTACCAGAGAAATCGTAAAACAACATCGTGGAACTATCAGCATGAAAAGTAATAAACCTCGTGGAAGTATATTTGAAATACAGATAAGAGGTTCTAAAAATATATACTTATAAACAATCTTATGCAAGGAAAAAAACTTTCGATTTTATTGGTGGAAGATGAAGAAAATTTGCAGGATGCTCTGAAATTAAATTTTGAAATGGAAGGATATGATGTTACTTCAGCTTATGATGGGGAAGAGGCTCTAAAAGCAATTCAAAATGAATATTTTGATCTTATCGTATTGGATGTAATGCTGCCGGAGATAGATGGAATAGCGGTTTGCGAAAATATAAGATTGAGCAATACCGAGATTCCTATTTTGATGCTAAGTGCAAAAAGCCAAAGCAAAGACCGCATCTTAGGGCTAAAAAAAGGAGCAGATGATTACTTAACCAAGCCTTTCAGCCTGGAAGAACTTTTGTTGAGAGTAAGGATTTTAATTAATAAAAGTCAGAAAATCTCCGCTAAAGAACCTGTTGCAGAACAATACACTTTCGGTAAAAACCTGATCAACTTTAAATCGCTCGAATGCACTACCAAATCAGGAGAATTGGTAGCCCTTACCAAAAAAGAAGCAATGCTTTTAAAGTTGCTGATCGAAAATAGAAACGAAGTAGTAACGCGCGAAAAAATTTTACAATCCGTTTGGGGATACAATGTTTATCCGACAACACGAACCGTTGACAACTTTATCTTAAACTTCAGAAAATATTTTGAAGAAGATAGCCGAAATCCTAAATACTTTCATTCAGTGAGAGGAATTGGTTATAAGTTTACCAATGAAAACTAAGCAGGGACGAGAATAAATTTTTCAATTTATTGTTTGTTTACTGTTCTTAAAAAAACTTTTTAGCATACTTGTTTATCCAACAGTGACACTACTTCGGAAGCTTTTTCAAAAACAGCATTCAGCTGGTTTGCATTTGAAGGCGGCGCATATAAATTTAATTCCACCTCATCGAGCAAAGAAGTCAACATCAAAGATGTTCCAAGGCTGACATTACATTTATCCAATTCTTCATTAAGCCTTTTTTTGGATAATTCATTTGCAGGTACATTAAATTTTACAGCCAAATATTTTTTGAGTGATGCATCCAATGTTTGGTAAAACGCCGAACTGTTACCCGTAACAAGCTTTTCATGAGCAGAAGCCAATGGATTTTCGGGAATCACAAATGTTTTAGTTTTCTCTGCCTCGCTTTCATCTTCGTTTTTTAGGTCATCTACTTTTATTGCCTTTTCAAGATCATCTTTGCTTTTATTCTTTTTGAACATAACAAACAAAAAGGCCAGAATAACCAGTACCACCAATAAAATTCCACCAACCAGTTCTGTTTTGGTAATTACAAATTCATTAGCATTCGGTTTGCTGGAAGCTGCTGCCAAAGAATTGCCAGGAACTTCTTTTCCTTTCGTTACCTCTATTTGCAGAGGAGAAGTATGCAACGTTTTATAGGTGGCGGTAAAAGGATCAAAATAAGAAAATGCGATAGAATCAATGGTATAAGTTCCCGGTTTTGAAACCGTAAATGGATAACTAAACGTTTTGCTTCCCTGCATCGGCACTTGTTTCCTGTCAACATTGTCTTTCACTTTTGCTTCAAACCCATCTATCCCATTTGGCCAGCTAATTACAGGCGCGTTGATCAATTGAATATTTCCTTTCCCGGTTATGGTAAGTTTTAAAGTTCCGGCATCATCAGTAGTAATATTATTTTTTTCCAAAGAAGCAGAGATGGAAAAATTGCCAACAGCACCGCGAAAATCTGCAGGCTTATTTTCGGTGGGCAAAGGTTTAACGGCAATTACTTCCGGAGCAGATTTTAAAGTAACATTTTTTTCAACGAGACCTTCAGGCGGAATTGCATCACTTCCAAAATTCTGAAACATATCAAAAAAACCGCTGTTATCCTGCTGGTTTAAATATTGGGATTTTACAAAAGTTACTTTGTTGGAAGCAGTCATAGAACCGAGTGTAATATTGCCAGCCTGGAAGGGATATAATTCAACTTTTCGGATAGTATAAACATTGTACTTACGCCCATTATAATTCTCAAGAGTAGAATTACTATTAATGTCCAGATCATTTACAGAAAACCCGTTAAAAGAAGGGGC
>DAHXOZ010000001.1:20842-23671 GCA_027364635.1 bacterium | reverse complement strand
TACGCCCATTATAATTCTCAAGAGTAGAATTACTATTAATGTCCAGATCATTTACAGAAAACCCGTTAAAAGAAGGGGCATCCGTAATGGTAGTTTCCGATGGAAGCCGTGTATAAAGCTCGTAGGTAGCTACTATAGGTTCGCCAACATAGCAGGTCTTTTTAGTTACATTAAGCTTTATAAAAAGATTTTTGGCCGTTTTATCGGTCGCATTTTCACCGGGCTTTAAAATATAATCATCAAACTGGTGGGTTACGGGTTCAGAGGGGAAATCAAAATTAAGGTTAGGGAATGGAGGCAAATTTTGCTGGGAAGTATTTGGCTGTGATTGTGCCAATGAGCCGTTTACTACCGTAATAGTAATCGGATCAGTTTTCAGTTGTTTGCCATCGGCAACAGCGGTAGCAGCGCCAATAGTAAAGGTACCGGTGGCAACAGGTGCCAATGAATAGCCGAGGGATACATACTGGCTTACTTTTCCATTGATATTCGAAGTACTTTGCTCCTGGTTGGGGCCTGAAACTACCGTAAAATTATTAAAGGATGGAGGATTGATATTATCCACACTATTGGCATTCTCTACTTTAAACTGAATTTGCAATAAATCTTTCTTTCCAATCTTTTTTTGAGGGCAAACCACGGAAAATTTTACCTGCGCATAGGAGGTTTTAGCAACGAAAACCGCTGTAAGAGATAGAAAGAGAAAGAAAAATTTTTTAAAGCCGGATCGTAAAAATGTTATCATTTTTTCAGCAAAGGATGAGCTACAAAAGTAGTTGGAAAGGAATTTAAAAAAAGGTTAATAGAATGAGTTCGTGTTAAAAATCTATTAAGGAAGATCGCCTAACAGCGGACGCATCACCATATCTTCTACACAGGCCTGTGGCGAAAGTTTTGAAGCTGCAAAAACCATATTGGCAATATCCTCTACCTCCATAATTCTTTCCGGATTTATATTGGCACCTTCCCACGAAGAGGTATAAACCGCACCGGGAAAAACCGCCGTTACTTTAATATTGAAAGGCTTCATTTCTTCACGCAAATTTTTACTAAACCCCATTAAAGCAAATTTGCTGATGCTGTAAGAACCTCCGTTATTATAAGCTTTTAAAGAAGCAATAGAACACATATTAAATATGTGGCCCGACTTATTTTTCATCATTTTCGGAATCAAGGCCCTCGTTAAATGGTAGGCGCTATACAAATTAATATCAATCATTTGTTCAAGATTACCTTCCGGTTCATTGTAAACGCTTCCCTGCACAAACTGCCCCGCATTATTGATCAATATATCAATGTCGATATTTTTATCTAAAAGCCAGTTGGCAAATTTTAAAATCTCATCCTTTTTAGAAAGATCAGCCGAAAAATATTGAATAGAGTTCTTATATTTTCGATTGAGTTCCTCTGCAGTTTCAGCCAGTTGTTGTTCATTTCTTGAGCAAATGAAAATGTTATTTTTTGCGGCTGCAAATTTTTCAGCCATCGCTTTTCCCATACCTTTGCTCCCGCCGGTTATTACAATATTCATCTTAATATTTCGTTTTAAGGTATTAGGCAAATCTAAAATCTTCAGTCGACTTTTTAAATATAACCTATTTGAAATATAAACATCTTTTTTTCGACCTTGATCATACACTTTGGGATTTTAATGCCAATGCTGAAGAATCGTTGACAGAATTATACGGTTTTTTTAAGCTGGAATCAAGAGCTATCGAATCTTTCAACCAGTTTTATACCATTTATCTCAACCACAACAAAACACTCTGGAGCAGGTATGAAAAAGGATATATTACCGTTGAAGAATTAAAGTGGCGGCGGATGTGGCGCACTTTACTCGATTTCCATATCGCAGATGAAAAGCTGGCCAAAGACATGAGCGAATACTTCCTGGAAATTCTTCCTACAAAAAAAAGAGTTTTTGATTACACTTATGAAATACTGGAATACCTGACTGAAAAAAAATATTCACTTCACCTGATCACCAACGGTTTTGAAAAAACACAGCGGCTAAAATTAAACAGCGCTGATCTTTCAAAATATTTTACCCACATTATTACTTCAGAAACTTCTAATTCTGTAAAACCTAAAAAAGAGATTTTTGAATTTGCTTTAAATAAAGCTAAATGTAAAACAGAAGAAAGTATTATGATAGGCGACAACCCGGAAGCAGATATCCTCGGAGCTAAAAATGCAGGAATGGATTCAATTTTTGTAAATCACACCAATGAAGAATGTATTGCCAAACCGACCTACACCATTCATCATTTAAGAGAGCTGGAAACAATATTCTAAATCATCACTCTTTTATTTTCCCATCATTTTTTCATTAAACTCTTTAGAATTTCCTTTTGGAATTGATAAAGAATTCCATTTTTCATTCAGCACCATTTTTCCTACATAAACGATCTGGCCTACATGATTTGAATAATGCGCCAATTGCCTGTTGATAGCATCTAAAACATTGTGCGGTTCTTTCCTTATATAAATAGTTTTAGAAAGATCTTCCTCTGTTAATGAATCCAAGGTATTAAAAACACAATCCCAGCCGGCATTCCATTTAGTTATCAGTTCATCTTTTGTTTGTATTATTTTTTCAAATTCGGTATCGCGGTCGCGCCATTCTTTTTCACCATCTTCTGTAAGCAAATTGGTCCATCTTGATAACATGTTTCCCCACAAATGTTGAACAATAACTGCAATGCTATTACTGTTTTCATTGAATTGCCACAACAAATTTTCTTCACTTAGTTGTTCAATGGTTTTATCGCCAAGTGATTTTTGTTGACGAAAATATTTTTTTACACTTTCCAAATAATTAAATGACAT
>DAHXOZ010000001.1:18483-20744 GCA_027364635.1 bacterium | reverse complement strand
CTGGAACCAATGTATCAATAGTAGCCAAAACAGTAACGCCTCCTTTTACCTTTTGGTTCAGCTCCACATTCAATTCTGTTCCTACCGGCAGCAAAACATCTACCCGGCTGCCAAATTTTATAAATCCCATTTCATTTCCCTGTGATACATTTTCGCCCACCTTAAGGTAATTTACGATACGTTTTGCCATTGCACCTGCAATTTGCTTTACTAAAATTTCAGCACTGTCACTTTTTATTACTACAGAATGACGTTCATTTTCGGTTGAAGATTTAGGGTTCCAGGCTACCAAATACTTTCCTTTATGATATTGGCTGTATTCTACTTTTCCCGACATAGGGATTCGGTTAATATGAACATTGGCAGGGCTCATAAAAATTGAAACCTGTAGCCTTTTATCTTTAAAATATTCAGGTTCCACAGCCTCTTCAATTACCACCACTTTCCCGTCTGCAGGGCATATTACCTGGTGATGTGCTACTATAAAAACTCTTTTGGGAGATCTGAAAAATGAAATGATAAATAAAAGCATTATAAGGCTTACTCCAAACACTACCCACGACCAAAACGGCATGGAAGCGCTGAAAAAATAGAAGAAGCTAATATTAACGGCACCAAAGATTAATACAGCAATTGCTATCGTTCGGTAACCTTCTTTATGAATGTTCATTAACTACGTTTAAAGTACAAATATAAAAACTGGCGGGCAGACAGGTCTTTTTTATTCACTGGATAAAAAGGAAGTAATAAACAAATACAAATGGAATAGCCACCAACATGGAATCAAAACGATCTAAAAAACCCCCATGGCCCGGCATTAAACTGCCACTGTCTTTTACTGATGCAAGGCGTTTTAATTTACTTTCCAACAAGTCTCCAACCGTTCCAAAAACAGCGCAAAACAAACTGATCACTATCCAATCAGCAACAGAATAAAAGGTTGATAAATAACCAATCAAAGTAATTACAATCACACAAAGAATGATTCCGCCAAAAGTTCCTTCGCGTGTTTTTTTAGGAGAAATGGAAGATAAAGGCGTTTTCCCAATAAAAGAGCCAACAATGTAAGCCATTGTATCGTTGATCCAGATTGAAAAAACAATTCCGCAGGGAATTATTTTCAAATAGCTATCGCTTAACCCATTGAAATGATGTAGCCTCATTATGATTATCAATACAACAGGAAGTGTGATATAAAACAATCCCAAAATGCTTTTCAACTTATAATTGACCGGATCAATCTTTTTTATCAGCGCTATAAATTCGTACCAGCATCCAAAATGAATCAATGTAAACAGAACGATAAAACTCCATTTATTCCATAACAATCCTATCAGCATTACTATGGCAAAAACAATAGCAGTAAGTGTTCGTGTTCTAAAAGTTTGGGTATCAAAAGCCATTCATCAGTTTTAAGATTCTTTGGTAATCCAGTTTTGAAAATCGTTTGGATCTTCTTCAGGCATCACATATTTCTGTTGTTCTAGAAGTGAGATTTCGCGAAATTTTATAAAAGCATAAATGATCAATACAAGTGCTACAACGCCTGCCCACAAAGGAAAACTTCCTTCAATATCCTTTGTATTTTTTGAAGCATTACCCACTGAAGTTGTTGCAAAATAAAGAGCCGTTACCTGCAACCCGTTATACAGAAAATGGAAAAGTATCGAAAGCCATAAACTACCGCTGTAATAAAAAATCAATCCCAGGAAAACTCCAAGCACAGCGCGTACCAGGAAACCATAATAAGAAATATGAACCGCACTAAAAATAATAGAGGTAATAATAATCGCTATCCACGGACCTTTAAACCACCTCACTAAGATATTCTGAATACCTCCTCTAAAACAAACTTCCTCAAAAATAGCAGGCAGTAAGGCAATAACGATCATCGAAACTAAATACCTGGGAAATGTATTAATATTAATAAGCGCCTTTTCCTGTGCAGTTCGGGCAGCTTCTTTTGCTTTAAAATAAATTTGCCACGAATGAGGAATTGGGATCATTTTTGTTAATTCGGCCAAAGCTCCTGACAAAGGAAAAGTAAGAGCCACAATAGCCAGTAAAATCAACACCTGCTTATAATTGATCCTTGTATTAAAACCGATGAATTTAGTTGGATTCCGGTAGCAAATAAGAGCAAAAAAATAGACAGGTAAAAAAAACAGAAAGAAAGTTGAAACCACCTGCATCCACATGATCGCATTGTAATATTTCGGATCCATTATATCTGTGGCCATAGTGGTAAGCCCTCTGCCGGT
>DAHXOZ010000001.1:0-18385 GCA_027364635.1 bacterium | reverse complement strand
CCACCTGCATCCACATGATCGCATTGTAATATTTCGGATCCATTATATCTGTGGCCATAGTGGTAAGCCCTCTGCCGGTCATCGCCAGCCAGATCAGGAAAGAAACAATAATACTTATTATCATTCCGGCACCGATAAGCCCCAGTAAAATTCCCAATTGCCCCGTAAAGCTAAAATTTCTTGAATTTCTGTCCGTCATTGTGTTACCAATATTTAAGTGCGTAAATTTACAGCCAAAATTTTTTAAAGGAAATAAATAAGATATTAGTAAACAAACAAATAACGAAGATTTCTATTTAACTAAGTACTTTGATTAAAATAGGTAACATACAACTACCTGATTTTCCTTTGTTGCTCGCGCCAATGGAAGATGTGAGCGATCCGCCGTTTCGCGCGGTTTGTAAAGATAATGGTGCGCACCTGATGTACACTGAGTTTATAAGCAGTGAAGGTTTGATTCGCGATGCGATAAAAAGCAGAAAAAAATTAGACATTTTTGATTACGAAAAACCGGTTGGCATTCAAATTTTTGGTGGCGATGAAGAGAGTTTATCGCTTGCTGCAAAAATTGTAGATGCTACCAATCCTGATTTGTTAGATATTAATTTTGGTTGTCCCGTAAAAAAAGTAGCGTGCCGGGGTGCAGGTGCAGGAGTTTTAAAAGACGTTCCGTTGATGATCCGGTTAACAGATGCGGTGGTAAAAAGCACTTCGTTACCGGTAACTGTAAAAACAAGATTAGGCTGGGATGAAGATTCAAAAAATATTGAGGAAGTGGCAGAACGATTGCAGGATGTCGGGATCCAGGCGCTGTCGATTCATGGGAGAACCAGGATGCAGATGTATAAAGGAAGTGCCAACTGGGAATTGATTGCGAAAGTAAAAGAAAATCCAAGGATTACGATTCCTATTTTCGGAAACGGCGATATTGATTCGCCGCAAAAAGCGCTTGAATATAAAAATAAATATGGAGTAGATGGAATTATGATCGGTCGTGCCGCGATAGGTTATCCGTGGATATTTAATGAAATTTCTCATTATGTAAAAACCGGTGAAATACTTCCTTCGCCTACAGTTGAAGAAAGAGTGGCTGTTTGTAAAAAGCATTTGATAAAATCGTTCGAATGGAAAGGGCCTGTAGTGGGCATCAATGAAATGCGAAGGCATTATACCAATTATTTAAAAGGAATGCCGAACATAAAGGAATACCGCGGAAAATTAGTAACGCTAAAAGAAGTAGATGAAATTATAGAAGTGCTGGATGAAATCGTAAGGCATTATTCAGGATATGAATTTGAAAAAACGCCGATAGAGTTAATCAATTATCATGAAAAATGTCCGGTGTAAATACTGAGACTTCTTAAAGTTTTATATCAGCCGGCGAAACAGAAGAGGATGAAACACTTTCAAGATTTCCATTTTCATCAACCAGGTATTTATAAAAATTCCATTGCGGCTCAACATCGTTCCAGCCATTTTTATTTTTATCAGAAAGCCATTGATAAACCGGTTGCTTTCCATTTCCTGCGACATCCCCTTTTTTAAATAATGGAAATGTAACTCCATAATTCAGTTTGCAAAAATTACCAATTTCAGCGTCGCTTCCCGGTTCCTGATCCCCAAAATTATTTGCCGGAAACCCAAGTATTACAAGGTTTTCAGCCTTTTCAAATAATTCCTGCAACTCAGTATATTGAGGCGTAAACCCACAAAGAGAAGCAAGATTTACAATCAACACTTTTTTATTTTTAAATCTTTCAAAAGAAATCTCTTCGTCATTATTTAAAGTTGCTTTTAATGAATAAAAATTCTGAGGTGCAACCGCTTTACCGTTATTTTCATATATGTTGATTCCCATTCCTGTAAGTTTAGAAATTTTTATTTGTAATGGATAGATTGAAGTTATAATTTTTCTTTTTAAGTTCATTTTAATTTAATGTTTTATACTTTTCCCGCAGCAAACCAAATACAGTACCAACAATTGAATGCAATTTTTATTTTCTCTTTAATTAATCACCGTTAATGAAAATGGCGGCAGAGAGAAGTTTGAAGTTCCGCCAAAATTTTTAAACACAGGAGGAAGGTTTTTAGAAGGATGTCCATTTAAACCAACTGCCTGCCATTGATATTGCTGCCCCGAATATTGAATAAGATGAGATGGCGTCCATGAAATTATTTTTCTGCCAATTGCATCTTCAATTTTTATAACCATATTAAATGTTTTGCGGGCATCTTTATTTATAAGCATCACAGACCATTTGCCCGAGCTGCTGTGAACAGCATACGCAGAAATAAGTGATTGCATTTTTTTATTGATTAAGTTACATTCTGCAGGATAGATTTCTAAAATTGAATCAGACGGCTGGGCCCAATAATGACTAATCATTTGAGTTGTGTAAAAAGCAGCTGTTTTATAAGATATTTTCCCTTCATCATTTAAACCCATCAGCATATTATTACCATAACCGCAATTAAATGATTGCTGAAGAAAAGCGGGTTCGTATCCATACAAAAAACTCTTGCTGCCACCGAGTTCCATAAACTTTCCTAAAATATCGGCATACATTAAAGCCCCCTGTATTTCAACTTCCGGCCTGCCTTCATATGCAGAATAGCCATATTCAGTAACATACATGGGAGTATTGGCGGGCAAAACATTCCTGATATTTTTCATCGCCATTGAAAGCATAGCCGGAGCAGCAACTAACTGCGGAGCTGATGGCGTGCACAAATCATCAAAAGGGTACCATTCAAAGGAAAAAAAGTTGAAGAGATCAATGCTCTTGTGGCTTTTCAGATAATTTAAAAACAGCGTTGTCCATTTTGCTTCCGTAAAAGTGGTACTATCTTCTTCCTCCGAAGAAAGTGAAGCGAAACATGGACCACCCATTTTAATATTACCATCCAAACTTTTTAATTTCTTTCCCAGTTGAAAATAAAGTGCCGCATAATCAGTGGGTGAAACCAACTGCCCTTCAGGTTCTTCTCCCATTTCAACTTCATTAAATTTATAATTGTTCTTTCTTAAATATTTAAAGAGGGCCAACACATTTTCAGGTGTGTCGTACAAAAGTGCCGCCGGAATTAATGCCGGCAAATTTGAAGTGAGGCCATCCGTAAAAAACCGGTCAATCCCCGGCTGTTCAACATTATAATCAATATCTTTTGATGTATGCCACGGATCAGTAGATGAAACATAAACAACACTTTGATCATGATTTGCAAAATGATGCATGCGATCATGGAAGTTGCCTTTTGCATCCAGCATTCCTACTTCCACTTCTTTAATCGCAAAGCCCAACTTATCTCTTATGTCTTTAGAGATTTTATAGGCAGTATATGAACTTTTCGTAAAAGAAAATCTTATAAAACGCACCAGAATGGGCTTTTCAGAAATCTTTTTAATGTTATTTCTTTCTTTACTGTTGTCAATATTGTTTTGCGGGAATGAATGCCAGATGCCCGGCTCATAAGGATCAAAATATTGAGGATCGTTTCCCTTTGCATATTCTACTTTATAGTTTAATGCATAAGGATTTCCCCAATTAATTTGAATTGCGTTTATTCTATATTTTTTACCAAGATCCACAATCACCCATTGAGGATGAAGATTATTTGATTCATGAGTATAAAAAGAATCAAGGTAAGGATTGCTTTTCCAAAAGGTTGCAGTATCTCCGTCTGCAATTCTCGAGTAACCATCATTGTTAGCCTGGTCGAACGTGTTGCCTCTCCTGGGTAAACGATAACCATAAGAAAGTTCAATTGGCTTAGAAGTTACTGAATCGGAAATCCAGTATCCTTGTTGTTTGAAACTGTCACTCCATTTTCCATTAGGATTCCAGTGCCACACCTCTCCGGCTAATTCTGTTCTTAATCGATAACTTACGGGCTTGAGTCCGGATAATTTCATTTTCGAAATATTTTCAGGAGTAAGCATTTTATCAATGTCGCCTTTAAAATGTCCATCAACGGCGCCGCCTATATTTTCTGAAGGAATAAAAGTATTTACAGGATGGCCGGGCGAATAAAGAATTTGAATAATTCCTTTGTTTACTGCTTGAGCAGATGAAGTTTTAGCAAAAGTGATAAAGAAAAATAAAAGAATTATTTTCCCCGTAATAAACCTGAACATTTTCATTCCATCTTTTATTAATTGAGTAGTCATTACACTTTTATCCAGAATTTTAAAAACTCATTGTAATCGGTATTGACCACTTCATAACCTGCCGGTATTTCACTGCCGAAACTATGATAAGTAACCAATCTCGTTCCTTCCGGTTTTTTTTTCAATTGCCTGTATAAATATCGATTGTAAAAATTGTATAATTCTTCTGAATATTTTATAGTTGAATCAATTTTTTGAGTACCAGGCACATTTTCATAAAAGGAATTGTAGAAATAAAAATGGTCATACTTTTCAAAATCTATATTGCAAATATTATCGCAGGTAAAAAAAATATTTTCAAGTTGAAGTTCTTTGGCGAGTTCAGTTGAAAGATCAACAAGGTTTTGTCTTTGTTCAACTCCATAAAAATTGGTAAGAGGATGTTCATGCGCAGCGATAAGGCAAAACTTTCCGGAACCGCTACCAATGTCAAGCACTTTTACATCCGGCGATGTAGCTAAAAACGCAGCAGCTTTTTTAGCCACGTTGATTGGCGTCCAATGTTTTTCAGCCACTTCCTGTATAGGTTTTGGATAAAGTGAGTTAAAAATAAGATCAGATGCAAACCAGTTTTTCATGCAAGTTTTTTTTTATTTTTATATCCCTGCTTTCTCACTCAATTCCAGCCAACGCATTTCTTTTTTATCCAGCAATACAATAATATCACTTATTCTTTCAGCCGTTTCCTGCAATTTCTCAAAATCCTTCGAACCATTGCTGAGCTTTACTTCCAATAATTTTTTTTCTTTTTCGAGATGTGCAATTTCCTTTTCTAAATTCTCAAATTCTGTTTTCTCCTTAAAAGAAAATTTGTTTGAAGCTGCTGACTTATCGTTCACATCTGCATTGATCTTTTTTTCTTCATTGCCTTTTGCTTTTTGCAAATTGCCTCCTGTATTTTGCGGTCTATTTTCCTCCAACTGTTTCCACATTCTGTATTGAGAATAGTTTCCCGGGAAATCTTTTATCTCACCGTTTCCTTCAAAAGCAAAAAGATGATCTACCAACCGATCCATAAAATAACGGTCATGACTTACGATCAAAATACAGCCAGGAAAATCCTGCAAAAATTCTTCCAATGTTCTTAAAGTTTGCAGGTCAAGATCATTGGTTGGTTCATCCAATACCAAAAAATTGGGATTTTTAAAAAGAATACTCAAAAGGTGCAACCTTCTTTTTTCTCCGCCGCTTAGTTTGCTCAACGGCGTAAATTGTTGCTGCGCCGTAAACCCAAATTTTTCCATGAATTGCGAAGCACTTATCTTACTTCCATCTGCCAAAGGAAAAAAATCGGCAAAATCTTTTACGTATTCTATTGCCCTTTTATCTTCTTTATATTGCAATCCGTCCTGTGCAAAATTTCCAAAAACAATCGTTTCACCATGATTAATTTTTCCGCTATCGGGTGGAACAAGATCCAGCGCTACTTTCAAAAAGGTAGATTTGCCGGTTCCGTTTTTACCAACAATGCCTATTCTTTCTCCTTTTTTAAAAGTGTAATCAAACCCTTTCATAATCACCTTATCACCATAAGCCTTGTACACTTTTTTCATTTCTAACACTTTCCCTCCCATTCGGGTCATCTTCACCTGTAAAGAAACTTCTGCAACCTCTTTTTTCTGATTCACTCTTTCTTCCACTTCAACAAATGCATCTTGCCGACTTTTTGATTTGGTGGTGCGCGCCTTTGGTTGTTTGCGCATCCATTCCAGTTCTTTGCGAAATATATTTTTATCCTTTTGTAGTTCACTTTGCTGCACTTCCTGGCGCAATGATTTTTGTTCGAGAAAATAATCGTAATCGCCTTTATACACATAAAGTTTTTCATCATCAAGCTCAATAATTTCGTTACAAACAGCATCCAGGAAATAGCGATCGTGCGTTACCAAAAGCAAAGTACTTTTATTACTTGCAAGAAAATTTTCAAGCCATTCAATCATTTCCACGTCCAGGTGATTCGTTGGTTCATCAAGAATCAACATACATTTTCCTTCGTGCAATTGAGATTCAATCAAAGCCTGCGCCAAAGCCACTCTCTTGCGTTGTCCGCCACTTAAATTTTTTACCGGTTCATTTAAATGATGAAGATTTAATTTTCCTAAAATTTGTTTAAGATCACTCTCAAAAGTCCAGGCATTGGCCTCCGTCAATTCTGTAATCAATTCGCTAATCCGATGATCATTTTGCGATTCTTCCTCCAAAAGCATTTCATATTCCTTTACCAACTTTACAACGGGGTTATCCAAATTCAAAATATTATCCCAAATTGACCGGTCATTTTCAAAAGCAGTTTCTTGCTGAAGCATAATTACTTTCACTTCTTTATGTATCCAGATCGTTCCTGTATCAGGCGTATCAAGGCCTGAAATGATTTTTAAAAGAGTGGATTTGCCGCTTCCATTCCTGGCAACAAAAGCGATTTTATCACCTTCTTCTATATAAAAACTAATGTCTTTAAAAAGCGTCCTAACGCCAAACGATTTACTTAAATTTTCTACTGAAGCATAATGCATAGCCTGCAAAGGTAAATCGTAAATTAGTGTTGATAATGATAAGGAGGTTAAATCCTTCTTATAAAATGGCAATATGGCACAAAAGTTCGTTTACTGCAAAAACCATTTTGCCTATCAACAACGTCAAATCGCACTTCAGTCAACATTTTCAAAGCAGAAATTAATTGATACTTTTGCAAACTGTTCAAAATTTAAAGAATTCATGCAAAAAGTAGTTTTAATTACCGGTGGCGCAGGTTTTATTGGCTCGCATCTTACAAGATTGTTTGTAAATAAATATCCTGATTATACAATCGTAAACCTTGACAATCTGACTTATGCAGGCAATCTTGAAAATTTAAAAGATATAGAAGAAAAACCAAATTATAATTTTGTAAAGGGCGATATCCTGGATATGAATTTGGTAACAAGCCTTTTTGAAAAATACCATTTTACCAATGTATTGCACACGGCTGCGGAAAGTCATGTTGATCGTTCTATTACTGATCCTTTGGCTTTTGTAAAAACCAATGTGTTGGGTACTGTTTCCCTGCTGCAGGTTGCAAAAGAGCAGTGGAACAACAATTATGAAGGAAAATTATTTTACCACATTTCTACAGATGAAGTGTATGGAAGTTTGGGTGAAGAAGGATTTTTTACTGAAGAAACGCCTTATGATCCGCGCAGTCCGTATTCGGCTTCTAAGGCTTCTTCCGATCATTTTGTGAGAGCCTATTATCATACCTATCACTTACCGGTAATTGTTTCCAATTGCTCTAACAATTACGGGCCCTTTCATTTCCCTGAAAAATTAATTCCGCTTTCTATTCATAACATCATTAATAACAAACCGATTCCTGTTTATGGAAAAGGAGAAAACGTTCGCGATTGGATGTATGTAGAAGATCATGTGAGAGCGATTGATACGATCATGCACAATGGAAAAGTTGGAGAAACGTATAATATCGGTGGCCATAACGAGTGGAAAAATATTGATATTATAAAGGAACTCTGCCGGCAAATGGATGAGAAACTTGGGTGCGAAAAAGGAACTTCAGAAAAACTGATAACATTTGTAAAAGATCGTGCCGGTCACGATTTGCGTTATGCAATAGATGCTACCAAATTGAAAAACGAATTAGGCTGGCAACCTTCATTACAGTTTAAAGAAGGATTGTCTAAAACAATAGATTGGTACCTCAACAACAGTGAATGGCTGAATGAAGTAACAAGTGGCAATTATCAGAAATATTATGAAGAACAGTATGGGGTGAAGGGTTGAGAGGTTGAGAGTTAAGGATGGTTTAGATTAGTTTAGATGGGTTTAGAATGGTTTAGAACGAAGTTTCACGTATTTTCATTCGAAAGAATTGCTTATGAAAATTTATTCATTTGAGAAATTGGAAGCATGGCAACATGCAAGAAAACTAACCGTGTGGATTTATCGAATAACAGCAAAATATCCTGAAGAAGAAAAATTTGGAATAATAAGTCAAATGCGAAGAGCCGCATTAGCTATTGCATCCAATCTTGCAGAAGGAACATCCAGGGTTACATCAAAAGATCAATGTCATTTTAGTACAATTTCTTACAGCAGTACAATCGAGCTTTTAAATGATTTAATAATTTCAAAGGATCTTCTTTTTTTAGATGAAAATAATTATGCGGAAGGAAGGAATTTAATTGAAAAACAAACTTACTTAATTTCGCAACTTCGTAAATCGCAACAAAAAATTAAATTGCCTAAACCAATCTAAACCTTCTAAACTATCTAAACTCAACTTCAATGAAAGGTATTATTCTCGCAGGCGGTTCCGGCACACGACTATATCCCATCACCATGGGGATCAGTAAGCAATTGATGCCTATTTATGATAAACCGATGATCTATTATCCTTTATCAACGCTAATGCTTGCAGGAATCAAGGAAGTGCTGATCATTACTACTCCTGAGGACCAATCGCAGTTTAAGCGCTTGCTGGGCGATGGGAAACAATGGGGATGTCATTTGGAATATGCAGTACAGGAAAAGCCAAACGGGCTGGCACAGGCTTTTGTAATTGGTGAAAATTTTATCGGAAAAGATTCGGTCGCGCTGGTTTTGGGTGATAACATTTTTTACGGCAGCGGATTTTCCAAATTATTACAAGCTTCGGCAAATCCGGATGGAGCCATTATTTTTGCTTACCCGGTAAGCGATCCGGAAAGATATGGTGTAGTTGAGTTTGATGAAAATCATGTAGCACTAAGCATTGAAGAAAAACCAGCAAAACCCAAATCAAATTATGCCGTTCCCGGTTTATATTTTTATGATAATTCGGTTGTGGAAATTGCCAAAAATATTTCACCATCGCCACGTGGAGAATATGAAATTACAGATGTAAACAGAAAATATCTTGAAAGTAAAAAACTAAAAGTAGCTGTCTTAAACAGGGGATTTGCGTGGCTTGATACCGGCACTTTTGAATCTTTGCATGATGCAACAGAATTTGTAAGAGTAATCGAAAAACGACAGGGATTTAAAATCGGCTGTCTCGAAGAAATCGCCTACAGGATGCACTTTATTGATAAAGAACAATTGATGATTCTTGCAAAGAAGTTTGAAAAAAGTGGCTACGGCGAATATTTAAAAAATATTGTAAAATAGAAAAATGAGTTACTACGTTCATCCCTCCTCTTTTATTGATGACAATTGCGTAATTGGAGATGGTACTAAGATCTGGCACTTTAGCCATGTAATGTCAGGTGCTGTTATCGGCAACAATTGTAATCTTGGTCAAAATGTAGTGGTATCTCCAAAAGTTATTTTAGGAAATAATGTGCGCGTTCAAAACAATGTAAGCATCTATGAAGGCGTTATTTGTGAAGACGATGTTTTTTTAGGACCAAGCATGGTGCTTACTAATGTAATCAATCCGAGAAGCGCCGTTAGCAGAAAAGATGAATTTAAAAAAACTTTAATTAAAAAAGGAGCAAGTATTGGCGCCAATGCAACAATCGTTTGCGGGCATACCATCGGCGAATATGCTTTCATCGGCGCAGGAGCCGTAGTTACCAAAGATGTTCCTGCTTATGCATTGATCGTAGGAAATCCAGGAAGGCAAATGGGTTGGATGAGTGAATATGGTCAAAAGCTAATTTTCAATTCTGAAAACAGTGCTATTTGCCCGGAAAGCAAACAAGAATATATATTGGAAAATAACGTTGTTAAAAGAATAAAATAAACTTTTGGAAGTGCATAGAATAAAAATTTTAAATAAAACTTTATTTACTGTAAATAAAAAAATTACCAAAACTTAAAATCAATAATGAAAAATTTTGCATTGATAGGTGCCGGTGGTTATATCGCCCCAAGGCATATGAAAGCGATAAAAGATACCGACAACAACCTGCTAGCGGCCTTAGATAAAAATGATTCTGTTGGAATATTGGACAGTTATTTTCCTGAGGCAGATTTTTTTACAGAGTTTGAACGCTTCGACAGGCACATTGAAAAACAAAAACGCAGGGGAATTAAAACTGATTTTGTAAGTGTTTGTAGTCCCAATTATTTGCATGATGCGCATATTAGATTTGGTTTGCGTATAGGCGCGGACGTTATATGCGAAAAACCAGTGGTTTTAAATCCGTGGAATATTGATGCGCTGGCAGAGATAGAGAAAGAAACCGGTAACAAAATATTTACCATTTTGCAATTGCGTTTGCATCCTTCAATTATTGCTTTAAAAGAAAAAATTGATGCAGAACCCAAAGGCAAAAAACACCAGGTAGAATTGGATTACATTACCAGCCGCGGACATTGGTATTATGCAAGTTGGAAGGGCAATATAGAAAAGAGCGGGGGAATTGCAACGAATATCGGCGTTCATTTTTTTGATATGCTGATGTGGATTTTTGGAGACGTAAAAGAAAATTTAGTTAAAGAACATTCTATGAGTACTGCATCCGGAGTTTTGGAATTGGAAAATGCGTCTGTAAAATGGAGATTAAGTATTGATGTAAATAATTTGCCTGAACCAGTAAGAGTTCAGGGTAAACGCACTTACAGAACTTTAAATATTGACGGAGAATCTTTTGAGTTTAGTGATGGTTTTACTGAACTTCATACCAAATCCTACGAAAATATTTTAGCAGGCAAAGGATTTCCCTTGATGGAAACAAAGAGATCAATTGAGTTAGTACATGACATCAGAAATTTTAAAAAATAAAAATTTGATTTTACAGTAAACAAACAAATAATACTGATTTTAAATTAGCCATCGCTTGTTGAATTTCTCCTAAGGTTTCAAGTATATTTGTCCGGCTGTATTGATATCATAAATTGTAAAACGCTTCCGTTTTTGTAAATAATTTCTCCAATGAAAGTGGTAATTCTCGCTGGCGGTTTAGGAACACGAATTTCAGAAGAGTCGCATTTAAAACCAAAACCAATGATCGAAATTGGCGGGAAGCCAATTTTATGGCATATCATGAAAAGTTATTCTCATTATGGTTTTAATGATTTTGTGATTTGCTGCGGCTACAAAGGTTATTTGATTAAAGAATATTTTTTAAACTATTTTTTATACAATTCCGACATCACCGTTGAGCTCACCAACAACAAAGTGGATGTGCATTTTGCCAATACAGAATCGTTTACAGTAACCCTTGTGGATACAGGCTTGCAAACCAATACAGCAGGAAGAATTCAAAAAATCGAAAAGTATGTTGGCAATGAAACCTTTATGCTTACTTATGGTGACGGAGTATCTGATATAAATATTAATGATCTGTTGGCATTCCATAAAACAGCCGGGAAGCTGGCAACACTTACTTCAGTTCAATTACCTACAAGGTTTGGAACGGTAGAAACCAATGAATCTTCCATTATAACCAGCTTTAAGGAAAAGCCCAACGGCAAAGATATTTGGATAAACGGTGGCTATTTTGTTCTTGAACCGGGAATATTCAACTATTTAAAAGGTGACATGGAAACAGTACAATGGGAAAAAGAGCCAATGGAAAAAATTGTAAAAGATAAGCAGTTGGTTGCCTATAAGCATTATGGTTTTTGGAAATGCATGGATGCCATGAGGGACAAAATTGAACTGGAGCAATTATGGGAATCAAACAAGGCAAAATGGAAAACCTGGTAAATAAATTTTATGAGAGTATTTGTTACCGGTCACAAAGGATATATAGGGCCACACTTAGTAGAACTTCTTAAATCTGCAGGCCACACTGTAACAGGCTGTGATATTAATTTATTTGAAGAAGCTAAAGTTGCCGGTTTAACCAAACCTGACGTTGATTTGATCAAAGATATCAGGCATCTCACAGCTAAAGATTTAGAGGGACATGATTGCGTAATGCATCTTGCTGCTATTTCAAACGATCCGATGGGAGATCTTAACCCGGAAATAACTTACCGAATCAATAGGGAAGGATCTATAAATCTTGCAAAAATTTCAAAGCAGGCGGGCGTATCCAAATTTTTGTTTTCAAGTAGCTGCTCTATTTATGGAAAAGGGATCAATAATGATTTGGATGAATCAGCCCCGGTAAATCCGTTGACTGCCTATGCAATTTCAAAAATTGATGTGGAAAAAAAGTTGACAGAAATAGCCGACGAACATTTTTGTCCTGTATTTTTAAGAAACGCTACGGCCTACGGTTATTCACCCGTTTTTAGAATTGACCTTGTTGTAAACAATCTTTTGGCATGCGCTTTTACCAAAGGAGATATTAGGATAAAAAGTGATGGAGAACCCTGGCGACCGTTAATACATTGCAGGGATATTGCCCGCGCTTTTGTTGCCTTAAGTGATGTACCCGATCAAAAAGTAAGGGCAAAAGCAATTAATATTGGAGCCAATGAAGAAAATTACCAGGTAAAAGATGTGGCAGCTATTGTACAAAATTTAATTCCTTCGGCTAATATTGTGTTTACGGGCGAACTAGGAAATGACCCAAGAGATTACAGAGTTAATTTCGATCGGTTGTATACCATTTTGCCGGATTTTAAATTAGATTATACATTGAAATCAGGAATGAAAGAATTATACGAAAAGCTGAAGGAGATGGATTTTTCAGAAAATGATTTCGATGGTGAAAGATTTACACGCTTAAAACTTTTAAAAAAGCATCTTGATAAAATTCCCTCATAAAAATGAACTTTAATAAAACTTCCATAAATGGAGTTTACATAATCGATCTTGATTTATTTGAAGATGAAAGAGGTTGGTTTGCCCGCACTTTTTGTAAAGATGAATTTAAAAAAATTGGCCATGAAAAAGAATGGGTTCAGATAAATCATTCCTTTACAAAAGAAAAAGGAACGCTTCGTGGTATGCATTTTCAGCGTCCTCCACATGCTGAAATAAAACTGATTCGTTGTATTGCCGGAAAAATTTTTGATGTGGCAATCGATCTTAGAAAAAATTCTCCTTCTTTTTTAAAATGGTTTGGTGTTGAACTAAGTGCAGAAAATAAAAAAATGATTTATATTCCTGAAGGTTGCGCACATGGCTTTCTCACGCTTACCAATGATTGTGAAATTATGTACCATCACACTAATTTTTATACGCCTTCTTTTGAGGATGGAATTAATTACCAGGATCCGGCTATAAAAATAGAATGGCCTGAAGCAATTGAAAAGATTTCGGAAAGAGATAAAAACCTTCCCCACCTGTCAAAAAATTTTAAAGGAATAACCATATGAAATGCAGGTTTTGCAAAACAGAATTAACTCATTTATTTATTGACCTGTTCAATTCACCGGCCTCCAATTCTTTTTTAACCCCAGAAGAATTAAATGAACCCGAAACCTATTTTCCATTAAAAGTATTTACCTGCCCGGAATGTTTTCTGGTGCAAATAGATGAGTATAAAAAATCAGAAGATATTTTCTCTCAGCAATATGTTTACTTCTCTTCTTACAGCTCCAGTTGGCTGGCCCATGCAAAAAAGTATACAGAAATGATGTTAGAACGATTTGGGTATAATGAAAACTCGCAGATAATAGAAATCGCTTCTAATGATGGCTACTTGTTGCAGTATTTTAAAGAAAAGCATATTCCTGTTTTAGGTATTGAGCCGACAAAAAACACTGCGGAAGCAGCAAGGGAAAAAGGTATTGAATCTATAAATGAGTTTTTTGGAACAAAGCTGGCAAAAGAAATGATTGCAAAATATATAAAGGCTGATCTTTTGATAGGAAATAATGTGTTAGCCCACGTTCCGGATATTGTTGATTTTGTAGCAGGATTAAAATTAGTGTTGAAAGAAGAAGGGGTTATCACCATGGAATTTCCCCATTTAATGCAACTGATTGAAAACAACCAATTTGATACCATTTACCATGAACATTTTTCTTACCTGTCGTTGCATACGGTTAAGAAAATTTTTGAATCACAAAAACTGGATGTGTTTGATGTAGATGAAATTTCAACTCACGGAGGTTCCATCAGAATTTATGCAAAACATAAAGAAGATAACACAAAAGAAATCTCAGTAAATGTTGCTTTACTGTTAGAAAAAGAAAGTCAAAAAGGAATTACCAATCTTAACTATTACAGACATTTTTCGGAAAAAGCATTTCAGGTAAAATTAGGATTAACTACTTTTTTGCTCGATCAAAAGAAACAAAATAAAAAAGTAGCTGCTTATGGTGCTGCGGCAAAAGGAAATACTTTACTTAATTATTGTGGAATAAAAAACGATCTTATAGAATACGTGGCAGATGCCAATCCTCACAAACAAAATAAATTCCTGCCGGGAAGCCATATTCCTGTAGTAAACGAACAATTTTTAAAGAATCATATTCCGGATTATGTGTTAATTCTTCCCTGGAATTTAAAAGAAGAAATAAGTGAGCAATTAAGTTATATCAGAAACTGGAATGGTAAATTTTTTACTGCTATTCCTGCTTTAGAAATATTTTAATTATGAAAGTTCTTGTAACCGGCGCTACGGGATTTATCGGAAACTATGTCGTAACTGAATTATTGAAAAATAATCAAACAGTAATTGCCAGTTCTTCGAATACTGAAAAAGCAAAAGAATTTTCCTGGTTTAATAAGGTGAAACATCGTTCCCTGGATTTATCGCAATTACAAGAAGAGATTGATTATTTTCAATATTTTAATGCTCCCGATATTGTAATACATTTGGCGTGGGAAGGGTTACCCAATTACCAATTGCTGTTTCATATTGAAAAAAATTTATTCAGGCATTATACATTTTTAAAAAACCTGGTGGTTAACGGTGCAAAAGATATTACGGTTAGCGGAACTTGCATGGAATATGGGTTACAGGAAGGGCTCTTATCCGAAGAAAACATCTCATGCCCAGACAATCCTTATTCAATAGCCAAAGATTCATTAAGAAAATTTCTGGAACAACTTCAAAAAAAATACCCCTTTGATTTAAAGTGGGCAAGATTATTTTATATGTATGGGCAAGGGCAAAATCCTAACTCTATTCTCGCCCAATTAGAAGACGCGTTAAAAAAAGGAGAAAAAGAATTTAAGATGAGCAAAGGTGAACAGCAAAGAGATTATTTACCGGTGGAAACCGTTGCTGAATACCTGGTAAAAATTGCACTACAAAAGCAGGTATCAGGCATCATTAACTGCTGCAGTGGCGTTCCGATAACCATTAATCAATTGGTTGAAAATTATCTAAAGGAAAAGCAACAGCCAATACAATTAAATAGAGGTTTTTATGCTTATCCCGATTATGAACCAATGAGTTTTTGGGGAAGCACATCAAAGCTTAAAAAAATTATAGAGAAGTAAAGTGTGGCTTATTTTCTGTTTTTATGCATTAGCAACAATTGCAGGAAACCCAATGAAAACTAACATGAGTAAAGGATTTTAACTAAATTGTGAAGGAAAAATATTATTAACTTCGCAAACGTTTTACACACCTGACCCATTACCAATGAAACTTTAAATGAAGAAATAAATGAAAATAGTCAAAAGGGTACTATTTGTTTTGTTCATGATAATTTTTTGTTCAAACCAACTGCACGCTCAAAATAGTTTACTCGATTTACAGGATCTCAGCCAGGTTAATATAGATGACTATAGTGACAGCCAACTTCTTTCACTGTATAACAAAGCAGTTGAATCAGGCCTTAGTGAATCTCAATTATATAAAATGGCCCAGGAAAAAGGTCTTCCCGATTCAGAAATTAGTAAATTAAAAGACAGATTACAGGTGATAACCGGTGGAAAGGGGATTGCAAAGAAAAAAAACATTGAAGAAGACGAAAAAAATTATAATGAGCCTCATCCCTATGATACTTCCGGGTTAAATAAAGATGTGCAGAAATTTCAAAATGATATTAGCATTTTTGGCTCTGAACTTTTTACCAGTAACAGTTCCGTATTTGAACCAAACCTTAGAATTCCCGCTCCTGTAGGTTATGTTTTGGGACCAGATGATGAGCTCATCGTTTCTGTATATGGATACAGTGAAAAAAAATACAATCTCACCATCAATGAATCGGGTGAAATCTATATCCCCAGTGTAGGCCCGCTATTCATAAGTGGCTTAAGTATTGAACAAGCTACGGAAAAAATTAAGTCAAAACTCGCGTCAACCATTTACAGGGCGATCAATACAGGAAAGACCAAAATACAGGTAACGCTTGGTAAAATCAGAAGCATCCGCGTAACAGTAATTGGCCAGGCAAAAAAACCCGGCACATTTACAGTTTCTTCACTCACCACACTATATAATATTTTATATTTATGCGGAGGGCCCACTTCAATGGGAAGTTACAGGGATATTGAAATTATCAGAGGTAACCAATTAAAAAGAACTGCAGATCTTTATGACTTTTTAGTTGACGGGAATCAAAAAGACAATATTTTACTTCAGGAGGGCGATGTAATAAGAATTCCTTATTACAAGAACCGGGTTACGCTTTCAGGTAATGTAAAAAGAGCAGGGAAGTTTGAAATGCTTGACAATGAAACATTCAACGATCTTTTGAAATATTGTGGCGGATTTACTGACAATGCCTACAGAGGAGCAGTAACCGTAATCAGGATTACCCCAACAGAGAGAAAAATAATTGACTTGAATGCAAATGAATTTGGCAGCTTTAAAATTAACGGGAGTGATCGGTTTGTTGTAAGAAAGCTTCAGGAAGAATTTGGCAATCGTGTGGTAATTACCGGTTCAGTCCTGAGGCCGGGTGCTTACGAGTTAACCCCACATCTTACATTGGATTCTTTAATTCAAAAATCGGGAGGTTTAACAAGAGATGCTTATACAAATCGGGTCTCCATCTTCCGATCTTTAAAAAATAAGATGCCTACTATACTATCAGTAGACCTTGATTCCATTAAACATGAAAACCAAAATGTTTTCCTGGTAAAAGATGATTCAGTTTCGGTTCATTCAATATTTGAATTCATGGACAGCAATTATGTTTCGGTTGAAGGGAATGTTAGAAAACCAGGATTAATTAGCTGGCGTTCTAATTTATCTCTTCGTGATTTGTTACTTGCAGCAGGAGGCCTTTCAGAATTTGGCGATTCTTCGAATATTGAGATATCCAGAAGAATCAGAAATGCAGATGTAAATAAAAAAAATCATAATGAAAGTGAAGTTTTTAATGTAGATCTGACTGGTAAGAGTAGCCTTGCTCAAGATGTTTTGTTACAACCATTTGACATGGTAGTGGTAAAAAACCTCCCCGGATATACAATCCAGCGTACGGTGCTTGTTTTAGGTGATGTTAAAAGTCCTGGCAGGTATGCATTAGAAAAAAGTGGCGATAAAATCAGTGACATAATTAAAAGAGTAGGAGGATTTAAAGCATCGGCAGACAGTTCCTCAATTACCATAAGACGCAGCATAAAATCAAATCTTACCGTTGAAGAAAGAGAAAAATTGTTTCAGAGAATATTGAATATTAACCCTGATAGTCTTTCGTTACATCCAAGGCTTAAAGATGAATTGTATAAATCGTATGATTTAATTAGTGTGGATCTTACAAGTGCTTTATCAGATCCCAATAATTCTGAAAACCTGGTATTAGAAGATGGAGATGTACTTACTATTGACAGAAATTCGAAATTGGTAAAAATATCCGGAGAAGTATATTATCCAACCATCATTCCTTACAAGGAAAATAAAAGTTTGAAGTATTACGTGCAGCAGGCCGGAAGTTTTACTCCTTATGCAAGAAAATCAGGTGCATTGGTTATTCATGCCGATGGGAAAGCTGCTTCTGTAAAGCATTTCCTTTGGTTTAAGCTGTATCCATCCGTTACCCCACGTTCAGAAATATTTGTGCCCCAGAAAATTAAAACCAACAGGCCTAAACTTGGTATAGGAGAATTGGCTTTACTAGTTTCGGCTCTGGGAATAATTGCAAGTGTGATACCTAAGTTGTAATAAACCTGTAAAAAAATAACAATGGCTGCTACAACAGATAATGAAGTGTTATTAAATAGTAAGGATAATACACCTGAAGCAATAAAGAACTTTAAAAGACTGCTTAAGTTCCTGCTTCACAAATGGCTACTGCTTTTAATAGTTGGAATTGTGGCGGGTATAGCAGGAATTATTTACTCCATTTATCAAAAACCGGAATACAAAAGCCACTTAACCTTTGCACTTGATGATTCAGAAAGCGGCAGCGGCATTGGTAATTTTTTAAATCTGGCCTCACAATTCGGATTAAACATTGGTGGTGGAAAAGATATGTTTGCAGGAGATAATATCC
>DAHXOZ010000019.1 GCA_027364635.1 bacterium | reverse complement strand
CCTGGATTTTTATTTTGCATTTAAACTGATTTTTTACACACCATATTTCCTTTTGATTTCCCGGTCAGTTTCTCTTGCAAAATCGGGTGCACTTTGTAAAGAAAGCTGGCTTGCCGTTATCGCTTTAATCGCTCCCATTGCATTTCTTTCAATACACGGAATTTGTACCAATCCAGAAATCGGATCGCAACTCATCCCAAGATGATGCTCCATGGCAATTTCAGCCGCCATCAGCGCCTGTCGCTGTGTTCCACCCATACATTCAGTGAGCGCTGCCGCCGCCATAGAAGAAGAAACGCCAATTTCCGCCTGGCAGCCACCCATCGCAGCAGAGATCGTTGCTCCTTTTTTAAAGAGGCATCCTACTTCAGAAGCGGTGGCTAAAAACTGGATGATCTTATCATCGCTATCACCATCGCAAAAGATAATAAAATAAGCCAGCACCGCCGGAATAACGCCCGCAGCGCCGTTTGTAGGTGAAGTAACCACGCGGCCAAAAGCTGCATTTTGTTCGTTTACAGCGAGCGCAAAGCAACTCACCCAATCGAGGATATATTTAAAATTGGTGCCTCCTTCCCTGATCACTTTCATCCATGAATCATAATCTGAGTATTCTTTTCCGGTCAATAATTTTTTATTCAGGTTAGCAGCTCTACGTTTCACATTTAATCCGCCTGGTAAAATTCCCTGTGTATGGCATCCTTTGTAAATGGATTCACTCATCGTTTTCCATACATTTAAAATGCCCAGCCGTGTTTCATCGTCGCTTCTCCATGAGTTCTCATTTTCCAAAACCACTTCGCTAATGTTCATTCCCGTTTGCATACACCAATGCACAAGATCATCCGCGTCATTAATAGGAAAAGGAAGTACCACATCATCGTTGTTATTGAAATCTTCACCTTCTTTTTTTACAAAGCCTCCTCCTATTGAATAATAGGTTTCAGAAATATGATCTCCATTTTCTAAAGCGGCAATAAAAGTAAGTGCATTGGGATGATAAGGAAGCGACTCTGTTTTTAAGAATTCAATGTCTTCCGAAGGATGAAAATCAACCGGGTGAGTGCCGTTTAGAAAAATCTTTTTTTCAGATTGTATTTGATCAATCTTTTCGGTGATAAGATTTACCTCAAAAGTTACCGGATCTTCTCCTGCTAATCCCAATTGAACGGCTATATCAGTACCATGGCCTTTGCCTGTTTTTGCAAGAGAACCATATAATAATATTTCTATGGAAATTACCTGCTCAAGAATATTTTTTTCGATAAGCGTTTTTAAAAATAACTGTGCAGCACGCCACGGGCCAAGCGTATGACTGCTTGAGGGACCCACTCCTATTTTAAACATGTCAAAAACGGAAATGGCTTCGTGTTTCATTGTATTTTTTATAAAGCAAAGATAGATTCTTTAAACTTTGATTGCTTTAAGCCAAAGAGAAATACAACAACAGTAAACTAAGAAATAAACAGGATTTTTGTTTTATAGGAAACTAAACTATGGTTGTAAGTCAGCAACTACTACCCTGAACACCAAATTTGAGTTTGCAGGAATAACCACATGTCCTGATGAATCAGTCACATTTGTTGAACCATAACCCAGCGAAGGGGGAATATATAAAGTAATATCGCCGCCCTTCGAAACCAAAGGCAACCCTTTTTGCCAACCTTCTATTACCTGTCCCAGGTTGAATATCACAGGAACTCCGTTTTTACTGGAATCAAAAGCCTGTCCATTTAAAAATCCGCCCCTGTAAAATACAGAAAAAGTGGAACAAAGGCTGGTTGCCAGCGGGCCGGAGCCGGCAGCATTGATATTATAATAAAATCCTGATGGGTTAAGTGTTGCATTGATTCCATGGGCTGTAAGGGAATCATGCAATGCCTGCTGTTCAGAAGCTGGCGCTACAAATGTTGAAATAGTGTAGCCACATGAAGTTGTTGTATTTTTTTTGCAACTTGCAAAAAATAAAAACGCAATACTGGAAAGAATAAATAATAATTGTCTCATAGAGTAAATTTCAGTTTGCAAATAAAGAGCATAAAATTTATATTTTCGCTGCATCTTCTTTGCTTTGCTTAAATTTTAACTCTTCATATATCTGTTCATTCCTGTCCCACTTAAACTGCATGCTGAATAAAGTATAAAACACGGCGATCGCGATAACGGCAATAATAATAATAGTAATTAATGAAGGAGATATGTACACCATGTTTTTATACCATCCATGAAAGATAACTGCAATGAGAATAGGCAGTGCAAAAACAAGCCCCCACGGAGATCCGTATAGAAATTTAGTAAATATTTTCTTGTCTTTTTCCCGGTTTTTTTCCCAATAAAGTATGAAAGATTTTTCTTCGTCTGTAAGCATATTACAAAGGTAGCAATCAAAAAATTAAAAAAATTGATCTCCCTGGTTTACTTTCATTTTTTGGTATTAAATTAATAAAATGTAGGTTTGCTTTATTAAAATCTCCTCTGTGAAAATTGAGCAAGTACTTGTACATTATTTATTAAAAAACAAACAGCTTACATTAAAGAGTATCGGAACTTTTCATCTTGATGCCTCTATTCCTGATTCTGCTGATGCTGAAAAGCCGATCGTAATTCCCGAAAATGCAATCACTTTTACCTATGACTCCCGTGCTGCTGAAGATGAAGGCCTTGTAGATTTTATAGTTGAGCATACAAAAAAGATAAAACCATTAGCCGCCTCTGACCTTGATTCATTTCTTTCTTTGGGTCGTGAGTTTTTAAATATTGGTAAACCATTCAACCTTCCTAATATTGGCACCCTTGAAAAATTAAATTCAGGAGTTTTGGCTTTTGTTCCCGGGCAGTTAATTGCACAGCGGATGGAACCAAACCGCATCAGAAATGAAGAAGAAGCCCAGGAGCATGAAGAAAGCCTGTTTAACGATTATCAAAAAGAAAGAAAGGCAAACAACGGAGGGAAAATAGTACTAATGCTTTTAGTGCTCATCATACTTGGCTTTGCTGTTTGGGCAGTTTGGCGATACGCTTTTACAAAGAAAGAAACTGCAGAAAACCTTACTTCAACAGAAGGTATTGTACCCGTTAAAGGTTCTGATAAATCGGATTCTGCAACAAACACTGAAGCAAAATCAAACCTTCCACCTCCTTCTGATACAGTTTCATTCAATGTAGTGGTAAGTCAATATCATACAAAAAATGCTGCTGAAACCAGGTTGCAACAATTAAAAAAATATCATCGCAATGTAATCATGTATACCGGTGATTCATCAATTTATAAAATTGCGGAACCTTTTAATTTACCACTTACCGATACAACAAGAATTCTCGATTCACTAAAGCGGTATTACGCTAAAGTTTTTGTGGAAATAAAATAAATTATTGCTTTAATTTTTAAGGCTCTTCTACCGTTTTTTCCTGAGCAAGTTGGGCTGAGTCTGGCGTTGATTTTAAATCCCGGTCAATTGAATATAAACTTTCACCGGATGCTTTTTCTCCACCTGCAATTTTTAATTTATCAAGCATGTTCATAATTAAAGTTTCTTCTTCTGTTTGTTCTTTTACAAACCACTGTAGAAAATTCCACGTTGCCCAATCAGATTCATCAAAACTTTGTTTTACTATCTTATAAATTGATTTAGTATTCTCAACTTCCTGATTAAAAGTTTTTTCAAAACAATCCATTACACTTGACGGAGCTTCCCCGGGCCCGGGAATCGCATCAATTTTTACAGTAGCTCCCCGTTCCAGAATGTATTCCAGGAATTTCATCATGTGATTGCGTTCTTCATTTGCATGGCGAAATAAAAAATTCGCAATGCCATCATATCCATGTGAATTTGCCCAGCTTGCATAAGATAAATAAATTTGGGCTGCGTGCGCCTCTTGGGTCATTTGATTATTAAGAGCTGCACAAAGACTTTTACTCAACCTGTTTGTATCCATATTTTTTAATTAAAAAGTGAAAGATTAAAAGATGTATACAAAACCACAAAAAAGGGTCCAAAATCTTTTTACAATAAAAACCAGTAGACGTAAGAACATTCAGGTAATAAATTTACCTGAACCAATAACCTCAATAATAAGCGGAATGCTAAAGGTTGATTGAGATGAGAAACAATATACCTAAAATTTCAAAAATGGTAACTAATATAATACCTCTGAAGGCCATACTTTCTTCGCTTGTTTCTTTCATTTTTTATATTTATGAGTGTAAGGTTGGGCAAAAGTAAATCGAAAAATTAAAAATAAAAAACCGTTATTGATTTTTCTTTTTAAAAATCTTTGAAAGATAACTTCAGACTTGGTTTACTAACTGCACTTTATTGATCATTAAACAAAAAAATAAAAAGTACGATGCCTGAAAATTGAAAATAAACCGGGAACGATTAAAATGAGAATCCTGTTTTTTTGTTGGTTTACTGCTGAACTATAAAATTAGAGTCAAAAATTAAAACTAAAATCAGGTTTATTAAATTGAGGGAATAAAATGATTTAATTCTGCAAGGCAGGGTTATTTACTTCTTTTAAGTTTACGGTAAATTCTTTAAGGATGTCGTCAACTGTTTTGTCACACTTAAAGAACGAAACTATCTTTTTGATGACACCTTCTACCAAAGCATCGGGGCAGCTTGCACCGCTGGTTAGTAAAATTTTTATGGGTTTTTTTTCAGGTAAATAAGAAAGAGAAGTTACTTCTTCTTTCCGATGAATTTTGTAATGATTGATTTGTTTTGAAGAAATAATTTCTGCTTCTGATCTTATAAAATAAGTAGGCAATTTGGCCTCGCATAATTCTACCAGGTGCGAGGTGTTGGAACTGTTGTACCCTCCTACAACAATAGCCAAATCAGCAGGCGTATCAAGTAAAGAATATACCGCGCCCTGGTTATCGTTGGTTGCATAGCAAAGTGTATCCCGGGTGTCGGCAAATCTTTCTTCAATATTTGATTCAGATAGTTCGTATTTCTTTATCATCACCTGTTTCAAATATTCTGCAATTGCCTGCGTATCGCTTGCCAACATGGTTGTTTGGTTTACTACGCCGATTTTTTCAAGATCGGTCTCCACATTAAAACCATCAGAATATTGCCCTTTAAATTCGGTGTAAAAATCTTTCGGATCTTTCTCTCCTAAAATATAGGATGAAAGTTCAATGGCTTCTTTCATATCTTTTACAACGATGGTGGGTGAGTTAACCGCGCTATGACTAAAGGTTGCGCGCGTTTCTTCATGTTGCGGCTTTCCATGAACGATTACAGAATAATCATTTTTAGCGATGGCTTGTGCACGATTCCAAACTTTTTCAACAAAAGGGCAGGTAGTATTGTATTGTTCAATTTCAACCCCCGCATCTAACAATTTTTGCTCAATCTGTAAAGTAGTTCCAAAAGCAGGAATTACTACGATGTCTCCGGGATTTAGTTTTTCAAAAGGAATAATGGTATTGCCTTTTGTATTCATTAAGAATTCTACACCCCTGCTTTTGAGATCGTCATTTACCTGCGGATTGTGGATCATTTCACTTAAGAGGTAAATCTTTTTACCCGGATTTTCCTCAATGGTTCTGAATGAGATTTCTATGGCATTTTCAACCCCATAACAAAAACCAAAATGCCGTGCAAGAAATATTTGAACTTTTCCGAAATCCAAACAAGTAGGTGCAAAATCTTTCTTTAATTTATCGTCAGCTTTGCGCTTGTTTTTAATCGCTGTAATCAGTGAACTCCGGTAAAAAACAGGAACATCAAATTTTTTCATATCGTGCCGCTTTCAGCTACAAAGTTACAACCTACATTTCATGCAAACCTTCAGTAAGAATATTTATGATTAATTTTATTTTTTTTAAGTAAATAAATTATGTCTAATAAAAAATCAAACAGTGCACATCCAAAGTGGAGTTATTCCACCAATATTTACGAAGTGAATGTACGGCAATACACGCCGGAAGGCACTTTCAACGCTTTTGCAAAACACCTGCCCCGTTTAAAAGATATGGGCGTGCAGACCTTATGGTTTATGCCGGTATTGCCTATCAGTGATAAAGGACGACTTGGCACGTTGGGTAGTTATTATGCTGCAAATAATTATGAAGCGATCAATCCTGAATTTGGTACAGCAGAAGATTTTAAAGCACTGATTAAAGAAGCGCATGAAATGGATTTTAAAATTCTTATGGATTTTGTTGCTAACCATACCGGAAACGATCATGCATGGATACATGATCATCCCGAGTATTTTGTAAAGGGTGAAGATGGTGAATATTTCCATCCGCATGGATGGTCAGATGTTACACAATTAAATTATGACGTACCTGAAGTTTGGAAAAGCATGGTGGACGTTCTGAAATTATGGATAAAAGAATATGATGTGGATGGTTTTCGTTGCGATATGGCGCACCTGGTTCCGCTTGAATTTTGGGTGTATGCAAAAAAGAAAGTATCGAAATTAAAAGATAATTTGTTTTGGCTGGGAGAATGCCAGGAGCCTGAATATCACGCGGTATTTGATGCTACTTACACATGGAAATGGATGCACGCCTCAGAACAATTTTGCCATCAGCAGATGAACCTGCAAAGCCTGCTTACGGTTTTGTATAAGTCGGTTACTGAATTTCCATGTACCGGTATGCGTGTTTATTTTACTTCAAACCATGATGAAAACAGTTGGAACGGAACTGAGTACGAAAAATATGGGGATGCTGCTAAATTGATGGCGGTATTTTCCTGCACCTGGGATGGAATTCCTATGATCTACTCAGGACAGGAACTGCCTAATAAAAAAAGATTGAAATTTTTTGATAAAGACCAGATTGATTGGAATGGCAAATTTGAATTACATGATTTTTATAAAAAATTGCTTACTTTAAAAGCAAACAATAAAGCTTTGCGGGCAGGCGATCCTGAGGTGCTTACTCAAATTATTTCCCATCCTGAAGATCACCAGGTTTTCGCATATCTGCGTAAATACAAATCAAGCCAGGTTTTGGTAATTTTAAATTGTTGTGACCAGGGATTAAACTTCCAGGTTAAAAATGTTAAGGGCTTATTTAGAAATTTATTTTGGAATGATGATATTGATTTCGAGCTTAAAAGCGAAGTGTGGTTAAGCCCGTGGGATTATTTGGTGTTTGAAAGAATTCCAATGTTATCATAGCAAAATACTTACCGGTAAAAAAAATCATCACTTTATCAACTTCGTTAAAATTAATTAACCAAATAAACGTTATAGCGTTATACCAAATGAAAAAGGTATATTTGCAGCATTATTCTCCTACTTAGCAGACTGGATACTCTTTACCAAAAGCTCATCAAGTCATAGGTTGTTGAGCATACAAGCAAACAAACTTTCAGAAACCATTTTTCAGGGAAGTTATCATTTACATTAAAACAATAAAATTGTTATTTAAAGAATTACATTTAATAGCGCCCATATTGAAGGCGCTCGAAACCGAAGGTTATACAGAACCTACACCAATTCAGGAACAGGCGATTCCTCATGTTCTTCGTGGAAAAGATCTTTTAGGATGTGCGCAAACCGGCACCGGTAAAACCGCCGCTTTTGCCATTCCTATTTTGCAGAACCTGAGGTTGCAACAAAACGAAGATGGGCATAATAATGATATTAAAGCATTGATCTTAACGCCCACACGTGAATTGGCCATACAGATAGATGAAAGTTTTGAAGCATACGGAAAACACACCGGCATAACACATGCTGTTATTTATGGTGGCGTTTCACAGTTTCATCAAACAACTCAATTACGTCGTGGTGTGGATGTTCTCATCGCCACTCCGGGAAGATTACTGGATCTTATTTCACAAAAATTCGTGAATTTAAAAAGCATTAAAATGTTTGTGTTGGATGAAGCCGACCGCATGCTGGACATGGGTTTTATTCATGACGTACGAAAAATTATTGCTATTCTTCCTGAAAAAAGACAAACCTTATTTTTCTCTGCAACCATGCCGCCTGAAATTACAAGGCTTTCTTCTTCAATTTTAAAAAACCCTGTAAGAGTGGAAGTGACACCGGTTTCATCCACTGCTGAAAATGTCGATCAACATATTTACCTGGTAGAGAAAAATGACAAACGCCAATTGTTGATCCATCTTTTAAAAACAGGAACTATTCAAAATGCACTTGTTTTTACAAGAACAAAATACGGAGCTGACAAGATCGCACGAGAACTTCACCGTGCCAATATAAAAGCGGACGCGATACACGGCAACAAAACACAAAATGCCCGTCAGAAAGCGTTGAGTAATTTTAAAGATGGAAAAATCAGGGTGCTTGTTGCAACTGATATTGCAGCCCGCGGCATTGATGTCGATGATCTGAGTCATGTCATCAATTTTGAATTACCCAATATTCCTGAAACTTATGTTCATCGTATTGGACGTACTGGCAGAGCAGGCAATTCCGGTTCTGCACTTTCATTTTGTGACATGGAGGAAAGAGCTTATTTGCGTGACATTCACAAGCTGATTGAAAAAACAATTCCGGTGGTTGAAGATCATCCTTATGCGAGTAAGATGCAGTTTGTACAAACGCCGGTTGCTTCAAATAACCTGATGAACCGAAAACCTGCTTCTCACAGTGGTTTCAGAAGGACAAGAACCTGGAGCCAGGGAAGATAAGAGATACATTTATTCTATTATAAAACACAATGGTATCCGAAAAAGGGTACCATTTTTTTTACAGTAAAGAAACAATTAATGAAGATTTTTGTTTAATCCTGAAATCATTAAGAAAAAAATCAAAACAAAGTCCTGGTAAGCCTTCCTATCATAATCCCCTGGTGGTAGATTTGCATAGCATATTTTCCTTTTTGAAAATTAGGAGAGTCAATAGAAAACACAAGGCGGTTGCCGTTATCCCTTACATTATCAAAATGTAGCAAAGCTGAATAAACTTTACTTCCTGTTTTGGTTTCAAAAGTGCCGGATTTCAATTGAGAATTTACTAAGGTTTTTCCATCAGGTTGTATTATCACCACATAAATCTCGGTGTTCCTATTGGTAGGTTTTACATTGACCTGGAAAGATCCGTATAGTCTTTCTGTTTTTGCTGCGATATTCGTAACTTTTCTATCATTACTAACCGATAACCCCAGAAAGCGCAAATGCGAAACCAAAACCGGTAAATTGTAAGCAGAACTTGCCAGGTGTTCACGGTTGGAAGAATTAAGTTTTGGGGAATTTGCTTTTTTATCTATCAGTTGTTTCACGATTGTATTTAGGCGCGCATTTTCTGCTGCCACCTCGTCGTTTTGCTCTTTTAACGCCTCAACACTTTGCTGAAGTTGCAAAATTTTTGCATTTTCTGCTGCAGTATCTTTCGACGAACTTCTATTCTTTAATAATTCTGCAATCTCATTTTTTAACCTGTTGAACTCAATTAATTTAACGGCAAGTGTTGTGTCAACAGAAGAATCAAGAGACAGGGAATCATTAAGATTTTGATTTCCGGGTTCGTTAATTGCAGAATTTAAAAGTGATTCTAAAGAGTCTTTAATTGAAGTTTTATGAACTATCAAAGGGGGCTGTTCTGCTTTTGGTGCAACAGCAGTTGTTTCATTTTTAACAAAATAAAAATGATATCCCCAGATAGAAATTAATACAAAAGAAATGGTTACGACAATAAGGGAAAAAATAAGCAGGTATAAAGATTTACGATCCTTCATGTTAATACAGGTAATGTACTTTGTGCAAAAATATTTATTTTAAAAAGAACAGATCATTATTACTTTTATTTTGGCATAGTCAATTTTATTTAAGCTTGCTCGCCATTTTTTTTGATTTCAAACCGGGTGGCACTTAATCAGGTACCTTGTTAAATTGGGTTATATAAATTTTATACCTATTCTAACTGATTCTATTCAACCAATTTTATTACCTGACTGTAATTTACATTAAATAAGGTTTTATTAATTGTTGAGCAAAAAAATATAAAGACTAATTTATAATATTACAAATGATACAGGTTATGCATACATTAAAAGTAAATTTCAATATAAAAATCAGGTCAGCTCAAAATAAGGATCAGTAAGAGCAACCAATTTTATATCACTTTTATGAAACATTTTTAATATTGCCTTTTTACCCTATTTTTGCAACCCAAAAAATTAAGTATATACCTGATATGGATAATCTGATTTACGTAATACCGGCGATGGGAATTGTTGGTTTGCTCTACACGTTTATAAAGTTTGCCTGGGTTGATAAGCAGGACGCAGGAAATGAAAGGATGAAGGAGATCAGCACTTACATTGCTGATGGCGCAATGGCGTTTTTGAAAGCGGAATGGAAGATCCTTTCTTACTTTGTCATCATTGCTGCTATTTTGCTCGGAATCATGGGCTACAGCAGCGCCAACAGCAGTTGGAGCATCGCCATCTCATTTATTTGTGGTGGCTTTTTTAGTGCCCTCGCAGGTTATATTGGAATGAAAGTAGCCACCAAGGCCAACGTTCGTACCACACAAGCAGCGAGAACAAGCCTTGCAAAAGCACTAAAGGTTTCATTCACTGGTGGAAGTGTGATGGGACTCGGTGTTACAGGATTAGCCGTATTGGGATTAGGTGGATTATTCATTATTTTAAAATTCATTTTTGCTCCTCATGCTTCTGCCGACAGTCTTGAAATGGAAAAAACCATTGAAGTTCTTACCGGCTTTAGTTTGGGTGCTGAAAGTATAGCATTGTTTGCACGTGTAGGCGGAGGTATTTACACAAAAGCCGCTGACGTAGGTGCTGATCTTGTGGGAAAAGTAGAAGCCGGAATTCCGGAAGATGATCCACGCAACCCTGCTACCATTGCCGATAATGTGGGTGATAACGTAGGTGACGTGGCCGGAATGGGCGCTGACCTTTTTGGATCATATGTAGCTACCATTTTAGCTACCATGGTTTTGGGAAGAGAAACTTTTTCCCAGGATGCATTTGGTGGTATGGCTCCTATATTACTGCCGATGCTTATTGCTTCGATGGGAATTATATTTTCTATCATTGGAACCTTTTTCGTAAAAATTTCTGACAATGCCGGGCTACATACTTCTGTTGTTCAAAAGGCATTGAACCTCGGAAACTGGGGCGCAATCATTATCACAGCTATTGCGGCTTATTTCCTGGTAATGTGGCTTATGCCGGATACAGATATGATTTTAAGAAATTATCACTTTACAAGATATGGCGTTTTTGGTGCGATCATAGTTGGTTTGGTGGTAGGAACGCTCATCAGTTTTATCACTGAATTTTATACAGCGATGGGCAAAAGGCCGGTGATGACAATTGTTCGTCAATCTTCTACCGGCCACGCCACTAACATCATTGGCGGACTGGCCATAGGGATGGAAAGCACTTTGTTCCCGATTCTGGTTCTTGCTTCCGGTATTTACTTATCTTATTATTGCGCCGGTTTGTACGGCGTTGCTATTGCTTCTGCAGGTATGATGGCCACTACAGCAATGCAACTGACTATTGATGCCTTTGGCCCGATAGCTGATAACGCGGGTGGAATTGCAGAAATGTGCGAATTGCCCAAAGAGGTTCGTGAAAGAACTGATATCCTGGACGCGGTTGGTAACACTACAGCGGCTACCGGTAAAGGATTTGCGATCGCTTCCGCCGCATTAACTTCTCTTGCTTTATTCGCCGCTTTTGTGGGTATAGCAAAAATTGATGGTATTGATATTTATCGCGCCGATGTATTGGCAGGATTATTTGTAGGCGCGATGATTCCGTTTATATTTTCTTCATTGGCAATCCGGGCTGTGGGCGAAGCGGCCATGGCCATGGTAGAAGAAGTGCGCCGCCAGTTTCGCACTATTCCCGGAATTATGGAAGGAAAAGGAAAACCTGAATATGAAAAATGTGTTGCTATTTCTACCAATGCGTCCATTAAAAAAATGATGCTGCCGGGCGCTATTGCTTTGCTATCTCCGCTGATTATCGGTTTCATTTTTGGACCACAGGTTTTGGGAGGATTTTTAGCAGGCGCTACCGTTAGCGGTGTGTTGATGGGGATTTTCCAAAACAACGCCGGCGGCGCATGGGATAACGCAAAAAAATCTTTTGAAAAAGGCGCGCTGATCAATAATGTAACTCATTTCAAAGGTTCTGAGGCACATAAAGCTTCCGTTACCGGCGATACCGTTGGTGATCCATTTAAAGATACGTCAGGACCAAGTATGAATATTCTTATCAAATTAATGAGTATCGTTTCTTTGGTAATTGCTCCTACCCTTGCTCATAATTTCCGCGCTAAAATTAATGCGGATAGAAAATTAAAAATTGAGAATTTGATCAATCTTGATAAAACTACTTTAAGAGAAGAAAATTCTAATAAAGACCAATGGGCATTGGTCAAAACACCCGGCCAGGCTGTGGATGCAAAAGAAGTACAAAGTTTTATTGAAGCATTGGAAGAAGACCATCTTATTACTCAAAATTCTTTTTCTATTGCTGTCGCAAAAGGCGATCTTTATATTGACGGAACAAAGCAACCTACCTCTATTCAACAAAAATACACTACATATATTGCCAAGACCGGCGATTTTATAAGCAAAGAAGCGCCTCAGCAGTAAAATAATATTGAAATGCTTTTTAAAAATGAAGAACCAATCGGTTCTTCATTTTTTTTTTGAGTGATCCCAAAATAAGAATTCTCCATATTTCTTTGTTTACTGGTTTTTTTACCCAACGAAAAGGGAATTTGTATAAAAACATCAGTAATAAAGCAATAAATTTTATTCCGCTTTATCTCATAACAAGTTTAAGAAATTCATCTTTTTTCCTGCGCGAAATATCAATAATATGGTCGTTTTGCATTACCACCTGTCCGCCTTCACCGCGCGTATATTTTTTTATTTGGGTAAGATTAATAAGATGAGAATTATGCACTCTGAAAAAATGATAGGATTGCAGCATTTCTTCAAAATCTCCCAACAGTTTTGTTACAAGAATTTTTTTGCCATCAATAAGAAATATTTTTGAATAGTTGGAACTTGATTCAATATGCACAATGCTTTTGATGGGGATAAATTCCAATCCGTCAGTTGTAGGAATCGCAATTTTTTCTTCCTGGCTTCTTGGCGATTCTAAAGAGGCACGAAAGGCTTCCATTTTATCTTTAGTATGCAGTTTGTTGCGAATTGACAGGCGTTCCACTGTTTTTTGAAGATCTTTTATTGCAATGGGTTTGGTTAGATAATCAAAAGCACTGATGCGTATGGCATCTACTGCATAATGATTGTAAGCAGTGGTAAAAACAATCTCAAAATCATAATGCCCCAATTCATCAAGCATTCGAAAACCATTCATACGTGGCATTTCTATATCAAGAAAAATAACATCAGGCTTATGCTGGCGTATGAGTAGTATGGCGTCTTCGGGTTTTTGTGCAGTGGCCACTACCTGCATATCCGGGCAAAATTTAGCCAATTTTTGTTGCAGATTTTGCAAACTGCTAAATTCATCATCAACCAATATTGCTTTTAGTAAATTCATAATTTAAATGGCTTTAATGGTTATTTCAACTTTGGTGCCGGCAGGATTATTATAATCATCGTACAGGTCCGTTATTTTTATAGAACTGTCAGTTTCGTCCCCACACTTATATAAGTTGATCCTGTCTTCTGTTATTTTCAATCCTATACTTTTATGGTAAGGTCTATTAAGCCTGTTATATTCCTCCGACTGAATTCTTCCTATACCATTATCCTGTATTATAAATTTTATTCTATCATTTTCCAGGGAAGCGGTAACGGTAAGATACAAATCTTCATTTTCACTATTGGCCAATCCATGTATAATGGCATTCTCCACATAAGGTTGTATCAGCAGTGAAGGAACCCGATAGTCTCCGCCCACCAAAGCAGGGTCTGTAAAATCTTTATAATTAAATTTATTATTAAACCGAAGTTGTTCCAGTTCCACATAGAGCCTGAGCGCTTCCATGTCTTTTGCAATAGGTAACATTTCATTCCGGCTGCTGTCAAGGATATTTCTCATGAGCATCGAAAACTTGTTCAAATAATCCGATGCCTGTATTTGATCATTCAGCATAATAAAATTTTCGATGCTGTTGAGGCAGTTAAAAATAAAATGCGGGTTCATCTGTGAACGAAGCACCTGTGTTTGCAGTTCTGCCTTCATCTTTTCTGCCTTTAATTTAATTCGGTGGCTCCTTTGGTAAAAAACAATTCCAGAAATTAATAAAAGGGTTATGAACCCGGCGAGGTAAAAATAAAATTTTTGATCACTGTTTTTTAATTGAAAAAATTTAAGTTTATTTTCTGCCTGCAGGCTTGCTATTTGTTCTTCTTTCTGCCTGGTTTGATAACTTATCTCCAGGTCGGCCAGGCTGGCTTTGGTCTTTTGGCCGGTTAATGAATCTTTCTCATTTAAGTATTGCTTTTGATAATTAAAAGCTGCTTCATAATCTTTCATTTTAGCAGATACTTCGGCAAGATTTTGCAGAATAATCACTTCCAACGTTTGTTGTTTATCTTCCTTTGCAATTTGTAATCCTTTCAGAAGGCTGCTTTTTGCCTGCTGGTAATGTTGCGTGCTGGTATCCAGATTAGCAAGGCTTATGTATGTTTTTGTCAAATTCCAGCGATCACCACTTTTCGTTAGTTCCACTTCACTTTTTTCCAGCAATGGTCGGGCAAGATCATATTTTTTTTGCCCCAAATAGATTCCCGCCAGTGCCAACCTGATTAGCAAAAGATTATTAGCGTCATTAATCTGCGTGGCTCTTTTTTCAGACTTTGAAAGATAAAAAAGTGCGGAATCATATTGCTTCAGGCTGGTGAAATAAGTGGCAACATTTAAAGCTGTCATTATGTAAGGCATATTTACATCTTCCAAATAATTTAATGCCTCCTTGGAATATTTAAGTGCCTTGCTGTCGTCCTCAGATTCTGAATACAACTCACCTAAATTGGCCAATGCCAATCCCAGCCCCCGGTTGTTGCCATTCTTTCTCTCGCCGTTAATTGCAATTTGAAAATAATGTATAGCAGTATTAAACATCCCAAACCATTGGTAAGTAGTGGCAATATGTTGTGAAATCGAAACCCTTTTTGGAGATGTTTCTGGCAAGGTATCCGTCAAAGCTTTCAGGCTATCAAGGTAAACAAAAGAAGAATCCTGGTTGCCCAACTCAGAATATCGCTCCATGATTTCTCTAACAGCATAAACATGATAACTTTTCATCTTATCCGGAAAGTAAGGCAACACCTTTTTATAATATACGATGGCGCTATCCGGTTTCGTGTATGCATAGGCGTAAGCTTTAGCAATATCAAAATTAAAAATCCCCTTCATGGTATCGACGTCGCTTTGCTCCGCTAAGGCAAGGCCTTCCCTGGCCCATTCATAAACATGTGCGAGCTGATCTTCGTCCAGTGAATCATGAATTGCTTTTTCAAGGAAACGCATTTTCTCATCCGTGGTTTTTAATTTATAGTACCCGGGAGGAAAAATGTTTATGGAATCAACAGGCTTTGAATTCTGGCCAAAAGAAATAACCGGTTGCATAAGCACTGCCAACGCAAGGCCTGTTATTGGTAACAGAACTCTTCTTCCCCAAAAAAAATTATGATGGATGAGCATATGAAAACAATTGGTGAATATTCGTCTCCCGGTTTCTATTTCTTCCTAAATATCCTCAAATAAAAGCAAACCTAATGCTTCATTGCAATTGTATTAACCCTTTCTTAATGCAATGCCCGGTTGAATAAATATCCGGCAGGAAATGCCCTATACCTGGCAATTAACCTCTTTAATACCAGATATTAAAGTATCCCTGCCAAATATTGAATCCTTTAATCATTTTATACATCAGAAGTAGGCACTTTCTAAAAAGCCTGATAGTTTCACGTATTAATGAAAAGTAAATCTCCGATTCTTAACCAACCTGATAAAATTTTCTGTTATGCTAAAATCTATAATTTCTACTGCGGTGATAATTCTGCTGGCAGTCAATTGCAACGCCCAATTGAAAGAATTACTTAAGCAAAAAGCTGGCGAAGGTATTAGGCAAGGCGCGCAAAACTCCACTGAAAAAGCAGTTGATAAATTATTCAGCAAGAAGACTAAAAAAAATAAAAATGCTGAAACAACTGCTGATATCAATGCAAATACAACCGAGGATAAAAAACAAAATATAAAAGATTTACCGCAACAACCTTCGGTAAAAACTTACAGCAAATACGACTTTATACCGGGAGAAAAAATTATGGGTTATGATGATTTCTCCGGGGAAGCTGTTGGAGATTTTCCCGCTAAATGGAACACGAATGCTTCAGGAGAAATAATGACTACCGATAACTATAGCGGGAAATGGCTCAATATATCTAAAGAAGGATATTACATACCCGGCTTCATTAAATCAATACCCGATAATTTTACTATTGAATACGATCTCTTATTTATTCCCCTCCAGGAAAGATCTGGCCCCAATACCGCAACGGTGGGTTTGCAACTGATTAGTAAAACAGGTAAAACAGCCTTCGACTATGGACCCGATCGTAGTTATTTTGAACTGGATCCTTACATGGAAAATATAAACGTGGCCACTTACACTAAAATGGGAGAAAAGCTACTCGCCAATGAGTTTAATGTAAAAGGACTTAACAGAAATACTGTATTAAATTATCACATTGCAGTATGGCGGCAGAAGAACAGGCTAAGGGTTTACTTAAACGAAAATAAAGTAGTGGATGTGCCTTCTTTATTATCACCTGATATTAAATATAACACCGTTCGGTTTGCCACTTCTTTAAACAATGATGGAAGCACCTGGCTTATCAGCAATTTCAAATTTGCTTCCGGGTTGCCTGACACCCGCAATAAATTATTAACTGAAGGAAAATTTTCGACTACGGGAATTTTATTTGATGTGAATGCGGCAACTATCAAGGCCACCTCTTATGGTACGCTTAAAGATATTGGTTCCGTTCTTAAAGAAAATAGTAGTTTGAAGGTGAAAATTGTAGGCCATACAGATAGCGATGGCGATGGTGCAGCCAATCTTGATCTTTCAAAAAGAAGAGCCGAAGCTGTTAAGAATATGCTGGTAAGTGAATTTGGAATTGATGAAAGCCGCATACAAACAGAGGGTAAAGGTGAAGCACAACCAGTGGCTCCCAACACAACAGCAGAAGGTAAAGCGCAGAACCGCAGGGTTGAATTCATAAAAATTTAATTGCGGGCTTTAAAAAACTAAAATACAATGAAATGAAGCATAAAAATTTTCGGGCAATTTATACCAACCGCGATGAAAATTTTTATGCGGAATCCGATAGCTATCGGATCCATGTGGCAAATAAAAAACAATAAAAATATACACATGAAAATATTTATTTATTCCTGCATACTCATATCCTTTTTTACCATTCAAGGAAATGGCGCCGATGCTCAAATAATAAGCCGACGCAATTTTGAAATGATGGTAGATAACAACTGCTTTTTCGAATTAACTTGTGATGAGAATGTTCATCAGGGAATGGATTCAAAATTTACCGGAACTATTACCAAAGGAGGGAGTGGTTGGTACCGCTTTTTGCATGAAAAAACTATATTTCCTGAAGGAGTAGAAGGCCATCTAACATTCAAGGCTCGTAAAAATGAGGTAGGAGGTTTCGTAGATGTTTATTTTGACAACCCTGCTTCCGGTGATCTGACTGTTACCATAGATGCACAATTGCCCTACTATGTTACTTACATTGAAAATCCGGATCGAAACAGGATACCTAATGTGTATATAAAAATCTCTGTAGACACTACTAACTATAAAGTTCAGCCGCCATACAGAGTAACCGGGGATGATAACAATAATCCAAAACTAAACCTGGATGAACCTATACCCTCCGTTATCAATTTCGATTGGCAGGTAATACAACGTACAAAGGTAGACGCAGACGATGAGAAGGATGGAAAACCTTATAACGAGGTTACTTATTTATATACTTCTAATGGTGATTATGCGGCCATAAAACCCCAGGATAAAAGTTTTAGCGTGATGATTTATTCCAAAAAAGGTCATACCTGGATTTTTGATGACAAAAAGAAAACGATCACTGTAATGAATATGCCCAAAACGGTAGGTGAAGGAGGAGCAATGGGTAAGGAACTGGCAGAAAATATAAAGAAAGCTCCTCTTGCAAAAGACAAACATGAGGAAGAATTTACTATCACCAAAACCGGTAAAACCAAAAGTCTGCTTGGCTTTACTGCAGAGGAATATGAAATGAAAAGTAACAAAGTAAATGCTTCTGCTAATGCAGCTAAAACCGGAACCATGTCGCTTTGGTATGCAAAGGTTCCTTTCGACCCGGTAAAGATTTATACAATGGGCGTTGGCAGGCCGGCAGATATTAGTAAAATCCAAAACGATCCAAAAATTAAAAACAATATGATGGCTATTCCGGTACTCAATAAAAACTATTTATGGGTTGAAACAGAATCGGGCGGAATTAAAGGAATGCAAACAATTGAAATAAAAAAAGTAAGCAATACTATATACACAGGAGGCTATAAAATAAAAGTAATGGGCAGTTTAAAGGATATGATAAATGATCCTGACAATTAATTTTTAAAATAACTTTCGGGTTGTGATAATGAAAATGTTTTTAAACGGATACAGAAAAAACGTACGTTTCTTTTGAAGCTATAAAAGCTAAAAGTTCTTCAAAACATGGTGCTGTCCTGCATTGGCAGGACAGCACCATTAAAGAAAATAAGAATCCTCATTATTTCTTCGTTCACTATAATTTCTCCTAAAATAACCTCTACAACTTCCTTTTATTTCCTGGGAGTCTCCAATTCAGCATGCGCCGCGGCCAACCTGGCTATTGGTACACGAAAGGGCGAACAGCTTACATAATTCATCCCTATGCGGTGACAGAATTTTACACTTTCCGGATCGCCGCCATGCTCGCCACAAATCCCGACTTTTAATTTTGGCTTTGTTTCCCTGCCTCTTTCTGTACCCAATTTTATCAGCTCTCCCACTCCATCCTGGTCGATGGTTTGAAATGGATCATCTTTTAAAATTTTCAGATCAAGATAGTTAGGGAGAAATCCGCCAATATCATCACGGCTGAAACCAAAACTCATTTGCGTAAGATCGTTGGTGCCAAAGCTAAAGAAATCCGCTGCTTCAGCCATTCTGCCGGCTTTGATAGCCGCTCTCGGCGTTTCTATCATGGTGCCATAGAGATAAGGAATTTTTTTCAGCTTTGATTTCTCACACACTTCTTTATAAACTTTGTCCACAATTTTTTTCTGGTGAATTAATTCGTTTACTGTACAGGTTACCGGTATCATTATTTCAGGAAATGCTTTTTTGCCTGATTTCAGAATTTCTGCAGTGGCTTCAAAAATGGCTCTCACCTGCATTTCAGTTATTTCAGGATAACTGATTCCCAATCTTACCCCACGATGCCCGAGCATCGGGTTGTTTTCGTGCAAAGCCAATACGCGCCTTCTTAAAAGGCTCATGCTGATGCCAAGTTCTTTACTGAGCTGAAGCAATTTTTCCTTATCATGCGGAACAAATTCATGTAGCGGCGGATCGAGTAAACGGATGGTGACAGGATAACCATTCATAATTTTCAGGGTGTCTTTCACATCCTTCTTCACATAAGTAAATAGCTCATTTAAGGCAGCTTTTCTTTCTTCTATCGTTTTACTTACAATCATCTTGCGCAACAGGAACAAAGGTTGTTCGCTTCCTTCTCCATAAAACATGTGTTCTGTACGGAACAGCCCGATTCCTTCGGCACCAAATTTCATGGCTTGTGATGCATCGCCCGGTGTTTCTGTATTGGCACTAACACCAATCACTTTGATTTTATCCACCAGTTTCATCAGGTCTTTATAAGATTGGTTCTTGTCAAGATTGATGTCTGTTAGTGGCAGGCTTCCTTCGTAAGCCAATCCTTTTGTTCCGTTTAAGCTGATCCAATCGCCTTCTTTGATGATCACCCCATCTTTTGAATGAAATGTTTTTGCATCAGAGTGAATTTCAATATCGCCACAACCCACAATACAACACTTTCCCCATCCTCTTGCCACCAAAGCCGCATGGGAAGTCATTCCGCCTTTTGTGGTTAATATCGCCTGGGCCTTGTGCATTCCGTCAACATCCTCGGGCGAAGTTTCTTCTCTTACCAAAATCACTTTTTCACCTTTGGAAGCCCACTCCACAGCATCATCAGAAGTAAATACCACACGTCCTCTTGCGCCGCCCGGCCCTGCCGGTAAACCTTTTGCAATGGGTTTATTCAGTAGCTCTGCTTTGGGATCGAGCATGGGAAGTAATAATTCGATCAATTGATTGGGCGCAACCCGTTGCACCGCGGTTTTGGCATCAATTAATTTTTGATGATACATTTCTGTGGCCATGCGCACGGCGGCAATCCCGTTTCGTTTTCCTACACGACATTGAAGCATGTACAATTTTCCTTTCTCAATGGTAAACTCAATATCCTGCATGTCTTTATAATGCTTCTCCAGCCTTTGCTGGTAACTGTATAATTCCTTATAAAGTGACGGCATTAATTTTTCAAGAGTTTTTAAATGTTTGCTTTGTGCATTCTTTGAATATTCATTAACAGGCCCCGGCGTTCTGATTCCGGCAACCACATCTTCTCCTTGCGCGTTCACCAGGTATTCTCCATAAAATTTGTTTTCGCCGCTGCCGGGATTCCTTGTGAAAGCAACTCCGGTACAACTGTCATTGCCCATATTACCAAACACCATTGCCTGTACATTTACTGCGGTTCCCCACTCGTCCGGTATTTTTTCAATCCGGCGATATTCAAACGCTCTTTTTCCATTCCAGCTACTAAAAACAGCGCCGATGCCGCCCCACAACTGCTTTTCAGCATCATCGGGAAAATCTTTGCCCAATACCTCTTTCACGGTTGTCTTATAATCACTCACTAATTTTTTCAAATCTTCAACGGTGAGATCTGTATCGATTTTGTATCCTTTTTTATGTTTAACTTCTTCCAGTTTTTCATCCAAAATTTTGCGGATGCCTTTCCCGTTTTTAACTTCCATCGCTGCTCCTTTTTCCATCACCACATCCGCATACATCATGATGAGCCGCCGGTAAGCATCATAGGCAAATCTTTCATCATTGCTTTGTGCAATAAGCCCCTGTAAGGTTTTTTCTGTCAAGCCCACGTTCAGCACTGTTTCCATCATTCCGGGCATACTTCGTCTTGCTCCTGAGCGCACAGATACCAGCAATGGATTTTTTTCGTCACCGAATTTTTTGCCGGTAAGTTTTTCCATTTTAGCAAGCGCTTCTGCTGTCTTTTCATTTAATTTTTTGGGATAGGTTTTCCTGTTTTGGTAATAGTAATTACATACTTCTGTGGTAATGGTAAAACCCGGAGGTACCGGTAAACGAAGTTTGGGATGTCCTGCCATTTCAGCAAGATTAGCGCCTTTTCCTCCTAATAAATTTTTTAAAGATTCGTTGCCGTCTGCCTTACCTCCACCAAAGAAGTAGACATACTTTTCTCCCTTTTTATTTTTTGACATGATATGAATGTTTTTGATATAATAAGTACAGAGTTACAATAACTATACAATAATTTTAAAAACATTCGTCAGCAGGAAAGTTGATTTGTATCAGGTTATAAAAAAGAAAATAAACCTATATTCTTGATTTTAGCGGGATAAGAAGCCCACTTTTTTAATCCATAAATAAACCAAGTCCGACAACAGAGACGCTTGCTAGTTGTGAGAGATCCGTCCTCGTTGCAAACGAGGACTAGTTAAGAATTTGAAGATATTATTCGTTTACTGACAAATTTCTCATGTTTTGGTTTAGGCGCAGGTTGAAAGGCCTGTGTTTTTTTTTATATAAAAGCAAAATAAAAAATCTCGGTTCTTATTGGTTTACCGGTAAGAAGCAGGACGTTTAAAATGTAATTTATAATCAATAACAAAACATTTAAGGAATGAATAACGACCCCCCTTCAGTTATCTAAAGCGATCTTCACTTATCTTTGACCACAATTTTTTAATGAATGCTTATGCTGAAAGAAATCAACGAAACAGTACAATTTATTCAATCCGTGTATGCTACCAAACCTTCTGTCGGAATCGTACTGGGAAGCGGTCTTGGAAGTTTTACCAATGAAATAGATATTGAATGTGAAATTCAGTACAGCGATATTCCACATTTCCCGGTAAGCACTGTAAAAGGTCATAGCGGTAAATTGATCTTCGGCAACCTGGGTGGCAAAAAAGTGGTAGCGATGGCAGGAAGGTTTCATTATTATGAAGGATATTCTACCCGCGAAGTGGTGTACCCGATAAGAATTTTTAAATTTTTAGGCATTGAAACTTTAGTGCTTAGTAATGCAGCAGGCGGCATTAACACCACTTACAAAGTGGGCGACCTGATGATCATCCATGACCATATCAGTATGCTTACCATCAATCCATTGATTGGCAAAAATGAAGATGCATTTGGTGAACGCTTTCCTGATATGAGTGAACCTTATAAAAATAATTTGATAAAGGCAGCAAAACAGATAGCCCATGAAAATAATATTGAACTCAAAGAAGGTGTGTATGCAGGCGTTACCGGCCCTACATTTGAAACCCGGGCTGAATATAAAATGCTTAACCTGCTTGGCGCAGATGCAGTAGGCATGAGCACTGTGCAGGAAGTGATTGCGGCAGTTCATCTCGGCTTGCCGGTTTTTGCCATGAGTGTGATTACTGATATTGGCATTCGCGAAGAAGAAAATGCGATTACTCATGAAGAGGTACTGCAAGCGGCAAAAAGTGCAGAACCCAAACTCACACTGATCTTTAAACAATTGATAGCGCAGTTATAAGAATTCTTATACATGGCCATTTCTCAAAAAATATCTTTTCAAAATACCCTGATCCAAAAAATTAGTGTTTTAATTGTATTGCTTTTGTGTATTCACTTTGCTGATGCACAATTGCCCAATTTCAGATCGGGAAATCCACTGGGCAGTATGAGAAGCATGGGCGGCGGAAATTCCGGTTCAGACACCATCGCTTTTGAGCACCGCGATGACCTGAAAGACTCCATCACCATTTATTATTTCCACCTTAATTCTTTGGTTAGGGAATTTCTCGATTCTTCTTTGAATGATTATGGAAAGGTTTATACAGTTCCTGCGGGTTATAAAACGCTTGGCAATAATGGAAATGCCGCCTACCCTATTCTTTTTACACCTTTACTAAAAGCTGGATGGGACGCAGGTTTTCACGCTTTCGATCTTTATAAATTTACTTTAGATAATACACGATTTTTCCAAACTACCAAACCTTATACTGAACTGGGCTATTATCTCGCATCAGGAAAAGAACAGGTGGTGAAAGTGTTGCAAACCCAAAATATTAAACCCAACTGGAACGCCGGTATAGACTACCAGTTAATCTCTTCACCGGGATTTTTTCAGACGCAAAATACCAACGACAACAGTTACCGTTTTTTTTCAAATTATCGCGGAAAAAGAAAAAGATATGGTGCTTACCTGGTATTGCTTGGCAATAAACTCAATTCTTCGGAAAACGGAGGCATCCAGGCAGACTCCTTTCTGCTGGATCCTACGCGCAAAAACAGGCTGGCAGTGCCGGTAAACCTTGGTGGCGACAATGAAACGCCCAACATTTTTTCAACCAAAATAAATACCGGCAACTTGTATACTAATTTCACTGCATTTTTCAGGCAGAGTTATGATGTTGGCAAAAAAGATTCGATCATTATAAACGACAGCACTACAGATTATTTATTTTATCCTAAACTACGGTTCCAGCATACCATTACCTACACTTCTTCAAAATACCAGTTCAAAGACACTTTGACGAATCCAACTTATGCACAGTCGGATTCAGCTTTTTTCAAAGAACATTATGATACCTCATTAAACCCGACGTATGGATTAAACTTCCTGGTGCAGGACCGCTGGAAATTCGTCTCCAATGATTTTGTTATACGCTCCTTTCCTGATACCAAAAACCTGGGCCAATATGTGGAAGCAGGCTTGCGGCTCGAAAACTTTTCCGGGTATTTTGAATCGGGTAAGAAAAATTTTTTCAACATAGTACTACACGGAGAATACCGCAATAAAACAAGAAACCGTAAATGGGACGCCAATCTCAATGGCGAATTGTATACGGCCGGCCTAAATGCAGGAGACTTTAATGCTTACGCCTCTCTTACGCGAACACTTAATCGAAAATTTGGCGATGTGCAGATAACTTTTCAAAATGTGAACCGTTCGCCTTCCTACATTTACGAAGGTGCTTCTTCTTTTAATTTTGGGAATAACCTCAACACAAAAAAAGAAAATATAACCGTGTTAACGGCTATGGCCATCAACCCACGTTTTACTTTGATGGCACGAAATATTTCTATTGCCAACTACACTTATTTTAAAAGTTTTTACCAGACTGACCAGTTCAATGGCCTGGTAAATATTACCCAGGTTACCGCTTCTACTCATGCTAAAATCGTAGGCCATTTAAATTTGTACAGTGATTTTATCGTGCAGCAAACAGCAGGAAATAATCCTGTAAGAGTGCCTCTTTTTTATACCCGCCAACGGCTGGCGTTTGAAGGAAACTTTTTTAAAAACCTTAACCTGAGTACAGGCATAGATGTAAATTACAACACGCCTTACAAGCCTTACAATTATTCACCGGTGATGGGTAAGTTTTTTCCACAGGATAGTGTAACTATCAGCAATCTTCCGCAGGTGAGTGCTTTTTTTAATTTCAGGATCAAATCATTTTTTGCCTTTATCAAAGCAGAGAACCTGAATACACTTAATTTTCAAAAAAATGATTTTGGATTTACCAATAATAGTTTTGTCGCCCCGATGTATCCTTTACCAGGCATGGTTATAAGGTTTGGTGTTAAGTGGGGATTTGTAAATTAGGTCCACAATTTTAATCATCTGCTTCCCATTTTCTACTTGTATTTTATACCTATTTTTGAGTAGAAAAATTGACTCAGAAGAAAATGCAGATAAGAAATATCGTTTCAAAAGACAATGCAAATATGGCAAAGATCATCCGTGACTCTTTGGAAGAATTTAATGCCGCCAAACCCGGTACGGTTTATTTTGATGAAACTACTGACCGGTTGAGCGATGTTTTTTCTGCACCACGCACTGCTTATTTTGTAATTGATGTTGATGGAGAACTGGCAGGAGGCGCCGGGTTCTTTCCTACAAAAGGCTTGCCTTCAGATACGTGCGAACTAGTGAAGATGTATGTGGCAAAAAAGTTTAGAGGAATCCGTTACGGACAAACGCTTTTGGAAAAATGTATGCAAGAAGCAAAGAAAGAAAGTTTCAAAAAAATGTATATTGAATCAATGCCCGAACTTTCCAACGCGCTTAGTATGTATGAAAAGAATGGGTTTGAGTATATCACTCATTCAATGGGCAACAGCGGGCATACCGGTTGCGATATATTTATGATAAAAAAACTCTGATCCTCCACCTTTTGCAAAATTTTATTATATTCAAAATAAAACGATCATGCAAACCATCCTCGGTTCCGGCGGCGCAATCGGTATTCCGCTGGCCAAAGAGTTAAAAAATTTTACTGACAAAGTGCGCCTTGTTTCGCGCCACCCGAAAAAAGTAAACGAAAGTGATGAGCTTTTTTCTGTCGATCTTACCAATAAAGAGCAGGTAGATAAAGCCGTTGACGGATCGGATGTGGTTTATCTTGCTGCCGGCCTTCAATACAAGATCAGCGTGTGGAGGCAACAATGGCCTCTGATTATGCAGAACTCGATAGATGCATGTGTTGTTCATAAAGCAAAGCTTGTTTTTGTAGATAACGTATATGCCTATGCGCCGGATGAAATTCCGCACATGACGGAAGAATCGCGTATTGCACCGGAAACTAAAAAAGGAAAAGTGAGGGCTGAATTGTTACAAATGATCTTTGATGCGATTGAGAAACGAGGGCTTACCGCTTTGGTGGCAAGAAGTGCTGACTTTTATGGCCCCAACGTAAAAACCGGTTTCCTTAATCTCATGGTTTTTGATAAGTTTAAAAAGAAACAAAAAGCCAACTGGCAGGCAGATGCTACGAAAGTCCATTCTTTCACTTACACGCCGGATGCCGCTAAGGCATTGGCTTTGCTGGGAAACACACCGGATGCATACAACCAAACATGGCATTTACCCACCTCCTCCGAAAAATGGACCGGCGTTGATTTTATCAACCGCGCGGCAGAAGCGATGAATGCAGAGCCGCGGTATTTTACACTCACAAAAACAATGATCGCGCTCACCGGTATTTTCTCGCCGTTGGTAAGAGAGCTGAAAGAAATGCAATACCAAAACGACCAGGATTATTTCTTCGACAGCAGCAAATTCAACAAGCGTTTTTCGTTTACACCTGTTAGTTATAAAGAAGGAATAGCACAAATTGTAAAGGAAGAAATGGCTGAGTTACAGTAAACGAGGAAACAGTGAAGATTTTTATTTTGTCGATAAGTTTTGCAACAGGTAAATTAAACAAATCAAGTAATTTAGATGTCGTAATTGGTGTATGAAAATGAAAGTTTTGTGAATTGTGCTTTTGCGTCTTATTCATAAATATAATCGCTGGCTACCAAAAAAAGTTAAGTATTACTAAAACAGAATCAATATGACGAAACCTATTGGCAATAGCCGCCTGGAGACATTTTGTGATGGCATTTATGCCATTGCTATTACACTTTTGATCCTAGAAATTAAAGCCCCGGAAATAGGAAACATTCATTCAGCTCAAGAACTAAAACATGATCTTTTATTACAATGGCCTTCGTGGTTTGCTTTTTTGCTTACTTTCCTCACCTTATTTATTTCATGGGTAAACCATCTTCACATGATTGCCCTGTTAAATAAAACTTCCAATACATTTATTTATGCCAATGGGTTTTTGATGCTCACGGTGGTTGTTTTCCCTTTTTCCACCATGTTACTCGGGCGGTATATTAATACCGAATTTTCTACGCTGCCTGTTGTATTGTATTGTTTCAATACTTTTTACATGCATCTGCCTGGGCAATTGTTTTTAAAAGTGCGTACAAACCAAAAGATTTGTCAAAAGATGAGGAGAGTAAAACAAAGGTGGTGGCAACAACAAAAGTGGTGACTTATTCCGGCATTTTTAATCTTTGCCTTACCATACTTGCTTTCTGGTTTCCGATAACAGCATTGTGTTTAACTACCTCCGCATGGCTCTTTTATTTATATTCAGGTGTTACCCATAGTTCTTTTTAAAGAGAATCGGATATCCTCTAAAAAACCTACCTCTCTGTTGGGGAAGACAAGTTCTAGGGTTGAGTTTTTCTCTGATGGAAAGAGAATTGAAAGAAATGCAATACCAAAACGACCAGGATTATTTCTTCGATAGCAGCAAATTCAATAAACGATTTTCGTATACGCCTATTAGTTATAAAGAAGAAATTAAGGAGATTGTGAAAGAAGAAATGGGTGAGTTGTAGTGGAGGAACCTGTCTACAGGTAGGCTAGGAAGTATTGAGGATTTTTGTTTTGCTACTATTGATTAAAAAAAACTCCTCTAGCGCAGGTCTCAGACCTGTGATAAAATGTTACTAACCTATCCAAAATAAAAATTCCCTTTATTTCTTGGTTTACTGCCCTTCCAATAATTCCTCCAATCACTTCCCCTATTTCTCCCGAACTTCACGTCCAAAATAATTCACAATGTCAGCAATAAAAGTAATCATCACCGGAGCTACGGGAATGGTAGGCGAAGGCGTATTGTTTGAATGTTTGCAAAATGAAAAAGTATCTGAAGTACTCATCGTTTCACGCAGGCATTACGATTTGCAGCATCCGAAATTAAAAGAACTGATCGTTCCGGATTTTTTAAAGATGGAAGATTACGCGGAAAGGGTAAAAGATTATGATGCCTGCTTTTTCTGTGCAGGCGTAAGTTCTGTAGGGATGAAGGAAGATAAATTTACGAAGCTCACTTACGATATCACAATGGCTTTTGCGAAAGCGCTGCTTAGGGTCAACAACAATATGGTTTTCACTTACGTTTCCGGCGCCAAAACAGACAGCAGCGAAAAAGGAAGAATGATGTGGGCGCGCGTAAAAGGCAAAACAGAAAACGACCTGGCCAAACTTCCCTTCAAAGCCGAATATAATTTTCGCCCGGGAGTAATGCAACCTTTCCCACAACAAAAAAACTGGAAGCCCATCGTGAAATTTCTCGTGAAGATCATAAAATCCATTTCACCCAAAAGCGTACTCACGTTGCAGGCAGTAGGAAGGGCAATGATCAACGCGGTTACGATTGGTTACGATAAAAATGTATTGGAATTGGCGGATATAAGAAAGTTGGCGGATTCTGTTATATTAGTCCAGTCAAACAACCCAATTAATGTAAATTAGTCCAGTCGACCGTCGCAATTTACATTTTCAGCCATTTCCCTAAAGCATTTCCCTACTCTTTCACGAACGTAAAGCTTTTAAAATTAAATCCGCCTTTCTTAAAAAATACTTTTATTTTATTTACTCCTTTATTCAAATAAATGGATAGCGGTTTTGAGGGAACAAAATCATTATCGTTGCCAGATCCACCAACAGCAATATTTTCAGTGAGCAATTTCCCGTTGTCGTACACATCAATCGCACCGTCACTTCCAGAGGCATACAAAACAAGATTATAATTTCCGGCTTGTTGGACATCGGTGGTATAAAGTAACCATTCGTCGTCTTCAATGCTGAAAACATACGGCTCTTTATGTTCATCGTTTTTAATATCAACGCCGTCATTCCTGTAAGTGTGGCCGCGGTTGCCTTGTGTATGAACGCCGGGCGTATACTCGTATTGCGCTGTATCCATATCGTTATAAGCAAACCCGTTTCTTCCCAGGTCATAATCAACGGCTTTTATCGATGTATTTTCAGAAATGATGTTCGGCTTAAAAGGTAAAGTGGCAGTTGAATGTACCTGCCGAAACATCGCGTCAGTAACATCTTTATGCCAGATATTGTTTTGAATTTGAATGTTGGTCAGCAATTCATTTAATATCTGTTGCCCTTTCGCAGAACCCAGTTGCAAACTGTCTTTGCAATACTGAACGAACTGATCATAATCTTTTGGTTCCTTAATCTCCAATGGTTGATTGATGCCCATCTTTTTTAATTGCCACCAACTCCAGCCGATGTCATTATCTTCCATTAAACGAATGCAATTGGTAAACCACGTGTTTGAATTTTCGCCCGATTCACCAAGCCACAATGGTACCTTGTATTGATCTCGGTAATCAAGAAATTTCTGAATG
>DAHXOZ010000199.1 GCA_027364635.1 bacterium | reverse complement strand
TGGAAGAAAAATAGTGAAGGGCTGATTAGTAATTACGGATACTTAGAATAAGATTCTGGCTTATTTGTTGGTTCACTGTAAATTTAAGATACTGTAAAATTTTATCTGGCTTAAGTCCCTCATATCGGTTTAATTATTATAATAAATGGAAATAAATAAATCATCTTCAGGTCAAAAAAGAATTTTGATTACCGGTGCCGCCGGCTTTCTCGGTTCTCATCTTTGCGACAGGTTCATCAAAGAAGGTATGCACGTGATTGGGATGGACAACCTGATTACAGGTGATCTGAAAAATATTCAACATCTTTTTAAATTAGCAAATTTTGAATTTTATCATTGTGATGTTTCAAAGTTTATTCACGTTCCCGGTAAGTTGGATTATATTTTACATTTTGCATCGCCGGCAAGCCCCATCGATTATTTAAAAATTCCTATTCAGACCTTAAAAGTCGGTTCACTGGGAACGCACAATTGTCTCGGATTAGCTCTTGCAAAAAAAGCGCGGATTTTGGTGGCTTCCACCAGTGAAGTGTATGGCGATCCGCTGGTGCATCCACAAACAGAAGATTATTGGGGAAATGTAAATCCGGTTGGGCCGCGTGGCGTTTATGATGAAGCCAAACGTTTCCAGGAAGCGATAACTACGGCCTATCATACTTTTCATGGGTTGGATACAAGGATTGTGAGGATATTTAATACTTACGGTCCGCGTATGAGATTAAACGATGGAAGAGCATTACCCGCTTTTATCGGGCAGGCTTTACGCGGAGAAGATTTGACTGTTTTTGGAGATGGTAGCCAGACACGAAGTTTTTGTTATGTGGATGATTTGGTGGAAGGTATTTATCGTTTGTTGATGAGCGATTATCCGATGCCGGTAAACATTGGAAATCCCGATCAAATCACTTTAAAAGATTTTGCAGAAGAAGTAATCAAACTTACCGGAGCAAAACAAAAAATAGTTTATAAACCATTGCCTCAGGATGATCCGAAACAAAGACAACCCGATATCACCAAAGCAAAAAATCTGCTGAACTGGGAACCCAAAGTGAACAGGGCTGAAGGTTTAAAACTTACTTACGAATATTTTAAATCACTTCCTGAAGAAGATTGGTATAAGCTTCCAAAGGAGTTTGAGAGCAAGAGATAGTAAGTAAACATTGTAGTGAAATCTTCTTTTTAAAATGATTTATAATAAATAGCAAAAAAATATTTGATGTACCAGGAATTAGTAGATAAAAAGAAAAAACTGGCTGTAATTGGCCTTGGATATGTTGGCTTGCCAATAGCATTGGAATTTGCAAAGAAAATTTCAGTGATTGGTTTTGATATCAACCCGGATAGAATAAAGCTGATGCAGAACGGAATTGATCCCAGCAAAGAACTTGATTCATCCGCATTTGAAAATTGCAATATTGAATTTACCAATAGCCTCGACAAACTTCGTGAAGCAAATTTTTATATAGTTGCCGTTCCAACACCTGTTGATAAGCATAATATACCTGATCTTACCCCCGTTTTAAAAGCGAGTGAAACCATGGGAAAGGTTGTTAAGAAAGGAGATTATGTGGTGTTTGAAAGTACCGTTTATCCTGGTTGTACAGAGGAAGATTGTCTTCCGGTGATTCAAGATCTATCCGGATTAAAAATGTGTGATGATTTTAAATTAGGCTATTCTCCTGAAAGAATAAACCCGGGAGATAAAGAACATACGCTTTCGAGTATTGTAAAAGTGGTTAGTGGCTGTGACGGGGAAAGTTTGGAAACCATTGCCAAGGTTTATGAGTTGGTAGTAAAAGCCGGCGTCCATCGTGCTTCTTCTATAAAGGTTGCTGAAGCTGCAAAAATTATTGAAAATACCCAGCGTGATCTGAACATCGCTTTGATGAATGAACTTTCGATCATTTTTGATAAAATGGGAATCAATACTTTTGAAGTACTGGCAGCGGCAGGAACAAAATGGAATTTTTTAAAATTTCAACCAGGCCTTGTTGGCGGCCACTGTATTGGTGTTGATCCTTATTACCTGACTTATAAATCTCAAAAATTAGGTTACGATTCGCAGGTTATACTTGCAGGCCGTGTAATTAATGATGGAATGGCAGCGCATGTTGCCAGGAAAGTTTTGAGGCATATCATTCAACATACCAGCGATGTGAAGAACGCAAAAGTTTTGGTGATGGGCGCAACTTTCAAAGAAAATGTCAGTGATATCCGTAATTCAAAAGTGGCCGATATTATCAAGGAATTACAATCCTATTCTTTGCAGGTGCACGTAAGCGATCCTCATGCAAGCAGCGTTGAATTAAAACACGAATATGGTTTTGAATTAACCCCCGAACTTTCAAATGATTATGAGGCGGTAATTGTTACCGTCCCGCATAAGTCGTATTTGAACATGGATGATAATTATTTTGCCGGAATTACAAAGCCAAATGCAATGATTGCTGATATTAAAGGAATTTTTGGCGGAAAAATTTTGCGTCGCACTTATTGGAGTCTTTAAACAAATAACTACCAACAATTGGAAAATACATTTCACCACCAGGATTTAAGCAAACTTTCTTTTTTAGTTACCGGAGGCGCAGGATTTATCGGAAGCCATATTGCAGCGTATTTATTGCAAAATGGTGCCGGAAAAGTTAGGGTAATTGATAATTTTTCGAACGGGTTTGAATCAAACCTTGAGATACTAAAAGCGTATAACACTTTCGAATTTTTGGAAGGCGATATAAGAAACCTTGAAACGTGCCGCAAAGCATGTGAAGGAATTGATTATGTAAGCCACCAGGCTGCATTGGGATCTGTTCCCCGTTCTATAAAAGATCCTTCAAGCACCAATGATGTGAATGTTGGAGGTTTTGTAAATATTTTAAAAGCGGCTGTTGAAAATAATGTAAAGCAATTCGTGTATGCTTCTTCTTCATCCGTGTATGGTGATGAACCAACTTTACCTAAAAAGGAAGATAGAATAGGAAATTGCCTTTCTCCGTATGCGGTAAGTAAAAGAGCAGATGAATTATATGCGGCTGTGTTTGCAAAAGCTTACGGTATTCCCGTTTTGGGATTTCGTTACTTTAATATTTTTGGGCCGAGGCAGGATCCTGACGGACCTTATGCAGCAGTAATTCCATTATTCGTTAAAGCAATTATGAATAATACTTCTGCCTTTATAAATGGCGATGGCGAACAAACCAGGGATTTTACTTTTGTTGAAAATGCGGTGCAGGTCAATGTAAAAGGGATGCTTACTGACAATGAAGAAGCAAAAAACAAAGTTTATAATGTAGCGGTTGGTGAAAATTATTCTGTCAACTTTTTATATCATTCAATTAAAGAATATTTGAACAGTTCTATTGAACCTGTTCACCGCGAACCACGCGAAGGTGATATCAGGAACTCGCTTGCAGATATTTCTTTAGCTAAAAATTTATTAGGCTATCAGCCCACTACAAAATTTGAAACTGGTTTAATAAAAACCATCGAATACTTTAAAGATTTATATTCGCGAAAATAATTAGAGTAAAGTTTTAAAATATCCTTGATGCCTTTTATTAAAACTCAATTTCCTGATTTATTGGTTTTTGAACCAAAAGTTTTTGAAGATAACCGTGGTTATTTTTTTGAAAGTTACAATCAGGATGTTTTTTCCCGCGAAGGTGTTAATATCAATTTTGTCCAGGATAACCAGGCTAAATCTTCTTTTGGAGTTGTAAGAGGCTTGCATTTTCAATTGGAGCCTTATGCTCAAACCAAACTTTTACGCGTTTTAAGCGGGGTAATTATTGATGCGGTGGTTGATATTCGAAAAAATTCTCCAACTTACGGTAAAGCATATACGATTTTGCTTTCTGCAGAGAATAAAAAACAACTTTTAGTTCCAAAAGGTTTTGCTCATGGCTATTCTGTTATCAGCGAAACTGCAGAAGTTTTTTACAAATGTGATGAATTTTATCACAAAGAAAGCGAAGGTGGCATTGCCTGGAACGATCCTTCTTTGCAAATTGACTGGCAGGTTCCCACGGATAAAATTATAGTTTCGGATAAAGATAGTGTTTATCCATTATTGCAAAACGCCACTCATAATTTTGTTTTTAAAGATTGACAAAAATGTCTGATCAAAAATTTTCAGCAACCATATTAATAACTGGCGCGAATGGACAGCTTGGCAAAGAAATAAAAATTCTTTCAAAAAAAATCCCTGTTTATCAGTTCTTATTTACTTCCAAAGAAGAACTTTCTATTGACAATACTGAATCGGTAAAATTATTTTTTGAGAAGCATCATATCGATTATTGTGTTAATTGTGCTGCCTATACAGCAGTTGACAAAGCAGAATCTGAAAAAGAAAAAGCATTTTTAATTAATGCGGATGCTGTAGGCTCTTTGGCAAAAAATTGCAATGAAAACAAAGTAAAGCTGATTCATATTTCCACTGATTATGTATATGATGATAGTTCCGAAATCCCTTTGAAAGAAGATGCTGCGGTTGGCCCGGTAAATGTATATGGTTTGTCAAAGTTAAAAGGAGAGCAACTGGCATTGGAACAAAATCCTACAACACTTATCATCCGTACATCATGGGTTTACTCTTCTTTCGGTAATAATTTTGTAAAAACAATGCTGCGTTTATTCAAAGAAAAAGATGAGATAAATGTAGTCAATGACCAACTGGGGTCGCCTACTTATGCGGCTGACCTTGCAGATGCGATTATTGAATTTATTCGGCAAATGGAAAATGGAAAAACGTTTTCTGGTATTGTAAATTATTCCAACGAGGGTGTTACCACCTGGTACCAATTTGCTGAAGAAATAAAAGAGTTGTTTCACAGTACTTGTAAAATAAGCCCAATTCCTACTTCTGCCTATAAAACCCCTGCAAAGCGCCCGCTGTATTCGGTTTTAGATACTTCTAAAATCAGAAAGTTGCTTGAAATAAGTATTCCATCGTGGAAAGAAAGCTTAAAAACTTGTATTGAGGTATTGAAAGCCAGCTAAATTTTGTGGCTGGTTTTTTACCCATAATATACTTTCCTTTTTACCTCTATCTTTGCAACTAAAAATTCAAAAACTTGGATACGAAATTTCAATTTCAATATTTACCTTATTCCCAAACAGGAAAGTTTACAAAGATTGTATTGGATTACATTAGTGGCGCTCCGGCATTGAAAGATTTTTATGAATTTTCTGTGAGTGTTGAAGGAATAAAATCTGCCATTTCTGAAAGAAAGAATTTTAATACCAATCGTAAAATATTGGTTGATGAGTTTACACGCCAATATAAAAATTTTGAAAACTGCGATCTGATAAAAGCGAATATTGAAGCACTTTCAGATGAAAATACCTTTACAATTTGTACCGCTCACCAGCCTAATATTTTTACCGGCCATCTTTATTTCATTTATAAAATTTTGCACACAATTAAGCTCGCCGGCTTTTTAAAAAATGAATTACCGGAATATAATTTTATTCCGATTTTTTTTATGGGAAGTGAAGACGCGGACAAGGAGGAGTTGAATCATATTGAACTGGACGCAGAAAAATACGTTTGGGAAACGGCGCAAACCGGCGCTTTCGGACGAATGAAAGTCGATGATGGACTTGTAAAATTAATTGAAAAAATTTCCGGAAGATTGCAGGGGTTTTATAGGCAGAAGTAGGAATTGGGCTTATTTTACAAGTACTGTGAAACAACTCTTTT
>DAHXOZ010000198.1 GCA_027364635.1 bacterium | reverse complement strand
ATAACATAGAAACTATTGGCCTCAAAAGATATCATATCAAGAACATTAACATCGTGAACAGAGGCGTTTGAAAATAAGATAAATTCCGGAATAGATGTTTTTAAATCTATTTGCGTATGCAGTTTTATTCCTCCTTTTGTGCTGCGAAAAGTAGCCCAATAAAAAGTTGATAAGCACAAATCAATGGTAGTAGCATCTATAGCAAATACATTTCCTTTTAGTGATACTTCTAAATCATCGTCGCCTAAATATAATTGTTTTGCTTCTTTAATAAGCAACATTGCCAGTTCCTGATAAATGAGGTAAGAACGATTTTCATTTGCTTTTGTAAGAGTGCTTTTTGCCACTACTTCGCCAATGCCTAAATGATACATTTTACCCGCATTTGCTCTTAAACACATAATCGTATCACTAAGACTTTCCCTGTGAGTTAACTGTCCAAATGCCATACATAAAAATTGTTTCCAGCAACTAAAATCCTTCACCTTGTATTCGCCGGAATGACGATTGACAAGGGTTTGAAACTTTTTGTAGGAAATTAACTCCATAATTTGAGAGAATACATATTTACCTTCGTTCATATTAATTGATTATCAATCAATTATACGAAAAAAGAATTTCAAAAATTCAAATCGTTTCCATCGTCAAATCAGCTCTAACTCAATATTGACAATACTTTCAAAGAACTTTTTATTATAACATCAAAACGCTAGTGATTTGAAGGGAAATTTAAATATCACAAAAATGGTAAGTGATAGATAAGGCACAAGCGGATGCGCCAACAAAGGGAAAGGTTTGATTGCTTTAAATTTTACCTAACAGAATAGCAAAAGAAGGCTAAGCTAAGGCCACATCTTATTCTTGAGCCAACATTGGGGGGCAGGCTCAAGAATAAGATGTGCGGCAAAAACTAACCAGCCTTTCTAAAATTCATCAGTTCCTCTATCTCGCCATTTTCTATTCTTGCAACAACACACTTTGGTTTGTGTTTACCTGAAAGATTTACGACCCATATAGTATCATTATCTTGCAGAACTTTCCAGGCGTGGGTTACATAAAAACTCGGGTAACTGTTGTAAATCAACTCAGCAACTTCTGCCGGTAATTGATCGATTGCGTCGGAAATTATTATTAATGTCCGAAGCACCTTACCATTTTTATTAAAAATAACGCGATTTGAACTTGATTTTTGCTTAAAGATTGCCATATACAGATTGCCATGCTTTGACCATGTTACCTCGTTTTCGCCGGAAAACATTTTTTTGAAAGTTTTAGTTATTTTCTCTGGTATATCAACAATTGCCGTTGGTTTGACAGGGCGATAGCGTTTTTCAGAAACATCATTTGTTGTAGCAAGGCTGATGGAAGAGTGATAAACAATTTGATTGGTACCAGCTTTTCCAGCATTTGTTTGCGCCTTTGTAAGTGTGATTGCCAAAGCGAGGCAAACACTGTGGATGAAGACTGTTTTCATAATTTTAATTTTTAGGTGATTGAAAACTGAAAGACCGTGATCAATTGCTAAACTAAATCCTGTTTATTGGAAATTTCTTTTATTTACACCGAAGCCGCATTTGCATCTATACTTTTCATTTGTCCCTGTTGTATCCTCACTTACAGGGGACGAATGTTCCTTTCAGCGCGCTTGGTAATAGGTTTCTTATGAGAAAAGTGGAGGAGAACGCTCGTTCGAAGCCGGTGATATTCGTAATACTATCCCGCGCTTTAGTGCTGAAGTACGCAAGGCCAATCAGCAACTAGTAGATTTGGCTGGCAAGATTGCACAAAGTATGCATGCAACCACCGCACAAATTGAATTAGCCTGGTTGCTTGCGCAAAAGCCATAGATCGTTCATATTCCCGGCACCAATAAGCTTCATCGACTGGAAGAAAAAAAAAGCTGCAGCCACTACACATTAAGCGAGGATGATTTCAATCCCAGCCGAGTCTCCTGAAAGGGACTCGGCGTACAATAAATAGAACAGTCCAAATACGCCGAGTCCTCTGCGAGAGACTCGGCTGTGACAAAGAAAGCAAGGAGCTGTAATCAAAATCCTTACAGGAAAATAAATAGATTATTTTAAGAATAGTGCTATTTTTTGATGGTAGCAAATAAATAACAAAGATTTTTATTTTAATTTTATAAAAAAAGTCCCGTAGAAACGGGACCTGTTAACGTCACTCTTCCTTGATTTAAGAACATGTTTCTTGTTTCTTGTCGCCTCCTACATATTGCCAACCGAAACTTACCTGCACAATTTGCACATTCGTTGCAGCAATAATATCGAATTACTGTAACCATATGAAGTGATCATCATACATAGGGAAATTTAACTATTATCTTACCTTATAATCATAACAATCGCTCGTTAATACTGTCGTCATTGTTACCTTGTCTACAATTTGAAAATGAATGTGAAATTGTGTTCCGCGTGCTATGGAGGTAACAGCACGCCACAAATCAGCATGGCCATCACCATGACTATCGGTCTTAATATCCTGTGGTGTCAAGCCTAAACCCAGTGTGAGCCACACAGTACTCGAACAATCCGGATCCGTTATAGGATTAACCGCACGTTGGAGTAAATAAGAATGATTTGGCTCAAGGTTGTGCACAAATGTGTTGAGGTCAATAATCCTCGCAGTATCTGGATCTTGCCGAAACTCAATGTAACCCGAGCTTCCGGGCATTGATTTAGCATCTCCACGAAGAATTACATTTAAATTGTAACCAGAGTCGTCGACCGGCGGATTCTTTTTACAGCTAAATAATGCTGTTACTAATACCAAAGCAAAAGTAGCCTTGAATATTATACTCAACCTAATTTTTCTTTTCATAATAATATTTTTAAAGTTTATTTTAATGTTCTGTTGCTAAACTAATGGCTGTTTACATATTATTTTTTCTATTTATCCGGGCTACCTGTTTACAGCTATACTTTTCATTTATCCCTGCCTGATATATACATTTTCGTGGACGAATGCCATTCGTATACGAATAGGCGGTTTCTGTTTAAAAACACCCGGTATGTAGATTTGGCTGTATATCTTTACAGAAAGGATCGTTTGTGAATACCCATCAGTTTATATTTTCAAATGATCGAAGATTTATCCTGGCAAGACATATATCCTTTTGGCTTTTTTTTTCTGTAATTTGTTTCATAACCGGCGCCTATCCTTATAAGCCGAAAGATTTAATAACTTCCACTCTTTACATAATTTCGTTGAAATGGATAATTTGTTTTATCCCGGTTTCAATTGTTTCCACTTATTTTCTTCTTAGTCTTTTCCACGATCCTGCTGCCAGAAAAAATATTATCATCATCTCCGTTGCCGTCTTTGCCGGAGCTATTTTAAATATTTTAATTGTTGCTTTATTAAATACGTTTCTTCTATCACCAGGTGGAGGAAGCTCAGAAGAAGTATCCGAAAACCTGCAACTTGCTTATTTTCACTCACTGGTCTTTACCATTTTACTGACAGGTGTTGTTATAGCGATTCTGGTGATCAAAAGTTGGTACCTGCAAATTGCAGAAACGACCGAGCTCTATAAACAAAAAATTCAGAACGAACTAAAACTGCTGAAATCAACGGTTTATCCCATATTTTTATTTAATTCTCTAAATACTCTTTACGAACAAATAGATATATCGCGCGAGAGAGCAGGAAGGCTGCTTTTGAGTCTGTCGGATGTACTCAGCTACATTCTCTACGAAGCGGCCAATGAAAAGGTTGAGCTATACAAGGAGTTGATAACAATCAGGAATTATATAGATATAGTAAAAAAACAAAGAGCCAATTTGATTGTTTTAAAAGAAACCATTAGTGATGAACTGGGTTTAAAATTTATTCCGCCACTTATGATTTTCGGTATTCTTGAAAATATATTGTCGGAAGCGCGCCAATCTGCAAGCGAAGAAGTTTACATTTTGATTACCGAAAAAAACAGCCTGTTGGAATTTGGAGTGTTATATGATTTTAAAAATGCAGGGATGCCCGGTCAACAACTGGAAAGTATTATGAAGTCGATAGAAAAAAGACTTGCGCCTTTTAAAAAGATGACAGAAGAAACGAGCCTGAGCGGCAGCAAGGGAAGGTTTACCTTTTTTACAAAAATAGAATTGTCGAATTCCTTTAAAATATAAAACGATGGACATCCTGGCAAAAAATAAAAATAAGTGGTTTTATAATTTTATCTTTTCAGATCGATTTCCAAAAAACATTCCGCGTCATGCCACCCTTTGGCTGGTAAGATTTCTCTTCTTTTTCTTTATCGTCTGGCTCAATCAATATTACAAGCTGATGAGCCTTAGCCAAAAGTTCATCCATATCAGTGTGCTGCTTCTTATTCATCTTTCACTCGAAATATTTTTTTGTTATTCGATTGTGTATTTTCTCATTCCCCGATATTTCAACCCCAAAAAATATTTTGTCTTTTCGCTCTTCGTATTGTGCATCAGCGCTATTGACCTCACCATCTCTTTTTATGTGATATATCACTTGTTTAACCTGGCGCGATTTCCCTATAACAAAGTTTTTAATGTTTTCTGGGGCGATGCCCTGAACTTTTTTACTATGGGACCAACGTCCGTTTGTATTTTTTTTATTATCGTAAAAACTCTTAAGGCACATTACCTGGAAAATCAGAAGAAGAAACAGATTTTGCAGGAAAATGCCAAGGCAGAGTTTCAGTTATTAAAGTCGCAGATTCGTCCGCATTTTTTGTTCAATACTTTGAATAATATTTATTATTTCATCTTTACCAAACCTGAGGAGGCAAAAAGATTGATAAAAAAATTAGAAGAAATCCTTCAATACATGATCACAGAGTGTGAATTACCCGAAGTGACTTTGAACGATGAGATAAATTTGATAAAGGACTATGTTGAATTAGAAAAGGTTCGTTATGAACAGCTTGAAATAGAAGTAAAAATAACAGGCGATTGCAGCAATAAAATGATTGCTCCTTTGTTAATGATACCCTTTATTGAAAATAGTTTTAAACATGGTACCAGTAAAATGTTGAGAAGCCCATGGATTAAATTATTTATCCAGGCAGATGAGGAAATGCTTCATTTTACTTTAACCAACAATAAACCGGCGGAATCAATTGTAAATAAAAAAGGGATCGGCTTGATCAATGTGCAGAAAAGACTGGAACTTTTGTATACAAATGAGCATTATCTTTTGATTGAGCCAACTCTGCATACTTTTACAGTAAATATGCAGGTACCATTAACGAGAAAATAATTAACAGCAAAACCTAACGAAAAGCATTTTAAAAAAAACGGGTAATGCTACATAATAAACAAATATCATGTATTGCAGTGGATGACGAGCCGCCGGCGCTTCGCCTGATAGAGAAGTACATCCGCTCTGTTACGCTGTTTAACCTAATTGGCACCTGTAGCAATGCTGTTGATGCACTCACCTTACTTCAGGCTAATGATGTTGATCTTTTATTTCTTGACATACAAATGCCTTTTATTTTAGGTACCGACTTTATGCGTACGCTCGCAAACCCGCCAAAAGTAATTTTCACTACAGCTTTTAGAAAATTTGCAGTGGAGGGTTTTGACCTTAATGCAGTAGATTATTTATTAAAACCCATTTCATTTGAAAGGTTTTTAAAATCGGTAAATAAAATGATGAGGTTGCAGGTAAATGAAGGTGACAAAGACTTGATCAATAATGCAGCTCCAAAAGAAAAAGAAACAGACTTTATCTATTTGCGGGCCGACAGAAAAAACATAAAAGTACACCTGGATGATTTGTTGTTTATTGAAAGCCAAAA
>DAHXOZ010000197.1 GCA_027364635.1 bacterium | reverse complement strand
TAATGGGTCAAAATAAATGGGATTTTACCTGGGGCGGAAACGGTACTGCAGCCAACCAGGGCATTTTATTGATCAATGCTTATCAACTTACGCATAACAAAAAATATGTTGATTACGCATTAACCAATTTGGATTATTTATTGGGAAGAAATGCAACAGGCTATTGTTTTGTTACCGGTATCGGCAGCCATTCTACCATGAATCCACATCATCGTCAATCAGTTGCTGATGGAGTTACCGATCCGGTTCCCGGGTTGATGGCTGGTGGCCCTAATCCCGGAATGCAGGACCATTGCCATTATGATTTTACAGAACCTGAAACGGCTTATGCAGACATTTCCTGCGCGTATGCTTCCAATGAAATTGCGATTAACTGGAATGCGCCAATGGTTTATTTATCCAATGCGATTGAGGCTTTGCAAACCGAAGTGGGTTATGTATCGAAATAAAAAAATCAAAAAATTGTTGGTTTGCTGTTGCAGCGAATAGTTACTTACGCTTCTTCAAAAGATTGATTACCGAATCGGGAACAACATCCCAGCCGTTATAATGAAAGAAATTAATCTTAAAAATATAATAGTCGTAGTTAGGAAAAATCAATGGCACCCCTTTTTTATCCTTGATCAACCTATCTTTTACTTTTTTGTTTTGGCCATAATCAAAAAATTCCCATTCCATCCTGGTGCCAAATATGGCGTAACCAGCATCAATGCTGTCTAGGCGAACACCATCGATATAACCATGTACTTTATAAGTTTTAAGGATAGTAGCTTCGCCTGTAGCCTGTGAAAAAACAAAAGAAGCCTGGAAAAGAAATGCAATTAGCAGTAATTTTTTCATAACGTTACGTTTTGATAAATGAATACTCAAATCTAAATAAAAAACTTTTTCATTAAAGTTGAAAATATTTTCGCGCATAATTGTATTATTTTTGGAGCGATGCAAATTGAAAACCGAACTGAAAGGCAAATCCTGATTTCTACATTTTTGCAAAGAAAAGTTATTGTTGATTTTTATTTTCCACCCGGAAATAATAATTTGAATGAATCTGATTTGCTGTTGATTAATGACGGACAGGATCTTATTACCATGGATTTTGAAAGTATTCTCAATAAGTTATATGAAGAGGATAAAATAACTTCTTTGTTTTGTGTGGGTATTCATTGTGGTACTGACAGAAAAAATGAATATGGCACAGCTAATATTTTAAATGATAAAGGCCAGGGCACGAAAGCGAAAGTATATACTCGCTTTGTTTTACAGGAATTGCTCCCTCTTATCAGAAAAATTTTTAAATCTTCTTCTTTTAAATCCAAATCTTTTTGCGGTTTTTCTTTGGGCGGATTAAGTGCGCTGGATATTGTGTGGAATCATCCGAATGAATTTTCAAAAGTGGGTGTATTTAGTGGATCTTTTTGGTGGCGTTCTGTTTCGCAGGATGATCCGGCTTTTGATGAAACCAAACACCGCATCATGCAAATTGAGATAAGAGACGGGAAATATTATCCGTGGTTAAAATTCTTTTTTGAAACCGGCACTTTAGATGAAACTGCTGACAGAAATAATAATGGCATTATAGATTCTATTGATGACACGCTTGCATTGATTAATGAACTGGTACAAAAAGGCTATGATCGGGAAAGGGATATCTGCTATCTTGAGTTAAAAGAGGGCAAACATGATGTGACAACGTGGGGACAGGCTTTTCCTGCATTTTTAACATGGGGCTGGGGTAAAAAACAGTAAAGCAACAAAAACACACCATTCTTATTTTACACTTTCTTTTTTTTATCACACTTATTTCGCCGGTTCTTTCCATAAATATTTCTTCTATATTTTCAAGGGAATTATAGTTAGCATTTAAGCGTACCTCTTCCATCACATCACCAAAACTTAAAGAACATCTTTTAAGATTTTTTTCATTAAGGATACCATCCTTATAGATTGAAAGTGGCTTTCCTTTTACCATATGACTGATGCGTTGATTGCTCACACTTAACCTTGCGATGATTTTATGAATAATTACCAAAGTGGCCGAAGCAAGAATGGTAGGGATGAAGGGGGAAGCGCCTACCACTGCGCGGCTCAGCACTGCTCCAAGCATGATGATGATACACGTGTCGAAAGCGGTTTTAATTCCAAACACCCTCATACCCGTAAAACGAATAAGAATAAGTGTCAGAAAAAAAACGGCGATTGCGCGCAAACACATCTGTAATGAATTCAGATCAGTCCCTGATCCAAAAAGAGTATTAATCGTTTCCATTTATTAATTACTTTTTATCTGGCCTATTGCAATCTTATGTTCTTTTTTTGAAATAATTGAATTCTTTTTATGCAGGTTTGGTACAGACCCATCTGAATCACCAAAGAATTGATTGTACTTTTTTTATTTTCAAAGAATTAATTTCGCAGGAATTATGAAATCGGGATTTGTAAATATTTTTGGGAAACCAAACGCCGGTAAAAGCACTTTGCTGAATGCCTTGATGGGAGAGAAGCTGGCAATAGTTTCTCCGAAAGTGCAAACTACCCGTCATCGTATTAAAGGAATTCTGAACGCAAAAGATTACCAGGTTATTTTTTCTGATACGCCGGGCATCATCGAGCCAAAATACAAGCTGCATGAAAAAATGATGCAGGCAGTGAAAAGCAGTCTGGAAGACGCTGATGTGGCTCTGTTGATCGTAGATATCAAAGATGATCTCGTTGAAGCAGATGAAATGTTTGCTGCACTTTCGCTGAAAGTGGCGGCAATAGTGGTTATTAATAAGGTTGACCTTGCTTCGAAAGAAACGGTTGATAAAGCAATTGCCTTCTTTGCTGATAAAAAATATTGTAATAAGGTGGTGGTTATTTCTGCTTTAAAAAATTTGGGCATTCAGGAATTATTAGAAGAGATTCTCTTATTTCTTCCCGAAGGAGCCCCTTTTTATGCGGATGACAATTTGAGCGATCTGCCGATGAAGTTTTTTGTCAGTGAATTGATCCGTGAAAAAATATTTTATTTGTACCAGGAAGAAATTCCTTATCACACAACGGTGCTGGTGCAACAATTTAAAGAAAAAACAACGCTTACAAAGATCACGGCAGATATTATTGTTCAGCGTGAAACACAGAAAGGCATTGTTTTAGGGCAAGGTGGAAAGATGATTAAAGAACTGGGAACACTTGCCCGGAAGGACATTGAAGAATTTATTGGCCGCAAAGTGTTTTTGGAATTGTTTGTGAAAGTGAGGCCTAAATGGCGTGATAATGAAATTCATTTAAGGGAATATGGATATTGATTGGAGGTGGTTTAGGAGTTTAGAGGTTAAGGGGTTTAGATTGTTTAGAGTAAACTTATTTATATGAATTCTTTTGGAAGAAATTTTCGGGTGCAGATATTGGGACAATCGCACGGCGAATATGTAGGGATTGTAATTGACGGCTGCCCACCGGGGATTTCAATTGCTCCTGCTGATTTTAAAGAAGATATCGACCGTAGAAAACCCGGCGCCAAAGGAACCACGCCGCGAAAAGAAGATGATATTCCGGAAATTATCAGTGGCGTTTTCAATGATAAAAGTACGGGGGCGCCGATTACGATTTTATTTAAAAACAGCAATACAAGAAGCGGCGATTATGAAAAACAAAGAGCCGTTCCCCGCCCGGGGCATGCTGATTTTGTAGCACATAAAAAATTTAATGGTTTTGAGGACTTTCGCGGTGGCGGGCATTTCAGCGGAAGACTAACAGTTGCTTTGGTGGCGGCAGGTGTGGTGGCCAAAAAAGTAATTGCTTTTTTAGCTCCTGAAGACAACATTGAAATTCATGCTTCTATCCTGGAGATCGGAGGAGAAAAAGATTTGGATAAAGGTTTGCAAAAAGCGATTGATGCTAAGGATTCTATTGGTGGAATTGTGGAGTGCCGTGTTTCCAACTTGCCGCTTGGTTTGGGAGAACCGTTTTTTGATTCAGCGGAGTCTTTGATCAGTCATGCCGTATTTTCCATTCCGGCAGTTAAAGGAATTGAGTTTGGTGCCGGCTTTGCTGCAGCACGCATGTTTGGAAGCGAGCATAACGATTCATTACTTAATATGGACGGGAAAACTGAAACCAATAACGCCGGCGGAATTCTGGGAGGAATAACCAATGGAAATGAATTGGTTTTCCGTATTGTGGTAAAGCCTACTTCTTCAACGCCTCAGGTGCAGGAAACATTAAATGTTGAAACCGGAAATATAGAATCTTTTTCTGTAAAAGGAAGACATGATCTTTGCATTGCTTTGCGGGTTCCTGTAGTGCTGGAAGCAGTGACAGCAATTGTTTTGGCTGATTTAATGAGTTAGCTGCCGGGTGAAATGTAAACGTCTTCAATAAAAAAATATTCCGCAGGTTTGTCTTTTAAAAGTGTTATAGAGAGAATATCAAACTGAATCAGTTTCCACTCCGGATTTATAAAAAGAAATTCCTCTGAAGCATTAATAAGATTTTGAATTTTCTTTTTGGTCACATCATCCTCCGGATAACCAAACTTTTGTGTTCTTCTTGTTTTTACTTCAATAAAGTGCAGGATATTATTTAAAGAAGCAATTACATCTACTTCCCAATGGCTGTGCCTCCAGTTTTGATGAAGAATCGTGAAGCCTTTTTCTGTAAGATATTTGGCAGCCATCTTTTCTCCAAGAACTCCGGTGTTATTATGATGCGCCATGATTTATGAGGTATGAGGTATCAGGTATCAGGTATGAGGTTTCAGGTATGAGGTATGAGGTATCAGGTTTTTCAACATTTGGGTTATTTTACTAAAACGTTTTCTGTTGAAGGCTTAGAGATAAAATAATAACTTCCAAAAAGTATGGCTGAAAAGATAAATGTTGAAACTACGCTCCATGGATAAAATGGTAATCCATCAGAGTAGCACATCATCAATCCACTAAAAGTTTTGGGTCTTCCCAACCCGGATAACGGAGATGAACTGGCCCAAACCAAAAAATTAGAAATTAAAAAATACGCGGTTGGAGCAGAAAGAGAAGCAATGACGATTCTTTTGATATTGAAATTTTTAATAAAAAATCCAAAGACAGTAAGCCCGCCAAATAAAATATAATTAGTTGCCTGTCCTTCATAGAAGCCGGGAATATTACCCACGCCGTTGATATATAAAAGTTGATACAAACCATCAGAAACAAACATGGCCAAAAGCGGCAAAAGGAAAGCAAACTTTTTATCTTTTATCACCGCTCCGCCGAAAACGGCCATAGCGATCATAGGAGAAAATCCTAACGGACGCCCCGGCATAATCCTGTATAAAGAGGCAATAACAATTAATAAAATAAAACTTCCTGCAAGTTGTTTTGTATTTTTCATGTTCTGATTTTTAGCAAAAATAAACAATTTAAATTTTTCCTTTAGGGCGAAAATAAAGGCAAATCGGGCAAATGGGCAATTAAGTTGTTAACAAATTTTCTTCATTTTCATTTCAATAGTAAACCAACTTTTTGGGCTGATTTTTGTTTTGTAGGACTCCTAAACTACCTAAACCATTCTAAACTAAACTATCCTAAACTATCGTCCCGCCACCTTCTCATATCCCTCATCTACCAACAAATGTTTTCCATCGGCCGCTTCGGTAGCCAATTCATCGCAACGGTTATTCAACTCATTTTCTGCGTGGCCTTTTACCCATTTAAAATGTATTCGGTGTTTTTTTGAAAGTGCATAATACCTAAGCCACAAATCACTGTTTTTTATACCACCTTTAAAGTTTGTCTTGATCCACTTATCCAACCATTTTTGCATTACGGCTTTCACCACATAATTGCTGTCTGAATAGATGACTAATTCAAGATCAGTTTTTT
>DAHXOZ010000196.1 GCA_027364635.1 bacterium | reverse complement strand
TCTGATTGTTTAATGTTGGGCATAGTAGTATTTTTATACGCTAAGTTACTCTTAGCACATCAAAATATTAATTAGCCTTTTATTATAAGAATTGGTTAACGCAGTGAAGGGAATTAAAAATTACGAATTACGAATTAAAAATTGCGCACTGATCATTTGTAATTCGTAATTTTTAATTTTTAATTGGTGCTATGGTATTTAATCAATCCTTCCATCGGGCTTCTCAAAATATTACCAACCTGCAAATCATAATTGAAACAAAGTTGTTTCACGACTTCCTGAAATCCATAAGCAATTCCGCCGGTGAAATGAATGGGCAATTTTGAACTTTCCTTGTAACTTATAATATGTGTGTAAAAAAAATCATTGATACCGTCTTCAATAATATTTTCAATCATATAATGGCCACGATTTTCAGCCAGGAAAATTGCAAACGAGGCTAGATATCGGTTGGGCAAAGGTTTTTTATAAACCGATTCGATAATCTCTGTTTCAGTAGTTACAAATCGGGCGTCAAATCTTGCACGCAAATCCTCATCAAAAATGTTGTATAAATAATGTTGAATTACTTTTTTGCCCAGGTAAGCGCCACTTCCCTCATCACCTAAAATAAAACCAAGCCCGGGGCTATTCTTTACTATTTTTTTTCCATTATAATAGCATGAATTGGAACCTGTTCCCAAAATACAGGCAATTCCTTTTTCATCTCCACATAATGCTTTGGCTGCTCCTGAAAGATCGTTATCAACCACAATTGCTGCATCGGGAAATAGTTTACTAAAAATATTTTTAAACATTTTTTTATTCGCAGGATTTTTGCATCCGGTTCCATAAAAGTATATTTCCCCAACTTTCTCTTTTGTAATAAAAGGAAAAACTTCCTTGCGAATGATTTCTTCTACCTGCACAGCATTCACAAAATACGGGCTCATTCCCTGGGTAGTAAACAAAGTTTTTTTGTTATTTTTTAAAAGGCACCACTCAGTTTTTGTAGAACCGCTATCAGCAATCAATTTTATGGAAGGTATCATTTTATCACGTTTATTGAGGAAATTTGCACTTCTTAAAAAAATAAAATTAGAACAAACAAAAATATGCGCAATAAAAAATTACAGGTTTGGCTTCCGTTATTACTTAGTTTGTGTATTGTGGCTGGCATGTTTATAGGTTACAGAATTAAAGAGAACATGCCGGATAGCGGCATTTTCTTTGTCGAAAAAGAGAAACCAGTAACCCAGGTTCTTGATTTGATTAAAAGGAAATATGTAGATAAAGAAAACATAGATTCTTTGGGCAATTTTGCGATACAAACCGTTCTTTCAAAACTTGATCCTCATTCTGTTTATTTGCCGGCACAGGAATTAAAAGCAGTAAACGAGGACCTGGAAGGCCAGTTTTTTGGAATCGGTATAGAATTTAACATTATAAATGATACTGTAAATATTGTAAATATTTTACCTAAAGGCCCTTCTGAAAAAGCGGGTTTATTGATCGGCGATCAATTAATTAAAGTAGGTGATTCTCTCGTGGCTGGCATTAATATTACTTCACAAAGATTGAGAAAACTGATAGAAGGTGATGCCGGCCAGCCGGTAACGATTACTGTATTTAGAAACGGCACAGAAAAGCCAGTGACAATCGTTCGTGGGCCGGTTCCTCTTTATAGCCTTGATGCTGCTTACATGATCGCTGATACAGTTGGTTACATCCGGCTTAATAAATTTTCTGAAACTACTTACCAGGAGTTTATGAATTCCCTTCAGTCATTACAAAAGCAGGGAATGAAAAGTTTGATTCTTGATTTGAGGGATAATGGCGGAGGAATTCTTACACAAGCCACCAATATTGCCGATGAATTTTTGGATGGAAATAAACTGATCACCTATACTGAAGGCGCTCATTCACCCAGGAAGGAATATCGTTGCCAGAAAGATGGCGCTTTTGAAAAAGGGAAATTAATTGTATTGGTGAATGAAGGAACTGCTTCGGCCAGCGAAATATTAACCGGGGCTTTACAGGATTGGGAACGCGCTACCATTGTAGGAAGACGAACCTTTGGAAAAGGCCTGGTGCAGGAGCAATACCAACTTAGTGACGGATCTGGATTGAGACTTACTGTTGCAAGATATTATACCCCACTTGGACGAAGTATTCAAAAGTCATATAAAAATGGAATTGAAGCATATGATCATGATCTGATCGACCGGTTTAAAGATGGTGAAATGACCTCAGCAGATTCTATTAAACATACCAATGAAAAAAAATATTCTACTGCTTCAGGAAAAATATTATACGGCGGTGGCGGTATTACTCCGGATGTTTTCGTTCCTTACGACACGACAATGTATACAAAAGATGTGATGCATGCTATGATGTATGGAACCCTTAACAGCTTTGTTTATAAAAACTTTTTGCGAAACGAAAAAGAATTTAATCAGTATTCTTCTCCGAAACAATTTGATAAAAATTACCAGGTGAATGACGAAACTTTAAACGAATTAAAAGCCTTTGCCGAAAAGGATTCTGTAAGTTTAAACTTGATGAATCAACAGGAAAAATCAATTCTAAAAAGAGAAATTAAAGCATTAACAGCCCGCGAAATATGGCGCACAGAAGGTTACTATGAAGTGATTAATCAATTTGACGCTACTGTAAATAAAGCCCTGGAACTGATGAAGCCAAATGCCCGGATTGTTTCTAAAAAATAGGTTCCTAAAAGTCATTTTTCTTTTTCAATTTGTGGCATAGTTTTTATTACCTTCTTTAAAAAATAAATACAATGGCAACAAATAAAATCACTAAAAGACCCGAAGACAGGAACTCGCACCGTCCCGATATAAGAGATGATCTTGACAGCAGAAAAAATGAAGAGCAAAGTTTTAAAGGTGACGACATCACCCACAACAAAAAGGAAACTGAAGGAGAAAGAAAGAAAAAGAAATAGTATTTCAGGTACATTCTGACAGGATTCCATAATTTCTGAAAGTCAGCTCTCCCCTATTTTTTTTACCTTAGCAAAAAAAATTATGTGGAAGAAGAACATTTTAGAAACGATCGGAAATACGCCTCTTATTCAATTAAATAAAATCACCAAAAATTTACCTTGCACTGTTTTAGCTAAAGTTGAATACTTCAATCCTGGTAATTCCATCAAAGACCGGATGGCTGTAAAAATGCTTGAAGTAGCTGAACAGGAAGGAAAGATAAAACCCGGTGGAACTATCATTGAAGGAACATCAGGCAATACCGGTATGGGGCTTGCGTTGGCAGCGATCGTAAAAGGCTATAAATGTATTTTCACCACTACTGATAAACAATCAAAAGAAAAAGCTGATATTTTAAAAGCCGTTGGTGCCGAAGTAATCGTTTGCCCAACAAATGTAGAGCCCGAAGATCCCCGCTCCTATTATTCGGTATCTAAAAGACTTGCTTCAGAAGTACCCAATTCGTGGTATGTAAATCAATATGACAACCTTGCCAACCGGCTGGCTCATTATGAACAAACCGGACCTGAAATTTGGGAACAGACCGAAGGCAAGGTTACTCACCTGTTAGTTGCCAGTGGTACTTGCGGCACAATTGTGGGAACCGGTAAATATCTGAAAGAAAAAAATCCGGAAATAAAAGTATGGGCAATAGATAGTTATGGCTCTTTATTGAAAAAATACTTTGATACAGGCGAACTGGATCAAACGGAAGTGTATCCTTACATCAGTGAAGGTTTTGGTGAAGATTTTGTACCGGCCAATTACGATAAGCAATATATTGATGAGTTTGTAAAAGTAACTGATAAGGATGGCGCCGTAATGGCAAGGCGAATTGCAAAAGAAGAAGGATTATTTTGTGGCTACAGTGCAGGAAGTTGTTTACAGGGATTAATGCAATTGAAAGATAAAGTGAAGAAAGGCGATGTGGTGGTTTGCATTTTTCATGATCATGGAAGCCGCTATGTAGGCAAAATTTATAACGACGAATGGATGATGGAACGCGGATTTTTGGAGGTAAAGACCTTCAAAGATTTGGTGTCAGGAAGGGGAAACCAGAAATTGGTTACTATAAAACCAGAACAAACAGTAGCAGAAGCTATCGACCTGATGCGTAAATATGATATTGAAAATATTCCGGTAATGAATGGCGAAGGAATTGTAGGATCATTAAGCGAGGGGGGGTTATTCAATAAAATTTTGTCTGACCCTGAAATCAAAGAGCAAACTGTTGCTTCTGTAATGGAAAAAGAATACCCGGTTGTTTCTTTTGATATGCCTGTTGAAAAATTAAGTAGCCTGATTTCAAAACATAATGGTGCTGTATTGAGCAAAGATGAAACAGGCAATTATCATATTGTTACCAAGTACGACATTATTCAAAGCCTTGCTAAATAAGGATTTTATTGAAATTAAAACCTGATTTCATTTACAGTAAACAAAGAAATAATCCTGATTTTTATTTTTATTTCTTCCAAATATTCAGCACCAGGAATCGTATTTTTACTATACTTAAAATAGTAATCGCACCTTTGCTAATTTGTGCATCTTACGATTTACACCGTAATTCTATTGGGCTCAAAAAAGGGCAATCTTGCCCTTTTGCAGGAACAGAGAACTTCTATCTTTGTTCCAGAAGTTGATTGATGTTGTGGCAGGCATTAATCAAAAAAATATCCAAAAATCCAATCAAAGACAGAATCTATCCAAATTCCTTGAAAATCTGAAAAATCCAATATCAGTCAACTTCTATTTTTATCCAATATCATCTCTTTGCAAAAAGTAAAGAGGAAAATAAAACCGATTTGTTTTGAGAGGTAAAATTTTCAAAACTACAGAATTCATCCTTATGAAAACCGTCCAAAATCACTGGGAGAACTGAATCTTATCCTTGTAAAACCTAAAATTACCGGTCGACTTACCCGGTAAAAATCCCAGGGAAGCTGCTACGAAGCAGTTAAAAAATTTACTTCTGCAGTCGAAAGATTGCAGAAGTTTTTTATTTTACTGATATCTTCATTCAACATTTATGATATTATCAGAAAAAATACCCGTTCAAAAAAAATATTCCCGCATCATTTCTTTGGTTCCCTCTCAAACAGAATTACTTGCTTATTTAGGTTTTGAGGAAGAAGTAGTCGGTATAACCAAGTTTTGTATTCATCCTTCGGGATGGTTTCATCAAAAAACAAGGGTTGGGGGAACAAAAAACATCAACCTGGAAAAAATTGAGGAACTGTCTCCTGATCTTATCATTGCCAATAAAGAGGAAAATGTAAAAGAACAGATAGAACAACTGAGTAAAAAATACAATGTATGGGTTACCGATGTCAACAATCTTGATGAAGCAATAAAAATGATCAACGATATCGGCAAGCTGACTCAGCGTCAGCAGCAAGCTTCGTCATTGAGTTTGAAGATCAAAGAAGGGTTTGAAAAATTAAAGAAAACGGGAGCTGAAAAAAGAAAAATACGTGCCGCCTATTTTATCTGGAAAGATCCGTGGATGGTTGCGGCCAGTCAGACGTTTATAAATGATATGCTGAAATATGCCGGCTTCGAAAATGTTTTTGCAAACCTGGATCGCTACCCGGAAATTTCTTTAGATGAATTAAAGAAAATAAATACAGAATTAATTCTTCTTTCATCGGAGCCCTACCCTTTTAATGAAAAACATAAAAGAGAAATTGAAAAATTGAATCCAGATATAAAAATTGAAATTGTTGATGGAGAAATGTTCAGTTGGTACGGAAGCCGTTTGCTAAAATCAGTTGATTATTTTCTTTCTTTTTTTAAACATAATTAAGCAACATTTAATGGGATCTATTATTTTTTAAACCAAAAACGGGTATTTTTTCTGATAATATCATAAATGTTGAATGAAGATATCAGTAAAATAAAAAACTTCTGC
>DAHXOZ010000195.1 GCA_027364635.1 bacterium | reverse complement strand
TTTGAAAAAGGCAGGTAATACATCCGTGAAAGCAAGATTATCGAATACCTGTGTCCAGTATAACTGAAAACTGGTAGGTAATAAGGTCGTAAATATTTCTCCCTCAAAAATTCCTGCTGTATTAGCTAAAGATGATGATATTCTCCCTGTAAAAAAAGCAGTAAATACTGATGAAATCCTGGAAACGCTCTATAATACCAATAGCGATGTAGCTAAAATCGCATCTGGATTAAGAATCACCGTTGAACGTATCAATAAAAGCAGTGCATTGTGGAACTTATTAAATGATGAATCGATCCCGAAAAATCTCAGGATTTCCGTTGCAAACATACGCTCAACAACAGGAAGGGCTGTGAAGATGGCCGATGACCTGGATGAAATAATACTGGGGGTGAAAAATGGCGAAGGCTCTTTGGGCGCTATTTTAAAGGATACTTCTTTGGTAAAGAATTTAAATGATGCGATACTGACCATTAATAAAGTTGGGAATGAAGCCGATTCAATCACTCTTGAAATAAATAAATTGGTGAAAGGCGTTCAGGAGGATGTTTCACAAGGCAAGGGAACAGTGAATGCTTTACTTAAGGATTCGATGATGGTTAAAAAATTAGAAACCAGTCTTGATAATATTCAAAAAGGCACTGATGGTTTTAATAGTAATATGGAAGCTCTTAAACATAATTTTTTATTCAGGGGTTATTTCAGAAAATTAGAGAAACAAAAAAAGAAGGCACAGTAATATCGATTCCACCAATTTTGCTGCCCTGACAACTATCACCCCAAGCGCTGAGGATTGTCATTCTTTCAACATAAGTCAACTTCTAACTTGCATCTATTAAAAACTCAAAAATTATTTTATGAATAATACAACAAAAATACTGACAGCATTTGCAACCGGTGCAGCTTTAGGTTGTGTAAGCGGAATTTTAATGGCTCCGGCTAGTGGTTCAAGAACAAGGAGAAAACTAAGAAGAAAAGGAGAAAAGATTGTATCAGATGTACACGAGATCGTTTCTGATGTACAGGATAAAATCAACGAAAGCAAGGATAAACTTGTAGACTTGAAAGAGGATTTTGTAAAAACAGTGAAAGCTAAAGTTGAAAGTTTTGGCTAAGAAATTAACAATTGACCAAACGAAAAAGTGTTGAATTGAAACTATACTCATCCGGTAGAATAAAAATAGTATAGCTTCCTGTAAACCAACAAATAACAACGGTTTTTAATCCTCTCATTCACACTTCACTCAAATCAAAAGGAAGAGAGCGAATGCGTTTGCCGGTTAGGTTAAAAATGGCATTTGTTACAGACGGAGCCACAGCAGGAAGTGCTCCTTCACCCGCACCTTCGGGATGAGCTGTGCTATTGATTACAATAATTTCCATTTCGGGGACTTCATTGATGCGCAACATTTTATACTTGTCAAAGTTGGTATCAGCAACTCTACCTTTATCAATGCTGATACCGCTTTTATAGGTTGCCGTTAATCCCATTACGATGCAACCCTCTGTTTGCGCTTTGATAATATCAGGGTTTACAGGAGTGCCAACATCTATTGCAGTGGTTATTTTTACCGGTACTATTTTTCCATTTATCCTTTTCACTTCAGTTACCATTGCTACCACTGCGCCTGATCTTTCCATAACCGCTACACCTTTTCCGATATCTTTTGCTATGCTGTCCCAGTTTGATTTTTCGGCTACTGTTTTTATTGCGCGACTGTATCTTTCGTTATCTTTAAGAAGTGCCAGCCTGAAATGCAACGGGTCTTTTTTTGCTGCATGCGCCAATTCGTCGATAAAAGATTCGTGGGCAAAACAATTCGTAGAATGATATACCGAACGCCAATAGGAAACTGGTAAATAAAGGTTTCGTAAAAGACCATTGATGCGCATATCAGGAATTGCATATTCGGTATTAATGCCTCCTGCAATTCCTCCTGTCGCTTTGTTGCTGTTCCTGTATTGATTTCTTATATCCTGGCATATCACTTTGTGCTCCAATGAAAGTGCATTGCCGTTTTCATCAACTGATCCCCTGCAAATATTTAAAGAACAAGCACGAAATGGCCCTTGCGAAATATCATCTTCTCTTGTCCAGATTACCTTCACCGGCGCATTTACCTGGCTGGAAAGATCAGCGGCTTCTTCCACTACGTCTGTAAGAGATCTTCTTCCAAAAGCGCCTCCCATAAAAGTATAATGAATATTCACCTTATCTCCGGGAACGTTATATTTTTCTGAAAGAAAATCTCTCATTCCATTGGGGTTTTGAGTAGATCCCCAGAAATCAATCTGATCTTTTTTTACACTTACAATCGCATTCATTGGTTCCATCGGAGCGTGTGCCTGGTAAGGCGTTTCATAAGAGGCTTCAATTTTAACGGGCGCATTATTATAAGCTTTTTCAAAATTGCCTCTTTCTTCAAAAACCGTAGGTGTTTGCTGTGATGCATTTTTAAAATCTTCTTGAATCTTTTGTGTTGTCCAGTTTTCAAGATCACCATTATCCCATTTAATGTCAAGCAACTTTCTTCCCTGCAAAGCTGCCCAATAATTATCGGCTATAACGGCAATGCCTGCACGCTTTTGTCCGAAGACTTCGCGCGATGTTTCTAAAACATACTTTACGCCCTTTACCGCTTTTGACTTTTCGGCATTAAAACTTACCATCTTACCAAGCAAAACGGGTGAACGCTCAATAGAAGCATACAACATTCCGGGAACCTCCATATCAAGCCCAAATTGTGCCTTTCCATTAATTTTTTCCGGAAGATCCTGGCGCGGAAATGATTTTCCTATTATGGTAAAATCTTTCGGATCTTTTAGTGTTGGATTAGAAGGCACAGGCCTTTTAGCCGCATCTGCCACTAACTCGCCGTAAGTAAATTGGGCGCCGGTATTTCGGTTGATCACTTTTGCATTTTCGGCATAACATTTTTCAGCAGTAATGTTCCATTTGCTGGCTGCTGCGGCAATCAACATTTCTTTTGCTGAAGCGCCTATTTTTCTCATCAGGTCATAATTGCCATTAATACTCCTGCTTCCCACCACCATTTGATCGCCATAAATTTTTCTATCCGCTGGTGAAGGCATAACAATGATATGATTCATCTCTACCTCCAATTCTTCAGCAATGATCATAGGGATTGCTTCAAAAGTGCCCTGTCCCATTTCAGGCCGGTGATTGTATAAAGTAATTTTCCCGCTGCTATCTATAAAAATAAACGGGTTCAGGGCTCTTCCCGGCTCATCATTAGCAAGCTTAAGGTTTACAATCCTTGGCTCCTCACCAAAAATAGAAATATAGCCGAGAGCAAGGCAAGCTCCTGAAAGAGCCGAAACTTTTAAAAATTTTCTTCTTGGAATTTTTGATTCGAATTTCATAGCAAACAATTTGAAATGAATGGATATAGAAAATTACAGGCTCTATAAAATTAAATCAATTGCAGCAAACTGGTGGGGATTTACCGGGTTAAAATTCTAATATTGGATAAGAGAGAAATTAAAAATCACCTTAATTTGTTGGTTTACTATTAGCTGCCCCTTTGGAAAACGATAAATTTAACTTGCGTATAAACCTGACTGTTATATATAGTAAACAAAAAAGTAAAAATTTTTGGCTGCGTGGAGTTAACTGCTAACCGTTTCTCCAGGGGTGCTTTTATCTTTCTTTTTTAAGGTCTTGAAGGGGATTTTAAAAATGGATATGAAATTATTTTCCTCTTCTTTATCTCTCATATAAGTATCTATGCCAAATACCACCTCTTCTAAAGGCATTCTTTTTAAAGTTCCAAAAATCCTATCCCAAATACTTAACACATCTCCGTAATTAGAATCAGTATATGGATTTTGATAATGGTGATGCACCTGGTGCAAACCTGGCGTAATAAAAACGAAGCCTAAAAATCTATCTAATTTTTGAGGCAGCCTGTAATTGATGTGAGCGATTGAGGTTGAAAATATTTGAATGATTTGCCTTAATACAAGCACCCAAAAAAAGGTTCCGGTTAGAAAAACCCACAGCAAAGTAAAAGCAAGCCTGACAAAATTTTCTCCCGGATGCTCACGCAAGGTTGTAGAGATATCTACAATTCTATCACTGTGATGCACCATGTGAAACGTCCAGAGTCTTTTACTTTTATGCATCAATACATGATAAATATATTCCCCAAAATCAAGCAGAAGAAAGCTGCAGATAAATGAAATCACCGGATGAACAAACGGATGAAAAGTATAAACTATACCAAAATGGTGATGCATCGTCCATTGCATGGTTTTGGCAAATAAAATACTAAAGAGAAGTGAGTTAGGAAGATTGGTTACTATAAAATGCGCATTTATAAATGCATGTTTCCATTTTTTATAGTTTAAACTAAGCGCCGCAAGATTTTCAATGTTCCAGCATAAAAATAAAACGCTGGCAAAAGTGATCAATTCAACAGTTTCTGAATTATGATCTAAGAAGTTGATAAGAAGCAGCATACATTATTTAATAAATTTCGTTTACGATTTTGTTTTAATTAGAAAGTTATATTAAGACCTATAAAAATACCGCCATTAGGAGCGTTGTTTTTATTTAATGCAGAAATTCTCTGGTAATAATCCACAGAAAAAATATGAAATATATTTTCAATTCCCACACCCGCTTCCATAAATGGATCCTTATCAGGAATTCTAAAAGTGGCGTCTTTATTATATTTTTTATTTGCTGCAGACATGCTTCCCTTGAATGCATTGAACGAGAAACGCTCGCGCCAGCCCAATCTTTTTATAAATGGAATTTTATTAAAAAAAATACCACCGAGATAAAATCGCGAATAAAGACTGATATATTGATCAGCAGCAAATTCATAAGGAACCATTGTATTGAAAAGATAACGGCTTGCCACAAAATATTCATTTCCTGCGGGAACATTTAACAAAAGATAAGGTGCAGTACCAAATGTTTTGCCTACATGAATATTATAATAAAACAGAAATTTTGGTGGTAATCTTAATTCCTGCTCCACACCCACACTTACTTTTTGATAGTTAAATTGTGCATTACCCATTTTTAAACCATATGTAAAGTTGGCAGTAAAGATCGGGTAATAGGTAGTAAAATGTATTTGGTCATAATTAAACACGAAGCTTCTATCATTATGCGTAAAACGAATACCAACCGACATTTCAGCCTGTGGCAATGTTTTGGCAAAAACACTATCGATGGGGAGTTGCGTTTCTTTGCTCAAAGGGTGATATACGAAATCAAAAACCGGTGTCATTTCTTTATAAATCAATGAGCCCTGAGCGCTCAGACTTTTTGAAACATATTGCTCATGCGTAAATTGAATTTGTTTTAAGTAAATACGTGTGGTAGGAATGTTTTTTCTAAAAAATGAATTGATAATATTGTCTTCATCCATTTCATTTTCATAATCAGTCAGGTAATCATAATCGCTGCTTGCATATAATGCGGTTTTGGTCCATTTCGCTGCATTCCATACATATTTTATTCCAAGTCCACCTTTTAATTGACGGTCTTTTGTTCCATAAGCCATATAGCCGTTCAGGTTCAATTTTTTATTAAATCCGGCTAACGTCCATAGCCCGGTTCTGAAACGCCATCCTTCAATACTATCTGTGCTGATAAACGAGGAGTAGGGGCCGAGTCGAAGCTTGTTATTAAAATCCCAATAACCGGTTGCAGTTAAACTTACAATTTTAGACCCAAATACATAGCGGCGGTTCTTTTTCAAAGAGTCCACCATTTTGTAAATTCCTTTCTCATGTTGGGTTAATGAATCACCAAACCGGTTTTCGTTCCAGTAGTCAGCAGGCTTGGTAAGATCAGCAGTTGGCTCGCTCTTCATTTTTTTTGCAAATTCATCAGCCATTGGCGAATTAATTTGTATATCGCCAATCACAGTTGTGTTGGCACTTACCAACCGAACTTTTTTAGCATCTTCCTTTA
>DAHXOZ010000194.1 GCA_027364635.1 bacterium | reverse complement strand
AGTGAACGATTGCTGTATATGAAACTACGATTGCTGTTATCTTTTCTCTTTGCTTTTTCCATGTCAATAGCGTCTTCAGCCCTTTCTGTAATTACGTCCCCCGGTTTATTCTTATCATTGGCGTAAGATGCAGTAAGCCATCCCTGTTCGCCTTTTTTTGAAAAAAGCTGAAGCGAAGAAAGAGGTTGAAGCGGCCGTACATCGCCCGCTTTTGTAAGGGAATAATTGTCCCACAGTATTCCATAGTTTTTAGCTGACACAAGAAATGGGATAGCCACCTCCGTATTGTTCTGGAAAAAAGTAACCTGCTGTCCGCGGTAGTTCATGACGCCGCTCTGGTGCTGACCGAGCCCGTACCACGCATCATCAGCAGTCGTTTTAAAAGTTTGGGTAATATGATAATAACGACTTCCATCAAATACTGCAGATTGAAAACTGCGTCCTCCTATAGGTTTTTCCGCTAATATTTTTTTACCGCTAAGGTCCCTGAAGATAACAGCGCCTGTTTTCAGGTCAATTATAGCGGATATTTTTTTGGTTCTGATGATCAGGCTATCCTTTGAAGGAATAGTTTTCCAGGAAAGACCTGACCTTTTGCTATACACGGTAATAAGGCTTTGAGTGGCAGCAATTTCCTTCCCTGGTGCCGCAATTACGCGGATAATATTGTCTGAAATAACTTCCAGTTTAACGGCATGGGAAGTACCCGTTACAGACGGATCGGTAAAAACAATTACGCCATCAGCCGTCTGAATATAAGAGGGGCCTTCTGCCCGCAAAATCGCGGAAAAGGAAAAAGCAAAGAGAAAAGATAACAGCAATCGTAGTTTCATATACAGCAATCGTTCACGTAATTTAATCAGGCAAAGCTATTGCTGTGACTATAGAAACAGGGGTCCTGAATGTTGCAAACTACTGTATAAAATGTTGCAAAAGGCTGGTTTTCAACAGCCATTCTCCAGTAAACAAACTTTTATGGCTCTTTTTCTTTTTTATTGGAAGCGTATTGTGATGGTAAGATCTTAAATTCCTCTTTAAAGAATTTGGTAAAAGTCTTTGGGTTATTGAATCCAACCTCATAGGCAATTTCTGCAATTGACAGCCCGCTCTTTTCCAATAAACGGGCCGCCCGTTTCAAACGAATGGACCGGATGAACTCGATTGGCGTTTTGCCGGTTAATGAAAGAATCTTCCTGTAGAGGGTCACACGATTCATAAACATGTCGCGACTAAAATCTTCAACCGAAAACTCAGGGACGTCGAGGTGCTTCTCTACAACTTCCAAAGCCTGCCTTAGGAATTTTTCGTCAACAGAAGTTATGGTTACCTCACCGGGATTGATCTCAATTTGCTTTTGAAACCTTTTGTGCAATAATTCCTGCTGCGCCATCAAATTCCTGATGCGTGAAGCCAGGATTTCAAAAGTAAACGGTTTGGTAATGTAATCACTTACGCCTGCCTTAAAACCTGCCAATTGTTTTTCCTCGCTTCCCATGGCCGTCAGCAAGATGACAGGGATGTGGGCAGTCAGTGTCTCAGATTTAATTTTTTTGGCCAATTCAACCCCATCCATTAAAGGCATCATTATGTCGCTCACCACAAGGTCTGGATTCAACAACTTTGTTTTTTCCCAACCTTCTTTTCCATTCGCAGCTTCTTCTATCCGGTATAGCCCTTTCAAATTGTCCTTTAAATAAAAGCGGAGGTCTTCACTGTCTTCCACTACGAGGATGGTTTTCTTTTTACCGCTCTTTTGTCCTGCTTCCGCTATTATCTGTTCGGTTTCTTCTTCAGGTATTGAGTTAGTGGCCATTATTGAAGGAGCATCGTAAATCTTTTTTGCAGGAAGTAAAACGGTGAAACACGTTCCCTGGCCAGGTTCGCTTTTCAGAGTGATGATACCATTATGTAATTTAACGAACGCTTTGGTGATAGCCAGGCCGATACCCGTACCCTGGTTTACCATACTATCGGGAACATCAGTTTGAAAGAAACGTTCGAAAACCTTCTCATGCATTTCGGCAGGAATGCCAATCCCTGTATCTTTAACTTCCATTACAAGCGTTCCATCCGACTCATTCTTTTCCGGCGGATCATAGTTAAGATTGATGCTCACGCTACCATTGTCATCGGTATATTTAAAAGCATTTGAAATCAGGTTGAAAAGTATCTTTTCAACTTTATCTTTATCAAAATAAATTTCCAGGCTATCAATATTTGATGAGAAAGAAAGCCGGATTTTTTTCTTTTCTGCGATATCCAAAAAAGAATTGGTAATGTCCCTGCTAAAACTAATAATATCGCCTATTGATGGGTGCAATTTTACTTCCTGCACCTCCATTTTTCTGAAATCGAGCAATTGGTTTACCAGGTTCAGTAATCGTTTTGCATTGCGCTGTACAAGATTCAGTTGTTTTTTCTGTTCTTCATCCTGGACTTGCCTGATGATCCTTTCCAGCGGCGCAATGATAAGACTTAAAGGAGTACGGAACTCATGACTTACATTGGTAAAAAACTTTGTTTTTAACTGTTCGAGGGCATGAGCTCTGTCTGCTTCCCTTCGCTGATGCGCCACTTCGAAGCGCATACGTATTCTGTCTAAAGTAATACGACGGACAAGAATCAGCAATCCTGCCGCTATCAAGAGATAAATAAAATAAGCTAAAGGTGTTCGCCAAAACGGAGGCTCAATGGTAATTTGTAATTCCCTGACATTACTCCATAAACCTTCACTGTTCAACGCTTTTACTTTAAAAACATAATGCCCGGGATCAAGGTTTGTATAAGTGGCGCTCCGTTGGTTACCACCGGCATACAACCAGTCGGGATTAAATCCTTTCAGCATATAGGCATATTTATCACGCGTGCTATTGGCATAATCAAGTGAAGTAAAGTCAATAGAGAAAACGTTTTCCTTGTATTTCAGGTCGATACCCTTAAGCTGCGATAAAGATCGGTGAAGCAACACACGATTATTAACCAATTCGCCGGGTTCAATTTTCTTATTTAATATCTCCAGATCTGTAAAAACAACTCCCGAATGGTATACCGGCTTTTTTATCGCAGATGGATTAATGATATTAAAGCCGGAAGGACCGCCAAAAAATAATTCCCCGGCCCTTGTTTTATAGGCAGCCTTACTATTAAATTCCTGGTTCTGCAGGTTGTTCGATTCATTATAATTAATCACAGAAAGCTGTGTGCCGCTTTCTTTGAATTGAGGAATAACGTTGCATAACCCATTAGAGGTAGATATCCAGAGGGTTTGGTGTTCATCGTTAAGAATATTTAAAATCATATTATCGGGCAAACCGTCAGCCATTGTAAAGGTTTGGAAAGTTTTGGTTTGCTCATTAAACAAATCCAGGCCTTCACGGGTTCCAACCCAAATTCTTCCTTTACCGTCTTCTGAAATACAGATTACATTATTGTTGCTTAAATTGTTTTTTTCCTTTGAATAGGTATAAAAAATCTTCCCGTTACTGTTCTCTTTTAACACGGCAATGCCATTATCAGTTCCGATCCATAAATTCCCCTTCGTATCCTGGAGAATGTCGGAAATAAAATTGGAAGGAAGTACACCAGGTTTATCCTGTTCATTTTGAATATGCGTAAATCTGCCGGTTTTTTGATCCATCCGATCTAAACCTCCTCCCAGTGTGCCGATCCAAAGGTTGTGCTGCCTGTCTTCAAAAATCTTCCACACATTATCATTTGCCAAACTTGAAGAATCAGCATCCTCATGCCTGTAGTGGACAAACTTCTTTCCATCGAAACTATTCAGGCCTCCAATGTAAGTACCAATCCAAAGTACATCTTTACTATCGATGCACAAGCTGACGATCACATTATTGCTCAGGCTGTTTTTATTGTGTGGATCATGCAGGTATTGTTTAAATGTATTTTTTTTTCTGTCAAAATAAATCAATCCACCTCCATTGGTACCAATCCATATATTACCGGACTTATCTTCAACAAACTGGTCAACATCATCAAATGGCAGACTATTTAAATTCGACTCCTGGTGATGGTAATAGGGAAATTGGACAATGTTGCTATTTAAATAATTAATTCCCTGTTTGTAAGTTCCCAGCCATATGATTCCAATATCATCTTTATATACAGAAGTGATGGTATTTTGGCTAAGACTTTTAGGGTCTTCGGGATCGTTTAAAAGATTGGTGGTTTTGAAATGGTTCTTTTTATCTATAAGCGTCACCCCGCCGTGATCCGTTCCAACCCAAATTAAACCATTATTATCCTGAACCACCTGGCTGACCAGTTTAGATTTCAACCTGGAGGGAAATGAATTTTCATCAAAGCGCTTAACTGAGCCGTCAGGCGGGTGAAAAAGAAAAAGCCCGTTTATATAATACCACAGCCATAGATCACCATCCCTGTCGATGAAAAGATTATATGGAATGTTTCCGGTAGTCGACTTCTGTAAAGCAGTTGAGGAAAAAATAATTCTATTCGCGTCGATATCATATTGCTGCAAAAATCCATTTTGATAAACGATCCACAGCTTACCGTCCATAGTCTCCCCAACGGAAGCAATTTTTGAATCCGGATTGAAAGCAGGATTATGATCAAATAATTTCACCCTTTTATCCTTATCAGAATACATATACAAATCAAGGTTCGCATAGAGAAACCAGTATCTCCCGTTGTTACCTTTTACAATATTGTTAACGAGTCCTGCCGGCAGACCAAGGGACTGCAAATATTTATTATAATCAGCATCAAATTTTTCAGTTTCAGCGTTATAAATACAAGGCCCCTCCCTGGTTGTCACCCACATTTTTCCATTTGGCAGCGCGAAAAGAGAAAGTATAAAATTATCATTCAGGGAAGTGCTATCATTGGGCTTCTTACGGTATACTTTAAAGGAGTAACCATCATAACGGTTAAGCCCCGACACGGTGCCGAACCACATAAAGCCCTCCGGGCTCTTTAGTATCGCATTGACCTGGTTATGTGAAAGGCCATTGTAAGTATTCAGTTTCGCAAAATGATAATATTCGCCCTGACCAAAAACAGAAAGTGATGGTAACGATAAACCGATCAAACAAGCAAGGCACATTATCCTGCATAGCCTAAGAAAAATATTTACACATCTCATAGAGGATCCGATTTGTGTTCTAATGAAATCGTAGAGTAAGTTAACAAATGACCGGGATAAATGACTTTTTTTGTAATGACAATTTGTAGAAAAGAACCAATTAAAAATCCGCGCAGAATTAAATTATTGAACATAACAAGAAGTAAACAATATAGGATCACATTTTACCAACCCAAAACTCATAATCCAATCCCTTTTAGTTTTTTATAAATCTTTATTACAAATCCATCGGCCATTCCGGTTAAATAAACGAAAAAATTTCAATTTTGATGCCTGTTTCTTTTAACGTGGTTAAATTAGAACATATTAGCATCAGTGAAGATGAAGAAAAAGAAATGCAGGTTTTACAGGTAGATGAAAAAGAAATTGAAGAAGAACTGGCGCAAATAAAGAAGAATGCTGAAGCAGTTAATGCACACGTTTCTCATAGCAGGCCGGGTTTTTTGTTTGATCCTCTCGAAGAAGTACCAACGCTTGCCCACCAGGATCAGTTTGATAAGAAAGCCTCCACCGAACTTAACTTTGAATACCCTGAATCGCTCAACGACAGTTGGATAGCCATCCCGTGGTGAAACAATTTGACCAAATGATAGCTTTTTATTTATTCAAATCAAGATAGCTGTCAAATACTGTTTGACTACCAGCTATTCGTAGTTTAAATCCAATTCTAAAAGTAGCTGCGACTATAAACCAAAAATAAAAATCATTCTTATTTATTGGTTTACTGTTGAATGGCTTTGATCAAATTTTGGGTATTAAAAATTTCGGGGTTAATCTCTTTATTCGCTTCCAGGTCAAAATATTTTTCTACCTGTAATAATTTATCATTCATATAAAACTTTACCAGCGTTTCTGAATAGCCTCCATC
>DAHXOZ010000193.1 GCA_027364635.1 bacterium | reverse complement strand
CCTATAACGGTAAGGCTTTACAGTAAGCATTTCCAGCGCGGCTTTGCTCATGCCATACACTGCCAGATTTTTATGTGCCTGGTGGCCTGCAACAAGCTCACCTGGGCGCCGACATGGATTTTTTAAGAGGCGGCTCAGGAAGCGTCGTAACAAGGGATTCACATTGATTGATAAAAATTTAATTCAACAAAAATTATTAAACCATTCTTATGTCTTTCGAAAAAAAAGTAGCTATAGTAACCGGGGCAGGCCAGGGAATTGGTTTGCAGATCTGCACCAGTCTTGCAAATGAAGGAGCCAATGTTATTTTAAATGATTTAGATGAAGCACTTGCCAATGAAGCCGCAGGCAAAATACAGGGAGAAGCTAAAGGGAATTGCATCGCGGTTGCCGGAGACTCAAGTGATATTTCTGTTATTAAAAAACTCGTAAGCACCGCTGTTAATGAATTTGGTCAATTAGACATGGTGATTGCGAATGCGGGAATAACTTTATACGGTGATTTCTTTACTTATCAACCTGAATCTTTTTACCGCGTATTGCAGGTGAATTTGGGCGGAACCTTCTTTTTAGCACAGGAAGCCGCCAATCAAATGAGACAACAGAAATCCGGGGGCTCACTTTTATTTATGTCTTCGGTTACAGGCCACCAGGCACATAAAAATCTGGCAGTGTATGGCATGAGCAAAGCCGCGCTGGAAATGCTTGCTAAAAGTCTGGTAATTGAACTTTCACCTTTTAAAATAAATGTAAATACCATTGCGCCGGGAGCTACAGTAACAAAAAGGACTTTAGCGGAAGATGTAAATTATGAAAGCACCTGGTCGAAGATCACGCCGATGGGCCGCCCTGCTACCGTCGATGATATTGCGAACGCCGCATTATTTCTTGTTTCTGAAAAAAGCAGGCACATAACAGGGCAAAGTTTAATCGTTGACGGAGGCTGGACGTCGATAAGTCCTTCTCCTTATGAGAACTGATATTTTAAAAATTGTCAAAGGCTTTATAGTAAACAAACAAATACGCCCGATTTCAATTTCTCCTTTAAAGATCAAATAGAAATTTCATTATCAATATTACCAGCGCTTTTCGTCACGCTGTCCAATCTAATGCTAATTGTTTTACTTTAATCTTTTCTTTCAAACCATGATTATGTTTTGAGAAATTGTCTGTGTCAAAATTACAAACAAGAGCTTCTACAACAGTCCGCCTGTTTTCGATATTGCCACCATTGTGATAAAAATGATCTCTCGTGATTATATTGAACTTGTTCCAAAATTTATTTACCATTTCATTTTCTCTCCAGTCATTATGATGCCAGGTGGAAAGAATAAATTTTGCCTTGGTTTGGGCTAATAAAGTAAATAAAAGTTCTTCATCCTTTTCTGTCCAACCGTTATAATAGTCAACGTGTCTCCCGTAATAAGGCGGATCACAATAAATCATGTCGTTCTTAGTCGCAAGCCGAATAATATCGTCAAAGGATTTATTGTAAAAAGTCCAGTTGGGTTCAGGTTGTATAATATTTGTAACATTGGAAACCTGATTTGTTATTTTGGTAATATAAGATGGTGAAAACCTATTGGGTTTTTTGCAAAAAGGAATGTTCCAATTTCCCTTCCTTCCAAATCGCATCATTCCATTAAAACCAGCACGTGAAAGAAAAATAAAGTCATAAGGCGAAAATTCTCCGCTATTAAAACGAGCTCGTACTTTTAGATAATGCTCATAACCATTATTTTCTGCTTTACTTAAAAGTTTACCTTCCTTTTCAAGATATTCTTTCATCAAAGGCGCAGAGATTGTCTTGTCTTGTATTCCTTTGTAAAAATTTATGATGTGCGGATTCGCATCGTTTAATATAGCTTTTTTATAGCCCGAATTGAAAGCTACAACACCTGTTCCCAAAAATGGCTCAATCCATTTGCCATTTGTTTTTGGTGCAACTTCCATAATCCAGGGCACTAACTTGGTTTTTATACCCTGACTTTTTATTGGTGGAATAATTACTTTCATTTCGTCTTCTTATTATAAGTTTTAGAAATGATTTTATTCCAGAGGTCAGTTCTTCCTTTGAAATCTAAAAAATCTTTAAGAGTAGTGATTTTTATCGGCTTGCCATCTTTAATCATTGTCGCAGAACCATGATTTATCCAATATTCGTCAAACCATTCTTCACCCAATTGACTAAAGATTCCATTCTCGTTTTTTAGGTCGTCAATGTCAACTATAGAGCCAATATTAGCGGTATTTCCAGAACCTTGTTTATCGCTGGCAATTTTCCATTTTTCTGCTGCGAAGAAGTCAAAATCACGAATTACAGAAGTAATAGATTTTAAATTTTTTACAGTTGTAACTTCTCTTTCGCCAACCTTTTTATTTGGTTTATCAAATTCTTCCTGAAGCTCTTCAACCTGAAAAATATCTGTTTCCGGAAAATCTTCGCTTGCCATTGTTCGTGAATAAATCACGCCAAGACAATAGTGGCCTAAATATTGGTTGTAGGGAAATTGAATGTTCTTATCCTTATCTCTCTCTTTAAAGTAAGCACCATGACTGCCTAAAGTAAACCCTGCAGTTTTATTATTTCTTCTAAAAGTTGTCTTAATATCAAGGGCGAATTTTACTTGTTCATTTTTACTTTCTATAAATGTTATATCAGGATACCAATTTTGTTTCTCAGCAAATATGATTTTATAACCGTGCTCTTCAGCAAATTGAAGCAATTGCGGGAAAATATGGATTTCAAGAATTTTAGAAATAATTTTTGTGTCGGCAGAAATGGTATAAATATTCTTGAAAACATCTATAAAACCTTTCACTGTCCAATCTCCTTTGTCAGTCGAAACGTAACTTTCCAGTTTATCTGCAAATCTGTCAAGTTCTCGCTTGAATGTCGATTTATGTCTTTGTTTCTCTTTTAAATTCATGCTTTCAAATTTACGAACAATTGGAGTATCGACTTAAAATTTATCGTGGTAAGGCTCACAAAGGATAAAATAAAAATACAGTGAATTTATTTGTTTACCGAAACATCTTCAATCAGCAAAAAAATCTTTAATTTTCCCGCATGAAGAAAAGTATTTTCCCTGCCATAGTTATTGGTATAATTCTTACAGGATGTAATAATATGAAAAGTGCAATCATCAAAGCTATCAATACTAAAACACTTTATCAATCTGAAGCATTTTCAGTTTATGGTGATAGCGTAGTACAGGGATCTTTCATAGCAAAAGCGATTTCAAGGAGAGAAATCGTTTCGAATTATATAAGCCCCGGAATCAAACAAAGCCCTGTGGTGAAATTTAAATTCAGTATTAACGGCGCAGATAATTCAGCACCGACAGGCAAAGACAACGTAATCGTTTGTTCAGGAAATAGCGGTGGTTACGAAACGCCTGTTATCAAATTTGGTGGTCAATATATTGATTCAACAAAAGTTTCACCGAATGATTATTTAAAGAAAGATGTGAAACTTACTTTGCGTGTAGACATGACCGATATGTTAAATTCATTTAAGAAAAAAGGTTACTACCAAACTTTTGACGGAAAGAAAATTTATAAAAATGATTTCCAGGGAGTTTTTGTGGCCGGAAATGTTTCGCCACTTACGTGGGATTGGAACAATTTGTATTCGCATAAAGAATTACAATTAACCGACAGCAATCACGATGGAATTTATGAAACTACTTTAACGCTCAATCAACATCCTGATGAAAATAAAACTGCTGACCGATGGAAATTATCAAGGGATATCAGCGCGTTTCCACAATATCGATCCGAAGACAGTTTGCCGGATGCTTTGTACAATCTTGCCTTGGAAGAAATGCAAAATGCAATTGAGCCGGACAGTACTTTCCGCACAGGCAAAGAATGGGCAGGCGTTTGGACGCGCGACATCAGTTACAGCATTATTTTATCCATGGGAATTTTGCAGCCAAAAGTGGCCATGATCAGTTTGAAAAAGAAAGTGAAAAACGGTAAAATTATCCAGGACACCGGCACCGGCGGCGCTTATCCGATTTCAACCGACAGGGAAATCTGGGCTGTGGCCGCATGGGAAGTTTATAAAGTTACCGGCGATAAAGATTGGCTGAATTATGCATACCAGGTTGTAAAAAATTCTATTAACGATGACCTTCACAACATTTATGACTCACAGACAGGAATGGTAAAAGGCGAATCTTCATTTTTAGATTGGCGAGAAGAAACTTATCCAACATGGATGCAGCCGGCAGATATTTATGAATCAGAATGTTTGGGAACCAATGCCGTGCATTTTGAAGCCAACACTATTTTGTCAAAAATGGCGGCTGAATTGGGCAATAAAGAAGATGAAAAAAAATACAGTGAAGTGGCCGCTAAAATAAAAAAAGGTGTCAACCAATATTTGTGGCAGGATGATAGAGGATATTTTGGGCAATATTTATATGGTAGAAATTTCAAAATGCTTTCTCCGAAAGCAGAAGCGCTTGGCGAAGCATTGTCAATCTATTTTGATGTTGCCGACAACAATGAAAGGCAACAACAAATTGTATCAAACACGCCGGTTACTCCTTTTGGAATTTCCTGTATTTATCCTCAAATTCCGGGTATCCCGCCTTATCACAATGATGCGGTTTGGCCTTTTGTAGAATCTTACTGGGCGCTGGCTTCAGCGAAAGCAAACAACGAGCCATCGGTTGTAAGAGCGATGTGTTCTGTGTACCGGCCTGCGGCTTTATTTTTGACCAACAAAGAAAATTTTGTGGCTTCTGATGGCGATTATGCGGGAACACAAATCAATTCGAGCAACATGCTTTGGAGTTTATCCGGAAGTCTCAGTTTGGTTTATAGGATCCTGTTTGGCATTCATTTCAATACCAATAATATTTCCTTTTCACCCTATGTTCCTAAAGTATTTGGAGGCGAAAGAACATTGAACAATTTTAAATACAGAAATGCAGTTTTAAACATCGAACTCAGCGGATATGGAAACATCATTACTTCATTTTTAATAGATGGAAAAGAAACTTCCGACTATACAATTCCGTCCACTTTAACAGGTACCCATGAGATAAAAATTGTTTTAGGAAAATTAGATCTGCCGATTGCGAAAATCAACGGTGTTAAGGATGTTTTTAGCCCGCAAATGCCAATAGTTAATTATCAAAAAGGAAAACTTTCCTGGCAGGATACCAGCAAAAATATTACATCGTTCAAAGTGATGAAAAATGGAAATTTATTGAATACAACTTCCGATACTTCTTTATCGGTTAATTCTGCGGAATATGGAAATTACCAGGTGATAGCTGTTGGAAAAGATAATATTGAATCCTTTGCCAGTGAGCCTTTGCAGGTTTATCCAACACAAAATCAACAAATCATTCAGTTTGAAAACTTTTTGCATAAATCAACAAAACCATATAAAGGTTTTTCAGGGAATGGTTTTGTAGAAATCAGCAAAACAGTGAATACAAAAATTGATTTTACAGTTAATATAAATGAAGACGGAACGTATATTCTGGATGTTAGATATGCAAACGGGAATGGCCCGATCAATACAGAAAACAAATGCGCCTTCCGCATGATTACGATTGATTCTGCGACTACCTCAACTCTGGTTTTTCCTCAAAGAGGAAAAGATGAATGGAGCAATTGGGGTTGGAGTAATTCTCTGAAATTGCCGCTCTCAAAAGGTTTACATCACATTTCGATCACTTTTGAATCATGGAATGAAAATATGAATGGCGACATCAACCAGGCAATGTTGGATTGCCTGCGGCTGATCAGAATTTAAAAAATAAACTATATCTCCGCAATTACGTCAATTCTATCCTTGCGAGTGAAGTCCGATCTTGTTGCCTTCAGTATCAATAAAGAAAGCCATGTAGCCGATTTCAGGGCTTATTAAAGTTTTGCCCATTTCTACCTGGCCTCCTTTTGATTTGGATGATGTGGTGCCCACGTTAATCGGAAACATATTTCAGAAATGCTTATGGACGGAATGCAGGATTAAGAATCGATCATTTTTTGTTGAGTCCGCAGCTTGAAGGAAA
>DAHXOZ010000192.1 GCA_027364635.1 bacterium | reverse complement strand
AAGCAGAAACTGACAGTTTGTTGGTTTACTATTAAACTTCTTTTATTATTTCTACTGAAGAAATTTAATTCTTTGCATTTGCAAAAGTGCCTAGCCTAATTGCATTTCTGAAAGCTTCGGTAGAAACTTTCCTCGTATTATACTTTTCCTGGTATTCTTTATGTTCTTTATCCGTTGGGTAGTGAACATTTTTACCATAAGGATAAGAAGGCATATCGTGAAAAGGCAATGGAGCCACAGTTTGCCCGTAAGCAGTGTTCATATCGCCATCTTTTACCCATCCTTCGCTGTAAATAATAAAGTCTCGCTTCCATCCTTTTGGTAAAGCAGGTAAATGGGTGGCATCAAAATCAATGGTTACTTCATCGCCTCCATCACAAATGATGTATTGGTCATCGGCTTTTTGCAACAACGGTAAAACATCTCCATAGCGTGTATAGTTACCCGTTAGATCTCTCCATTTTTGTCCTTTGGTTACATCATAATAGTTAAACCATTGCGGGCCGTAAGGTCCGCCTTTGTGATAGGAAGCTGAATAACCGCGGAAATCCAAATTTGCAGCCATCATTTTTAAGTCATAAGTTTTTACAGGAGCTTTTACCTTCCCGGTTGAGAAAAATATATGATCCCAATAAATTTGCATGGTAGTACGGATTCTCACGCGCCTGTCATGAGGTGTAAGAAATTTATTAGTTAGGTTCACAATCACCATTTTATCCCTTCCCATGGGATATCCGATATTTTTGATAACAGTTTGCCATTTCCCTTCTTTATTAATTACCTGCAACGATGGTGATTGAAGCTGGTATTTGTTGGTTTGTGTAAGCTCAGTATTGATGCTGGCATCAGGTGGAAAAATCCATCCTCTCATATATAATAATAAGCTGTCAGTTTCTGCTTTCTTTCCCAGGTCTAAAATTAAATCATGCTCTTTTGCAACACCCTGGAATTTACCTAATGAAAAATTTGATACGTATTGAAAATCGTATTTTTCCAATTTCGGAAGTACATTGTTTCCTTTTCCATCGGTTGCGGAAACGGGTAAATTTTGATGAGAAACCAGGTAAACCTTTTTGCCCGGATATGGCGGCGCAACGAATCGCTCATCAACATAGGCATCAACAGAATCAGGATGATCTACTGCGAATAATTGCGCTTTATCAAAATAAACGGCTTCCCAAAGTTCTTCACTGATCTTTAAGGTGAATAGGCCGTTGCGAGGTTGCAATTTATTACCGGGAATCAGGAGATATTCTTTGGATGGCTCACTATAAGCAAAAGTAGTATCCTTGCCATGAATCGCAACCGGCATACCCAGCGCGCTTCTCCATAACATATCCTTGAGAAACACAAATTCTTTACCGTTCCAGGTGAATAGAAATGGACAAGAACCTTTCAATTCTGCCTGCTCCAATGCTCTTTGTTTACGGGTTGGATCTACAATAGTTTGCGGAACTCCGTTAGGCCATATAATGCGTAGTGCATCAATTTGAGTTCTGGAACCTACCCCAAATTCGGTAAGTGGCCCTTTGATGGTTTTAAGTTGATATAAATCGCCGGATTTCAGCTCTACTTGTGCCCCAATTCCCAACCTGTTATTTTTACTGCTTCCAAAAGAAAGCCCTGTAAGTTGAACCTGTACATAATTGCTGTAATTACCTCCGTCATTCCTTGCTAATTGTACACCTGTGGGGCCGGTAAAAAACAAATCTCTGTCGCCATCAAAATTGAAGTCGGCAATTGAAACCTTATAGGCTTGCATCACATTACCAGGTAACAGAGAACTTACATCAGAAAATCCTTTTGAACCATCATTGTGAAATAATTTTATTCCTTTTTCTGAGCTGTTATCATTAACACCTGCAATAACAATATCCAGGTGGCCATCATTATCATAATCCACAAATGCTGCATCATACACCTTAATTCCTTTCAGTGAATTACTTAACTGTTCGGAAGCTTTTTCATCCGGAACAAAATGTCCTCCTTCATTTTTAAGCAAAAAACATTTACCGCCGGATCCTCCTGCTACAAGGATATCAAGCGTTCCGTCATTATTGTAATCGCCTAAGGTTAAAGCAGTTCCTGTGTATTGGGGATTATCTAAACCCACTATTTTACTAATATCATTGAATTTTGAATGCCTGTCGTTGTTAAATAATTGAATACTGCCATCTTCTGCAAGCGTAAAAATATCAAGATCGCCATCATCATCCCAATCCCCGAAATCCATACTCAGTGTGCCTTTTTTATCTCCTGTCAGATTCATGGCTGCTGCATTTTCAGTAAAAGTTCCATCGCCATTATTACGAAAAAGTTTATTTCCTCCCTTTCCTGCTACATACATATCAAGATCGCCGTCCTGGTCAAAATCCGCAAAAAGAATTTTGTTGGCATTTGCCGAATTATTTAATCCAATATTTCCGGTTATCCTGTCAAAAGAGCCGTCACCTTTGTTCTTGTACACAATTATACCACCGGTAGTAGCCACAAAGAGATCCTGGTAACCGTCATTGTCATAATCAGCAAACGTCGCATCCAAATCCTGGCCTTTATGAGCAATTCCTCCATTGACAGTACATTCTTTAAAGGTGCCGCCCTGGTTAACTGACAAATAAGATTTTGAAGTGGTTGCACCTGTAGGAACGTAACTGGAGTAGATATACATATTTCCCTGTGCATCATAATCGGCAACAGCCAATACTCCATTTTCTGCTTTGGAACCATTTTCAATTACAGAGCCGGGAATGCCTGAAACCAGCTTAAAGGTTAACGGAGGTTTAAGAGAACCATTTTCTTTGGGATGAGAACCGCTGCCAGTGCTGTCAAACGCAGCTACAGCTATGTTAGTGTCGAAATCGAAATACCCGGCAACCATTTTTGGAATTTCAATTTCATCAACCCCTGATGCATACTCAGGCGATATTTTCATAAGCTCATGAAACTGCTGAAGGTAAGGCAAAGCTGCGGCAGGTTGGTTGGCTTCTAATAAAGAAGCGGCCTTTTCATAAGCCTTTTCTGCAGCATCTGTAAAACCGGCTGCAATTTTTTTAATGCTTTGAAGGTAAAAATGGGAAGAATCAGTTTTACCTTCACTGGCAAAAAGTTCTGTTAACTGCACACGCGGAACAATATTCGCCGGCACCAAACTTTGTACTTTTAATAAATAGCTTTTTCTTATTTCTCTGTTGGAAGCGCTGGTATCAAGTTCGGCCAATGTATAATAGGCAATAGCGTTCTTTGGATCTTCTTTGATGATTTCATTTAAAACGCTAACTGCGTTTTCTTTATCATTTTTTAAACTATATATTTCTGCTAACAATAACTTTAAATCTATATTATCCGGTTTAATTTTTAATCCTTTTTTAGCCAGGTCTTCAGCGTCAGCATAATTTTTTTGCAGGAGATAGAGTCGGGTAAGCCCAAGATAACTTGATATGTCATCAGGACTCATTTTTATTGCCTGTTGAAAAGCTGCCACAGCTTCATCAAGATGATTTTGAGAAAGATATTGCAGCGCAAGGTCTTTCGGATTCGTTTTGGCGGTATTGTTACTATCCTTGTTTTTTGAAACGCAGCCTGCAAAAGCGAATAGGAGTATAACGATAACAAAAAAAGTAAAAAAGCTATGTAAATAACTTTTGCGGAAATTTAAAAAAGCAAACATTTTATCTATTGGGTGAAATAATTGGCAAATATTGAAAGTAAAATTACAGGAATATGTTGTTTCACTGGCTTAAAGCCCGATTTATTTTTTAACTTGCTAAGGTTTTTGAGAAATTTTATAATAGAAGCTTGATACAATAATCTGTTTACCTTAATATGAATTGGCAAAAAAAAATACCGAAAATAATAACAATAATAATATTTGTGGGGTTGCTTATTGGCACTGCACTTTCATCAGTGAAACGTTCCTTTCATCCTTCTGGTGCAAGGCAAAAAGAATTGGCTTTAAAAAAATACGGCTTTTATCTTGAACCGGTTAATAAAGAAAGCGGTATAGATTTCCGTCATTTATGTCCACAACTTGATCCTAAAATAAAACATATTGAACCACAAATAGCGTCTATGGGCGCATCGGTTTCTATTGTTGATTACGATAAAGACGGATGGGAAGATATCTATTTTACCAACAGTCGTGATGGAAGCCAGAATGCTCTTTACCATAATTTGCGAAATGGCAAATTTGAAAACGTAGCTGCTCAATTGGGGGTAGCAGATGTAAATAAGGAAGGGACGGGTGTTTCAATGGGTGCCATCTGGGGCGATTATGATAATGATGGCTATGATGACATGTTTTTGTACAAATGGGGAAAGCCGGAATTGTTCCATAATGTTGCCGGTAAAGGATTTGTCAATGTAACTGCAGGAAGTGGCTTGCCTGCGTGGGTTAACGCCAATAGTGCAATATGGCTTGATTTTAATAATGATGGCTTACTTGATCTTTTTTTGGGCGGATATTACAATGAAAAATTTGATCTGAGCCATCTTACTACAACGAAAATAATGCCCGAAAGTTTCCGGTATGCCAATAATGGAGGCCGAAATTATCTTTTAGAAAATATGGGAAATGGTAAGTTTAAAGATGTAACCAGTGAATATGGTTTAAATTCTACAAAGTGGACATTGGCGGCAGCCTCAGCCGATTTTAACGGGGATGGTTACCCTGACTTATTTATAGCCAATGATTATAATGTAAATGAACTGTATATAAATGATAAAGGCAAAAAATTTACAGAAGTTGGCAGGCAAGCAGGAATTGGCAATATTCCCAAAAGTGGAATGAGTGCATCCTTTGGTGATATTAATAATAAAGGTATTCTTGGTATTTATAATACCACTATCACTGAAAAAGGAATTTTGATACAGGATAATAATTACTGGGAACCTGAGAGTCAGCAAGGGGATAATCCCTACCCGCGATTTGTAAATTTAGCCCAACTGGCCGGCATTGATAATGCAGGCTGGAGTTATGGTGCTCAATTTGGAGATTTGAATAATGATGGCAACATGGACCTTTATGTAGCTAATGGATTTATCTCAGCTAAAAAAGGAACTTCTTATTGGTATGATTATTCAAAAGTTACAGGGGGCAACAGTTCAATTATTGAAGATGCCAATAATTGGCCTGATATGAAAGGTAAAAGCCAGTCGGGTTACGAGCAAAATAAAATATGGCTGAACCAGGGTGATGGTTTATTTGAAGATGTGTCTGACGAGGTATGTCCTTATGCAACCTACGATAGCAGGTCAGTTGCCATGGCCGATCTTTTTAATAACGGTAAATTGGATATTATTGTAGCCAATCAAAACAACATTCCTTTGGTGTATAAAAATGACCTTGAAAATGGTAACCACTGGATAGAACTTGATCTGCAAGGAACATTGAGTAATGCAGATGCGATAGGAGCAAAAGTGGTAGTAGAATGGGATGGCAGAAAGCAGGTACAGGTAGTTACCGGGGGAATAGGATTTTCCTCTCAAAACGAACACAGGCTCCATTTCGGTATTGGCAAAAGCAGCAAGATAGATCAGGTAACTATCAGTTGGCCTTCCGGTAAAGACACGATTATTAATAATCCCGAAATTGATAAACTGCTTATAGTAAAAGAAACCAAAGGAAAAGAAGAAAAATAAACTGCTCAAATTTATAAATAATACAAACACAAATTCTCTAATATGCCCTGGATAGTCGACCGCCCAAAAGGTTATTTTCAATATGTGCCGCCTGCATTCATTACATTACTGTTGTTGATTGGACAGTTAAGTTTTGGTGTGCTCGATAGCTATTTATATGTAGTTGTTTCTATTTGTACAGCCATACTTACAGAGATGATATTAGCAAGGATGTTGCTTGGGAAATGGAAAAGTCTTTCCAGTGCCTACATCAGTGGAATAAGTGTGGGAATTTTAATTCGCTCAACAATGATCTGGCCTTACATAATTACTGCTGTACTTTCTATCATGTCGAAATATGTGCTAAGGTATAAAGGCAAACACCTTTGGAATCCTTCTAATTTTGGTGTTTCGTGGATGTTGTTTATGGCACCTTTCCTGCTACATACATATCAAGATCGCCGTCCTGGTCAAAATCCGCAAAAAGAATTTTGTTGGCATTT
>DAHXOZ010000191.1 GCA_027364635.1 bacterium | reverse complement strand
CAATGCGATGTTCCAATTGCTCGGGTTAAAACCAAGAGAATCATTTAAAGATTCAGCCTTAGCCTCCGAAGGTAGTTTTGTTGAAGTGCCTTAATTAGCTAAGTAGCTAATTTGCAAATCAGCTAATTAATTTATGGATAAAGAAATTCTTTTAAATGCGTATCGCCTAATGTGCACTGCCGGTGCAATGGCCAAACCGATAATGCCGCCACTGCAAACACTAATACCTGCTTTACGAACATTACCTAAAGTTTTTAAACGATCGTCATAAGTTCTCGTAGAAATTATATCCGCATAATGTTCTTCCGAAGTATCAACATTATGATTATATGCGTATAAACCTGCAGCCTGTAATTTTTCAGCCTGGGTTTCGGTCAGCATACCCATTGTGCAACAAACTTCCATACCCAATTCATTCACGCCTTTTACCATTTCCAATACACGATCAAAATCCCTGTTGTCTCTCACTTCGCGCCAGGCAGCGCCCATGCAAAATCTTGTTGATCCGGCATCTTTCGCCTTTTGTGCATATGCCAACACTTCTTCTTTCTTCATTAATGCCTGCACATCCACTCCGGTATTGTATCTCGCTGCCTGAGGGCAATAGGCACAGTCTTCCGGGCAACCGCCGGTCTTGATAGAAAGTAACGTGCACACCTGGACTTCTCCGGTTTCCTGGTACTCACGGTGAGCCACAGACGCTTTATAGATCAGTTCCAGCAAAGGTGTATGGTAGATTTCAGAAATTTCCTCTTTTGTCCAGTTGTTTCTTAACGACATTTATTTAAATGGATTTATAATAGTTAGTGTATTTTCTATTTTTTGTTTATGATGCAAATCTTCTGAGTATAAGATGGAACAACCATTCTCCAGGGCAGATGAAATTATTAAAGAATCGTAATAAGTGAATTTGTAGTTATGATGAATTGCTAAACCTGATTTAATTGTTTTAATATCAACCTTCATTACTGGAAGATAATAAAGTATTTCATCCACAATCTTTTGCAGTTCATTAAAATCAATTTTAAATCGTTTAATAAGAACATTAATCAATTCATTCACAACCTACGTATTTATTAGAAAAACATTATTTAAGGAAAGTAAATTCTGGGCAATTACTTTTTTTCTTTCATCCTGCATTGTATGAGCATAGATTAAGATATTGCTATCGATGAAACTCTTATCTTTCATTTGCTTCTTCTCTGTTAAACTTATACCCTTCTATTTTTACATTAGCTACAGTAAATGGCCTGTCTACTTTGTTTACATCTTCAGCAGGCACTTCTTCCAATTCAAATGCAAGTACTTCAATTTTTTTTCCAATAAAATTATCAGGAATGGTTAATTCTATTTTATTGTTTTCAGGAATAACAATTTCTCTGATTGATTCCATATAATTAAGTTTTACTCTTTAAAAATAACTCAAATTCGTTTTAGGTGTTAAAGCCAAAAGACTTTCATATATAAGCCTGATGGTATTTTCAACATCTTCTTTTTTGATCATTTCAACCGTTGTATGCATATATCTTAAAGGCATTGAAATAAGCGCGGAAGGACAACCGTCATTTGCATACGCAAAAGAATCTGTGTCTGTACCTGTGCTGCGGCTTACTGCAGACAACTGGTATGGTATCTTATTCTTGATCGCAGTTTCTTCTATCAAGGCAAGTAACTTGTTGTGAACCGCCGGACCATACGTTAATGCAGGACCTTTACCACAAACACACTCTCCCTCTTTATTTTTATTGATCATTGGTGTGGTTGAATCATGAGTTACGTCAGTAACAATAGCAACATCCGGTTTAATTCTTCTTGCGATCATTTCTGCACCCCGCAAACCAATCTCTTCCTGAACAGCGTTTACAATATATAATGAGTAAGGAAGTGTTTTTTTATTTTCTTTGAATAAACGCGCTACTTCAGCGATCATAAATCCACCGATCCGGTTGTCAAATGCACGCCCGATAAGATTGTTGTAAGCTATCTCGTCGTAACCTTCGGTATAAGTAACCGTTGCACCCACATGTACTCCTAAATCTTCCGCTTCCTTTTTATTCCTTGCGCCACAATCAAGGAATAAGGTCTCTACTTTTGGTTGGTTTTCTTTGTCATCATTTCCTGAACGAGTATGAATGGCAGGCCATCCGAAAACCGCTTTTACCGGTCCTTTCTTTCCATGAATAATTACCCGTTGTGAAGGTGCTACCTGTTGATCTACACCTCCATTCCTTTTTAAATAAATAAGCCCTTCAGGATTAATATAATTTACAAACCAACTGATCTCATCAGCATGCGCTTCTATTACTACTTTAAATTTTTTATCAGGATTGATGACAGCTACAGCCGTTCCATATGGATCAGTAAAAGTGGTATCAACATAATTTTTTATGTAATTAAGCCATACTTTCTGACCATTGGATTCTGAGCCGACGGGCGATGCAATATTCATATAGGTCTTTAAGAATTCTTTTGATTGATCAGTCATACCAAAAGGTGATTTTTTAATTTTTGCCATAGTATTTATTTAATTCTATTTAAGTATTTGCAAATTTAAAGGTTTAAACTGAATAGGTAAACCAGTATCGCCTGCACCAGCATCATTCCGTCAATACCGGCCAGGTAAATAAAATCGGAGTTGGATTTCTTAGTTCTTTGAATGACGAGGAACGTAATCAGCGAAGAAATTATCATCGCTAAAAAAAATGACAATTGGGGCACATAGAAATATTGCAACAGGGCGATTGCCAAAAAAAGAAGGAGCAAAACGTAGGATAAGGTGTAGCACTGCTTTTTGCCCAATATTACCGCAAGCGTGTTGATCTTTTCTCTACGATCAATCTCAATATCTCTCACGTCGAACAGTAAACAAAGAATAAACATGAAAATAAATCTTTTCACAAAAACAAACGTAAAAAGCAACCCATTTACCGGAAGCGTGTTTACCGGGAACCAAACGGTTACCAATGTCCATAAAAGAGAAAGCGTAACAATTTTTAATAAGCCATAATCTTTGATGCGTCTTTTTTTTCCGAAAGGAAGAAAAGGAAAAGAATATAAAAATGAAATCGCTGCCAGACAGCCAAGAATGAGAAAATGTTTGAGATGGAAACTAAAAAAACTAAAAAGAATCAAAAGTCCGCCAACCACTAAAAGGAAAAAATGTAGTTTTTTGTTATTATGCGACCACCTTAATCTTTCAGAATTTTTTACCGCAATTTTTTTGGTGGAATAATGAAGATTATACTGAAGTAATGTAGCGCCAAAAACAAAACAATAAAAGCTAAAAGAATTCAATGGAAGTCCCAATAAAATATTGGTTTCGATACAAAAACCTACGGCACATGCCGCAATAAAAATGCTGCTGAATAAAATAAATTCCAGTAGTTTTTTCAAATACACTTTTATTGATAATAAATAATAATTGGCGGAGAAGATACCGTATCACTAACATGATTGGCTTTATCCTTGATAGCAAAACGAAAAACTGCTGTATCGTTTCTTTGGCATTGCGGAGAAATATTTTCCAAAGAACTTACATTATTTCCGAAAGTAACTACGATGTCCCCTTTCTGGTTTTTGGTAGCCGGGAAAGAAGGTATCGAATCCGTTTCGCTAAAACTACTGGCAGCACAGGTCGGCTCATTTTTTTCAATATATACAGAACCTGAAACATCGCCTTCTGCATCAGTAAATGTCAAAGTAAACTTAACAACTGAGCCCGGAGGAACACGAGTGGAACTAACTGATTTAAAAGTAAGTGAAGGGGTGGATTTATACTTATCCTTATTGCAACCGGTTAAAATTGCAAACAAGAATATGGAAAATAAAACTGTGTATCGCATCTTTGTGGTTTAATTGTCCAAATTTAATTATTAAAAACTGAATAATAAGTTAGAAATAACAGAAGGAGAAAATAAAATCTTCAGCGCCTCTTATTACAATTTTAATGAGCTGGCATTAGAGATATTTTCTTTCCAGTATCAAAATAATGAGCTGTACCAAACTTATGTTGACTCAATTGGTGTTTTGCCGGATTCTGTTGACAGCATTGAAAAAATCCCTTATTTACCCATCTCTTTTTTTAAAACTCACAAAGTAACGACCACCGTTTTTGAACCTGAAATTATTTTTGAAAGCAGCGGAACTACCGGCGTCAATACAAGCCGCCATTTTGTAAAAAGTAAGGAGCTTTATCAAAGAAGTTTTTTAAAAGCATTTCATTTATTTTATGGAAATCCTTCCGAATGGAGCATCCTGGCATTATTACCCGGCTATCTTGAAAGGGAAAATTCTTCTTTGGTTTATATGGTTAATGAACTGATAAAAAATTCTAATAATCCGGGAAGCGGGTTTTATTTGCACAACCACGACAAACTTTACCAGGCATTAGTACGAAATGAAATTATTGGAAAACCCACTTTGTTAATCGGCGTAACCTATGCCTTACTTGATTTTGCGGAAAAGCATTCCATAAAACTGAAGAACACCGTTGTGATGGAAACAGGCGGAATGAAAGGAAAAAGAGAAGAAATAACCCGTGAAGAAGTACACGAAACCTTAAAAGATAAATTAGGATTAAAAAGTATTCATTCAGAATATGGAATGACAGAATTATTATCTCAGGCGTATTCAGATGGTAACGGAAAATTTCGTTCGCCTCCATGGATGAAGGTTTTAATCCGGGAATATAATGATCCGTTTGCTGTACAATCAGCAAGTGAATGTGCAAAACCGGTAAATGGCCTTATCAACGTTATTGATTTGGCTAATCTCTATTCGTGCAGTTTCATTGCAACTGACGATGTAGGCAGATTATACAAGAATAACAGTTTTGAAGTGATGGGAAGAAGAGATATGAGCGATTTGCGGGGTTGCAGTTTATTGACTTTGTAGCTCATAGAGTAAACCAACAAAAAAATCGAATTTCTGTTTTGGAAATACTAACAGTAATGAGTAAACGCAATAAAAGAGATTAGTCCAAAACTATTATCTCAATGATTTTTGCCTGTGATTTTGTTGGAATGATCAGGTTGAGTTCCAATCCTGCGGATTCAAAAAGAGTACCAAATTCTTTTTCGGTTCTTTCTGCTCCTCCGAGCATTACCTGCATATGCAAATCGTAAAAAAGTTCTCTTGCGTTATAAGGTTTCTCTACCACCTGCTCGATTAGAAGAATTCTTCCATCCTTCTTTAAAGCTTTACGGCAATTCATCAATATTTTTAAGGCGTTCTCATCATCCCAGTCATGAATTATTGATTTCAGCAATAAACAATCTGCAGAAGGAATATGATCAAAAAAACTTCCGGAAATTATTTGGGTACGGCTAGCTGTTTCGCCGGGCTCGTTATCTTTCATCGCACTTTCCATATCAAACAAAATCCCCTTTGCCTTCGGCGCGGTTTCCAACACCGCTTTAAGCAAGGTACCTTGCCCGCCTCCCACGTCGCAAATAGTATCAAATCCTTTGAAATCATACACTTCAATAATAGCAGGAATAACGCGGCTTGTCATTTCAGTCATATAATCATTAAATGCCTCACCAAAATCTTTATGACTGTCCAGGTAATCAAAATAAGGCATTCCAAAAGCATGATTGAAAGCCGGATCGCCGGTTTCAAGGCTGTAACGAAAGTTATTCCAGGCGTCACGCCAGGGTGCAGAACCGATAAAAGACCCCGGAGTTTTCAAACTTTGCGGATGATCGCTCAGAAAACATTTTCCAATTTCTGTTAAAGTATATTGATCATCGTCAACATTTACGACACCGATAAAAGAAGCATAACGTAACGTTCTTTCCAATACGTTTTTATTAAGGTTACATGCTGATGCAATTTCCTGTACTTTCTTCGGGCCCTGACCAAGTGTTTCAATCACATTTGTAGTGATCAGGTTGGTTATTACCTGTGTATTGGCAAGACCTGTAACTAAAGAAAACGCTTGTTTTTGGGCCGCTATAAGATCGTGACGTTGCATTTATTTAATTGAATTTTCAGTTTCCTAAATGTACAACGTTTTTATATGAGAGATGGCCTTCTTTTGTTGAAACAACTTCACTTCTTAATCTCAAACATTTTGAAAAAATCTAAAGTTTGAAAACATTTTTGTGGATACGAGTCTCTTTTACATCTTTGCACGTTC
>DAHXOZ010000190.1 GCA_027364635.1 bacterium | reverse complement strand
ATAGCTTTTGAAAGTTTTTTCTCACCGGTATCTTCACGTAATTTCTCAATTTCTTTATGAAACAACAGGTTGCCGTCCTGCATATAAATTACATGCGTAATAAGATCGTCTAATTCACTTAGAATGTGCGAGGTGATCAGGATTAATTTCCCTTTTTGCTTTTCGGCAATAATTTTTTCTTTTAAAATCTCGGAAGCTACGGGATCCAAACCAGCCGTGGGTTCATCAAGGATCAATACGTCAGGATTAAAAAGAAAAGCCAGTGCGGCGCTTACCTTTTGAGTAGTTCCGCCGGATAATGTTCTCATTCTTTTTTGCAGTAGATCAGGTAATTTGAACTCTTTGACCAAATCTTCATCGAGTGAAGACTGCCCACTTTTAAACCTGATATCTTTCATCATATTGAGCAACTGCCCGATGGTCATATTTTCCGGGTAACGGCCTATCTGCGGCATATAACCAATGTGCTCACGGTACAACCAATCGTGTAAAATATTTTTATCATTGAAGGTGATAAATCCGCTGTCAGGAATTACCATTCCGAGTATCGATTTTACCAAAGTGGTTTTCCCGCTGCCGTTCGGGCCAATCAAAGCGATGCATTGTCCTCGGTTGCAAGTAGCGGATACATTGTTTAAAACCGTAAGTTTCCCAAATTTTTTGGTGACATTATTGGCGATAATCATAATCTTATTGGTTTCATGTAAGGGTTGTGATCTACTAAATTTTCAGGAGTAAGGCTTGGTAAAATCTTTTCCACCTTATCCAACAGGGAAGCCATAACACTTCTGAATAAAATCATTGCTGACGGATTTTTTGAAACGATCATTGAAAAAAGACTTACCGGATGATAAGGAACATCGCCCACATTATTTTTGTTCAGATCGTATCCTTCATATTTATCCCAATAGTTATGGTTGAAATTACTTACCAGGGTTCCATTGGTGCCCACATCAAATGAATTGCCTAAAAAGTTGTTGAAAGCGATCGTGTCATCCTCGCAACTTGCATCTATTTTGAGTGCCCATCCGTTTTTAATGAACTGATTTTTTTTCACCTTTACCCTGTTGGCTCCTTCCATAAAGATGCCTGTCGTATTGCGCCGAAATTGATTTCCCGAAATATAACTATCCGTAATTTCTTTTAAAAAAATACCATAACAACCATCGCCCCAATTGTCCTCAAACACATTATTGAACATATTTACGCCATGCGAAAACATTACAGAAACGCCTGCATTATTATTTTTAAAAGTATTGCCGATATAAGAATTATTGTTTGAAAACATGAAATGCAAACCATAACGGATATTGTTGGCTGAGGTATTTTTAACGATCAGGGAATGATTTACAAATTCAAAATAAATTCCATCACGATGACCTTTTACAGAATTGCCGATGATGCGAATGCTATCGCATTGCCAGCAATGAATGCCATTTGCGCTTTGCTGGTCGGTAACACCTTCGCCGGTAAGCTGGTTGTTTTCCACCACGCAGGAAACAGCTTTTTGCAGGTAAATTCCGAAAAATGTATCCTCCAAAATGTTATCCTTTATCTCCACATTTCTTTTTGAAAAAACCTTTATAGCTGCAATATCAATAAGGCTTGAAACGCCCGAATGGATAAGTTTGAATCCCTGGAAAACCACGTTGTCTGCCTTGATAGAAACCATTTCATATTTATGTTCACCATCAAGTACCGGATAATTTTTCCCGATCAACACAAGAGATTTATTTACCAAAATGTTTTTTTCTTTATAAACACCTGGAAAAACTAAAATAGTATCGCCGTCACTGGCCTGGTTGATCGCTGCTTGTATCGAACTGAGGCCCGAATTCTTTTTGACAATATATAGCCGTCCGCAAAAGGCAATCTGTGAAAAGAAAAATAAAAATAATATCGCTAAAAGAAATTGCTTCATTGATTAATTAATTCATTCCAGCTAAGCCTCGTTCCCGGAAATTTAGTGGTTGCTACCTGCAAACTATCTGCATTATTAAAGGCAGCGACATTACCATTCATCGGACTTCTCAATTCATCACTCTTAAGAAATAAAGAAGTTGATGCGGGAATCAAAGAATGATTGGCTGAAAAATTGACGAAATATACATTGTAATTCTTTTCTTTTTCAAATGCGGGGGAACGCAGAAAAGAGAGTACGCAATGCCCGTCATCAAACTTATATATCTTTCCTTTACCGGTGATAATTTCTGCTCCAAAACGATTGTCGCTCACCGGCATTTTACAATAATCGCATTTGTCTTTTCCTACCACAATTGGTGCAGGACCGCTGCTGCAAGACTGAAAGAAAATCGCCATCGAAAAAATGAATACTGCTGCACGCGGCATGTTCTTATTATTATAAACTAATTTTTTAAATTTCCTCGTTATTCTATACTGAGCTATGTTCATGATCATCAAAAGAACACCAACTCCGATAAATAAATAACCTCCAAGAGCAGGAATTGAATAGGCGCCAAAATTCAATAGTTGTTTAAAGCCGATCAGCGGAGGTTGGTAAGCCATTCCCGGTACAATGATAGGCGCATCCGGATTCAGGTTGTGGCCATAATTATACTCCCAGCGCCAAAAATCAACCATTGCCACCACTCCAAAAATCACGAACAAAACAAAGACTGTTGTTAGCATCCACTTCTTTTTAAAGAAGGCTGCAATTAATAATAAGATCGCAAAAGCAATGATGATCACCGGCAAAATCGTGAACTCAAAAAAATCTGGGGTATGAAGCGGCTTCATGCCGATATAGTGATTCAATCCATTTACAATTTCCACATTACCACCGATATGATTAGGATAAATAAATAAGCTCAGCCCTTCCGGGTATTGCGGCGCATTGAGATCAATACGCCACATCGGAACTTTTAAAATCACCAATAAAACCAGCGCGCAAATAACGAGAAGAATGCGGTTTGTTTTAGAGATTGAATTATTTTTCATTGCTTTTGCGATCTTTTTCAAAGAATTAAAATTTCACTTTTTTGTTCCTGTCCGAATGAATCGTTCAGGCTGACTTTTACTGTTCCAGTAAAGGAGGAGTTGAAGTTGAGTCAGGCATATTTTTACCGGTACTAAAAGTAAGTGCCACATTGCTGCCTTGCGGTGAAACTCTTACATATCCCTGCATTTCCTGGTGCAAAGCACTGCAAAAGTCGGTACAATAAAAAGGATATATGCCTGGTTTTTCGGGGTTCCATTTAATAGTTTGTGTTTCTCCCGGCATTACCAGCAACTCGGCTGTTGGCGCACCTTTTATGGCAAAACCATGAGGTACGTCCCAATCCTGTTCCAGGTTGGTAACATGCCAATAAACGTCGTCGCCCATCTTAATGCCTTCAATATTATCAGGAACAAAATGAGAACGGATTTGGGTGATGTAAACATCGATCCTGTTGCCATTGCGTACTACTTTCGCTTCCTTTTCACCTTTGGTTACGTAGGGATTTTCATTTTTGTTAATGTCGAAAAATTTAACCGATTTATCCCTGATAACAGAAGCTTCTACTGCCTGCCCATAGTGTGGTTCTCCAACTGTAGGAAAATCAAGTAGCAGTTTCATTTTGTCTCCGCTGATATCAAAAAGTTGAGCCGCTTGCGCCAATTCCGGGCCTGTGGGCAAATACCTGTCTTTGGTAATTTTATTATAAACAATTACATATTTTCCGTTTGGTTTGCGTGTGTCGCCACCGGGAATACTTAAATGGCCAGGAGAGTAAAAAGTTGGCTGCCTGTCAATTACTTTCAAACTTTTTATATTCCATTTTACAATTTCTGAAGAAACAAACATAGTCGTGATGGCATTTCCTCTCCCATCAAATTCTGTATGTAATGGCCCTAAACCTGGTTTTTTTACTTCACCATAAAGAGCTGATTCATATTTGATCACCGGAATGCCATCATAAGATCCGATGAAATCTTTATCAGCTATAGCTTTTTTAATTTTTTCAAAACTAAAAACGGGAATCAAGGCGGCGAGTTTGCCACTACCAACGATGTATTCACCTGTTGGGTCTACATCACAACCATGCGGCGATTTGGGACAAGGAATAAAATAACAGATATCTTTCAGGTCTTTTGAATCTACCACCAACACTTCTTTTTCCATTGTAGAAGTAGCAGAATGCGTTTTTTCGTCATAGACATTGTGCGCATAATTAGCAGGTTCTTTTTTCCCTTTTCCTTGTGCCACGTACTCTTCTAATTTTTTCCAGTTTACGGCCAGTATAAAATCTTTATCACGTTGTGATGCATTTACTTCTAATAAAGTATTTGCCTGCTCGGTGTTGTAGCATGAAAAGAAAAACCAATCATGAGAAGGTCCTTTCCCGCCATGGCTCAAATCAAAATCTACCGGTGGCACTTTCAATTGAAAGGCGATGCTCATATTGCCCGAATTCTTATCCACTTTTACAAAGCTGATAGAGGCGTTAAAGTTTTTACGGTAAGTGTTTAAAGGAACGTCGCCGTTATCATTGTCCAGCGGAACGGCAAAACGTGTTCCGGCTACCACATACTCTGTGTTTTCAGTGATAAAAGGAGAGGAGTGATTACCAGCGCTATTGGGAATTTCCAGAATTTCAGCGGTCTTAAAAGTGGTAAGGTCTATGCGCGCAATCCTCGGGGTATTATTCCCATTTGCAAAGATCCAGCGGCCATCAATTTCTCCATTGGTTTGCGAAAGCTCCAGGTGATGCTGGTCATCCCACGGAACAAAGCCGTGTGATGTGTTTAACATCGGTTTGGTTTCTTCACTGTATCCGTAGCCGTTTTCAGGAAAAACAGAAAATATCGGGATGATTTTCAACAACCTTCCGGAAGGCAATCCATACACACTCATCTGTCCGTTAAAACCTCCGGAAACAAAGTCGTAGAATTCATCGTATTTCCCTGGTGCTACATATACTTTTTGCGCTGCATCTCCACTAATAGCATCAGCCGTATTCTTGGGTTTGCAGGAAGGAAGAACTGTGAACAGCAGGCATGCAGCTATCCCAGTAAACAAATAATAATTGTTCTTTTTCATTTTGATTTGATTAAATTTTTATAAGAGTTAGATTTATTTTACGCCATCATTTTCGCGCATAAATTCATACACATTTCGCGCATCCTCATCGCTTAAATTTTGATTAGGCATACGTACCAAGCAGATTTCAAGCATTGCCTGTGCCTTTGGATCTTTCGAAATCATGGCATCCGTATTGGTAACGAAATTCATAATCCATTCTGCTGTCTGACGTTTAGTTACGCCTTTCCATCCCGGGCCTACCAATCTTTCATCGGTCAGTTTATGACAGGCGCTACATTTTACTTCATAAATTTTTTTTCCAGCCTCAGCTTTTGCTTTGTCCAGGTTTGGACTTATATCTACATGAGTAAATTTTCCTTCGCCACGGTTAGGATCATAGGATGGATTTGCGTTTGCATCTGCAGCCTGGTCTGTAGAAGCGGTAGTTGTGTCATCCGCTGTATTATTGTTGTCATTATTAGAGCTGCTGTTACACGCAAATAAGAACAAGGCCAGAACGCTTACATACATTAGTTTTTTCATGTTGTTTAAAGTTTTTTATGTTGTAAATTGAGAACACAAATTTACCAATGGCATATCCCGCAGTTTATGCGTCTGGTCATAATGTAAATGCGGGTGAACTTTTCCTGAAAAGTATTGGTTGGAAGGCATCTTTGGAAATGCTTATTGGTAAAGGGTTTTATTAGATTAAAGACTTTTTTTTAAGGGCCGGATATGATGATAATCATGTAGGCACCTACTCAAAATCATAGTAGCAGGCAGCCGGTGCACTCTAAAAAAGTTCTTTATTTACATCTTTATACAGATAGATTATGATTAAAACAGATAGATTATGATTAAAGTTGACAGATTATTGGATTTAGGTGCTTCCACAAAAAAATATAACTCAAATGAAATTATTTTTGAGGAAGGCACTGAATGTTATTATTATTATCAATTGGTTTCAGGATCTGTTCGTTGGCTACAAGTCAATGAAGATGGAAAAGAATTTGTTCAGGATATGATAGAGCCGGGTGAATGCTTTGGTGAATTTCCGTTATTTGATGAAAGGGAAAAAAGAACCTGCTAATTATGCGCACAATGTCTATGACGAAAAAACGCATTCTGCTACTTCTACAATGGA
>DAHXOZ010000018.1 GCA_027364635.1 bacterium | reverse complement strand
CTCTGACCTATTAGTTTTCGTTCACCACCTTTTATAACCCAAAAAATATGCAGCCTTCTCAAAAAAAGAAAAACCTAAATGAGCTGAATGATGAGTTAGAAAATTACTTTAGGAATACCATCATTCCGCAACTTTTTGTGGATGCAGACCTGGTACTGCAAAAGTTTACACCTCCGGCAATGAAACAATTTAACCTGAAAAAGGATGATATCGGGAAATCGATTAATGACATCAAAGAGAATTTCCGCTTTCATAGTATCATTGAAAATATTCAACAGGTAATTGATTCTAACGAGATTCTTGAAAAAGAAATTCAAACGACAGATTTCAGGTGGTACCAGATGAATATTATTCCTTACGAAAACAGGCGGACGAAAAAAACAAACGGGGTGATCATTACATTTATTGACATCACAAGGCGCATCCGGGATTTAAAAGAGCAGGAAAAACTAATCTCCGATCATGAAACTTTATTAGACACAATTTCTCATGATATAAAAACACCACTTACCAGCTTAATCCTGGCCATTGAAGTGTTTAAAGACGCTTCTTTCACCGACAAAAAGGAGTTTCAATCATTTTATACTTTGGTCGAAAGCGGTATAAAAACACTTCAAAACCTGATAATCGAACTAACCGATACCCGCAGGGAGCAACATAAATACAGATCAGAAGAACAGCTCCTGGATTTTGAAAGCATTTTAGAAGACGTAAGACTTACCCTTGCCGATAATATAAAGAGTTCGGGGGCAATCATATTAAGTGAAATAACTGTTTCTGAGTTTACCTTTTCAAGAAGAAAAATCAGGAGTATTGTTTTTAACCTGGTAAGTAATGCGATCAAATTTAAAAAGCCTCGGACGAAGCCGGAAATTTTTATTAAAACAGAACGTGAAGGTTCTTATATAATTATTTCTGTAAAAGACAATGGCATCGGTATTGAACCGGAAAAGCAGAAAGCTATTTTTTCAAAATATTATCGTACCGAAAATGAAATAGAAGGTTCGGGAATAGGATTGTACCTGGTAAAAGAAATTATTGAAAACTCCGGGGGCAAAATTTCGGTAGAAAGTTCAAAGGGAAAAGGATCAGAATTTAAAGTGTTTCTTAAGGAAAATTAAAATAAGGGGAAAAAGTTCTTTTACTGTTTGTTGTTTAATCTTGATTTTTTCCCACGCTGGTTGATGAGTCAATGCATCATCAAGGCTTTTACCTGAATGGGAAAAGCAAGTACGTGCGGAAATGCTTCTTCTCTTTTACAAAAATAAAATTCAATGCAGTGGCGGCCCGACAATATTGATATGAAATGCAGCAGCTTTGCGTGTTAATTCTTCAGCCTCTTCTTTAGAAGGAGCACCGTGGCGCAAGGGTAATTCAATTTTATCTGCCGGTCTGCCCATCGTTTTCACAAAGTCTTCAAAATCGCTTCCATGGATAATTGTAAGCCATTTGCCTCCTCCGGCTGATTCTATTTTATACGTATGTGGAACCCCTTTTGGAGCAGTTAAAATATCACCGTTTCTCAAATGATATTCTTCATCTTTAATTAAAAAACGAAACTCGCCTTCAAGCACATAAAAGGTTTCATCCTCATTTTGATGAATGTGTAACGGAGGGGAATCATTTTGATAAGCGCGGTGTTCCAAAACAGAGATTCCGTCGGAGTTATCCTTCACAGATACCCGGACGTTTACTAATGTATCCAGAAACCAGAGGTAATGGTCATTTGAATTTTCCATATTTAAGCTGATTAAAAATTCAACAATAAAGGATAAAAAGCTTAGTAAAATTATTAAACCACTAAGAATTCTCCAAAATAACAAAAGTTAGAGATGAAGATATTCTACCGGTAAAAATGCCCTGCGTTTTTTAACAAGAAATATCCAATGATGAAGTCTTAATCTATAATAGAGGTAAGTGAGACAAGAACCATGGCGTAGAAATCTTGCTTATTTATTGATTTACTACAACCGCCACTTATTTAATTCCAATTTGAAATCAGGTTTTTAAAATCAGGGTTGCCAATCTTTCAAAGGTTGGCAACCCGTTTTCTGAAACCGTGCTGTGCGTTCTCCACGGCTGAGATTCGTGAAGAAGACATCTCAGCGCATCAACCAATTTATTAATGCCTGTCGCGGCTGTTAAAAATTATTTCAAACCCGGAACCTCTTCTGTAATCCCTATACCTGTTGTGTTCCATTCTTTCATGGTGATCCTCTCTTGGATAATAGTATTCAGACCTCCTGTTATCACCTTCTCCACGATAACCTCTGTCTCTGTGTCCCCTGTGATCACCATAACTGTAATCATTTTCATTGTTACGGCTATGCTCCCTGTTATCGCCGTAACTACGATTGTCTTTCCGGGAGTTTTGATCGTACTGATTACCATTGTTTCCATAATTTTGGTTTGGCTGGTATCCATTACCGTTAGATTGATTATTATTATTCCGGCGATGTCCTGATTGTGCAAAAGATGCAGTAGTTAAAAACCCTGCAAAGAATAATAATGTAATAAATTTTTTCATGATTGTATTTTTAAATGGTGATTGAATACGTATAAGACGAGGCTTTTATCAATAAGCTTAACAATGAAACGTTAATACAGAATTGCTACAGAATTGAGAGCAGATAAGGATTTAAAGAGATTGAAACCAACATCCAAAATCTAAATCCGTGATTCCTGTGCCCACGAACTGCTTCCCTGGTTTCTTTTCATGAAGTCATGAACCGGAACTATCTGTCAATTCCTCTCCATGTTCCGCCATTGTAATTTTTCTCTGATTGTTCATCTTCGAAATAGGCAAATTTTGGAGAGGTTTTTCTGCAACATTTCCGGCTTTTGTACTTAACTTCATCTGTAAATTATGCATCACCAGTGGCTCCGGGCAGTGCGACAATAAACGATACTGCCCTGAGCAATAACTGCTGTTGGCTGCATTAAAATGGTAAAGCATGATTAAACCCGGACACATACCTGTTTTCCTGTTTTTTATGGCAATAAGCTGTAAGCATAAAGTGGAAACAGTTAAACCTGTAGAAGAAAAGATCACCGAATCGGTATATGCTTCCGGTATCGTAAAAAGTAAAGACCAGTACCAGGTCTTTGCTTCCGCAAATGGGGTGGTAGCCAATTTGCTGGTACAGGAAGGCGATTTGGTAAAAAAGGGAGAAGTGCTTATGCACCTAAAAAATTCAACGGCCCAACTGAATACCGAAAATGCAATGCTGGCGGCAAATTATGCGGCAACATCAAGTAATACCGAAAAACTCAGGGACTTGCAAAATGCCATTCAGTTGGCTAAGATCAAAATGGACAACTATTCATCGTTACTGGAACGGCAACGCAATTTATGGAAACAGAATATCGGAACCCTCAACGAGTTAGAAAGGCAGGGACTGGCCTTGAGAAATTCATCCAATGCGTATGAAGCAGCTAAATTGAAATATGCAGACCTGCTAAAACAAATCAGTTTCCAGGATAAACAAGCTCAGAAAAATGTAAGTATTACCAAAAGCATAGCGGCAGACTTTACCCTAAAAAGCGAAACGGACGGCAAGGTATATAACCTGCTGGTAACTAAAGGAGAAATGGTGAATATGCAAAGCCCCGTAGCCGTTATAGGCAGTGCCACTGATTTTATGCTGGAACTACAGGTGGATGAATATGATATTGCGCGGATAAAGAAAAATCAACAAGTATTAATCAGTATGGATAGTTATAAGGGAGAAGTTTTTGAAGGGATAGTTACCAAAATTGATCCTTTAATGAACGAGCGGTCGAAGTCGTTTACCGTTGAGGCCGATTTTGTAAAACCGCCACCGTCCTTATTTCCCAACTTAACCTGCGAAGCCAACATTGTAATACAATCAAAAAATAATGCCCTCATTATTCCACGTAATTATTTGTTGGAGGGCGATTATGTATTGATGGAAAATAATGAAAAGCGAAAGGTAGTCACCGGGTTAAAAGATTACCAGAAAGTGGAGATCATAAAAGGATTAACCGATAAAGATGTCATCCGCAAACCCGAAGAATGAACCTGAAATTAATTACAGATATTGCCCGTTCTCTTTTGCTGGCACGGTGGAAACAAACGCTGGTGGCGGCAATTGGTGTAACCTTCAGCATAACAATGTTTATTGCTTTATTGGGTTTTATGAACGGTTTGAATGATCTGCTGGATGGGTTAGTATTGAACAGAACTCCCCATATCCGTTTATACAATGAAGTAAAACCTAACGACCATCAGCCCGTTAATCAATATAAAGATTTCAGGTCTTCCTATAATTTTATTCGTTCGGTAAAGGCAGGTGCCAATCGACAGGAACTCTATAACAGCTCAGCGATATTAGCAACACTTGGCAAAGATGAAAGAGTGTTGGGGTATGCCCCCAAAATTACCTCGCAGGTATTTTTTAATGCCGGAACCAATGATATCACAGGCGTTATCAACGGGATTGATGTAGAAGAGGAGATCCGGTTGTTTCATTTTAAAGATTATGTAACGTCGGGCGAAGCCATAGATATCAACAGAACTTCCAACAGCATTATTTTAGGTAAAGGCCTGGCCGAAAAATTACTGGCCAACCTGGGTGATGTGGTACAACTCACCACTGCAGGCGGCGAAAGGTTTCCGCTGAAAGTAGTGGGCTATTACCAATCCGGTATTGCCGATTATGATAAGGTACAGAGTTTTGCCTCAGTTAAAACCGTACAAAAAATAATGGGTAAGCCGGGGAATTATATAACGGATATCCAGGTAAAATTAAAAGACATGAGCAAGGCGCCCGCAATGGCAAAAGAGTACAGCAATTTATTCCAATGCGATGCTGAAGATATTCAAACGGCCAACGCCCAGTACGAAACGGGTTCCTTTGTAAGAACCTTAATTTCTTATGCCGTAGGGATAACCTTGCTGATTGTTGCCGGCTTTGGCATTTTCAACATTTTAAATATGATGATCTTTGAAAAAATGGATTCTATTGCTATTTTAAAAGCCACCGGATTTTCAGGTAGGGATGTTAAATGGATTTTTTTAATCATCGCCATGGGCATTGGTTTTTTAGGTGGAATAGCCGGATTGGTTTTTGGATACCTGCTTTCACTAATCATCGACCAGGTTCCGTTTACCACTTCAGCATTGCCAACGGTAAAAACTTACCCGGTTAATTACAGCCCGGTTTTTTATTTAATAGGCGCAACGTTTTCATTGATAACTACCTACTTCGCCGGCTGGTTCCCGGCCCGTAAGGCAAGTAAAATAGATCCGGTGGTCATCATCCGGGGAAAATAATTATGGCAAATTGTATTCTTGAGGCAAAAAGTATTTCAAAATATTTCTACGATCCGGTTAAATTTAAAGTATTAACCGATATCAGCTTTCGTGTAAACAAAGGAGAGTTTGTTTCTGTTACCGGAAAATCGGGTTGCGGAAAGTCTACTTTATTGTATATCCTCTCTACGATGGATACTGATTACGAAGGCGATCTGTTGATTGATGAAGAAACTATGCGGGGGAAAAAAGAAGCACAACTGGCCAGGATCAGGAATGAAAAGATTGGTTTTGTATTTCAGTTTCATTATTTGCTGAACGAGTTTACCGTATTGAAAAATGTAATGTTACCCGGCTTAAAATTAAACCGGCTGTCGGCCGCCGAAGTGGAACACAAGGCAATGGAGAAATTAAAAATGTTGGGAATAGAACACCTGGCCGGCAAAAATGCCAATCTCATTTCCGGAGGAGAAAAGCAACGGGTGGCAATCGCCCGGGCGATGATCAATGAGCCGCATATCATCATGGGAGATGAGCCAACAGGTAACCTCGATATGAAAAACGCAGAAATTGTTTTTGATATTTTTAAAAAGCTTGCAGAAGAATACGACCAAACGCTGTTGATCGTTACCCACGATCTTGATTTTGCAAAACGCACGCATCGTATTATCGAACTTGAAGATGGAAAACTGGTATGATCAACGTTCATTTTTAGGATGCCGGCGTCGTTGTGGTTTCCGTTGCGCCTGTTGAGGCGTAAAGTCCCCATAGGTTTTTAAAACCTTATGGGGCCGGGATAATCTTCGCTGCTCTGCTTTGCCTGCGGGTTTATTAATTTGAATTTATTTATTGCCAGGGTACCAGTTTCTCAGGCGCACATCAATGGAAGGGTTTCCTGCATTTACCAGCGATTTAAATTTTGCCACATCGCTGAAACCTTTGGGGGTGCGATAATGATAGGGATAAACAATTTTTGGTTTGAAGGCGAGTACGCCACTGGCAGCTTCTTCTACGTCCATAGTATAAGGCAGGTTCATGCAAACAAAAGCCACATCAATATTTTTTAAGCTACGCATCTCGGGGGTGGCTTCTGTATCGCCGGAGATATAAAACCTTTTGCCGCCGAGGTTCAATACATAACCATTGCCTTTGCCCTTAGGATGATACACGGTAGATTTGCCAGGCAAATTATACATGGCGATGGCTGTGATAGGAATTCCATGTTGTACGGTAGTGCCGCCATTATTCAATACAACAATTTTATCTTTCCATTCAGGAGGCAACATGTCTGCCACAGACTGAGGTACCACCAGTGTAGCATGGGAAAGGTCGAGCCCATTGAGTGTTTTCATATCAAAATGATCTCCATGAATATGGGTGATCAGCACAAGGTCAGGCTTTTTCATATCCTTATAGGTTTCCGCGCCCTGAGTAGGATCTACATAGATGGCTACTTTATTGAAATCAAGTACCAGCGAGGCATGGAACACCGGCTGGATAGTTACATTACCTTTCGGCGTAGTGATGATGTCTGCTTTTGGCAACTGGGCCTGTATTGAAGTAAAGACAAAACCCAGCAAGGTGGTTATAAGAATTTTCATAAATAAATTTTTGTAGTTATAAATGTTTTGATGAGAGCGATTCAAAATTAGTGATTGTGTTTTATAATATTCTTAGTTCGTGAAAGTTTGCGGCTTTTGCCGATACTTATAGAATGAGGCAAATAAAAATTGTTATTATTTATTAGTTTACTGTAAACGCTGGGGTAAAGATGGCCGGATAGCCTTTGGCATTTCATTAAACAACAGGAATCTTTTTGACCGGCCGGCTTAAAATGCAAGTTATAATTTTATGCGTAAAGCCACATTAAATACCCTTCCATCCAATGGGGCATATAGCTGCCTGAAAGTGGGATTGGTAATTGGTGGTATCACAATGTTTTCAAAACGTGTTTGTCTTACGTCAAATATATTTTCGCAATTAGCGATTAAGTCAAAATGTGTAAAATGCTTTTGAACTATTAACCCGCTGGTGAAATAACTTTTCGTCTTTGTATCCTGATCGCGATACATGGATGAAAGATAATATCCTTCATAAGCCACGGAAAAATTATCTTCTTTTTCATAAATAATATCAATGTTTATTTTGTTCTTTGGTGTTAGCGGAACAAAAGATTGCACGTTATTATATTTCCTCCTTGCATCAATAAAACTATATCCTGCAAAAAATTGAAAGGCACCAAGATTCAAGCGGATATTGGTTTCAAACCCCTTTGTTATTATGGGCTTACTCTTATTTACAAAATGAAAAGTATCCAGTTCCAAAGGGTTATTTATTTGTGTGATAAAGAAGGATTGATTGATGGTAAAAGAGCTTTCATCGCCTAACCGTTTCTTATAATTGAAATCTAAATTTCCACCGGTAGATTTTTCTGCTTTAATATTTTTTGACAAAGGTTGTATATTATTAATGCCAGCCAGCTCTGCTTCTGTAGAAAAAATAGTAGGCAATTTGTAGCCCAATCCGCCGCCGGCTCTCACATAGAATTCTTTGTTGAATTTATACATTATAGCCAAACGGGGCAACACAAAATTCCCGAACTGGTTTTGATAATCGGTTCGCAATCCTGCCTCCAAAGTAAATTTTTGATTAGGCCTCCAGTCGTCTTGCATAAACATACCCGTGGTAACATAATTATAATTTCTTTGCAGTTGACTTTTATGGTAGTCTTCCACAAATTTTTCGGAAGTAACATTTACACCGGCAACCAATTGTTGTCTTGCTATTTTAAAATTGTAAGAGGCTTCAGAGTAGGTGCTGGTTTGATTTCCCGCGAAAGCGGATAAAGGTTGATTGATTTCTCTTTTAAAATAAGATACACTGTTTTTGATGGTTAGCGAATTTTCTTTCCTGATCTTTTTCACAAATGAAAATTGTGACGAAACACGATTGGAAATGTTTTGTTCGTAAAATGGATGCAAACTGTCTTTTTGGTTTTTTAAAGCAAGCATATCTCCTCCTTTGCGATTATCAAAAGTTCCGTTGATTCCAAAACGCAAAGTGGTTTTTGGATTAAAATAATAATAGAAGGTTGGGGCAATAGTATAGGTTTTGGTTTGAGGCACATCTGAAAAACCATTTTTACTAACATCAGCCGCTTTTTGAAAATTATTGGCTGTAAGAAAAGTAAGGCCCGCTTTTTTCTCCCGGCCAAACCGGGATGAAAAATATCCGTCAACATCTGTCCCTGCGAGGGAAGTCCTGTTAGCGAGGAAGGTCAATTCTCTTTTTTCATGTGGTTGTTTCGAAATTAAGTTGATGATACCACCGATGGCATCACTACCATACAGGGAAGACGAGGATCCTTTAATTATTTCTACCTGCTTTAGATCAAGCGGGGGAATCTGCATGATGCTCAAGCCCTGTGCAAATCCGCCATAGAGCGGAAAACCATCCTTTAGTATCTGCGTGTATTTACCGTCAAGCCCTTGTAATCGCATACTCATATTTCCACTTAAGGCCGAAGTTTGCTGTGCCTGTATACTGGCTGATTCCAATAATAGTTTTGAAATGTTGGTGGGTTTAATATTGGTTTCCTCGTTCACCTCATCTTTCCCGATCACTTCTACCCGTATCGGAATATCCTCTATGCGCGAGTTGGTTCTGGTGGTAGAAACGATTATATCGTTTAATTCACCGGTTTCTTTTTGTAAAAGAATTTCAACCGGTTGTTGTTGTGATAATGGAAAAGAGAATTCAATTTCTTTCTCCTGGTAGCCTATAGAGGAAAATACTATTTTATATTCCCCTTTGGGAATGTTGTTGATGGATAACAATCCGCCGGAATCTGAAGAAGCACCGATTTTTAATTTATTAATATAGGCCGATACACCAGTAAGATTTTCCCGGGTGGCACTGTCTTTAATGATCGCTTTAAAGCTGTTCTGGGCATGAGCAAAAAGAGGAAATAAAAACCAGAGTGTTATTATTTTTTTCATTGAATAATTATAATTTGATACACATTTAAAATAAATAAACTGCTATCCTTACAATGGAAGGGTAGCCAACAAAATTTATAAATGGTATCAAATACGAATATTCTGAATGAGCAGGAATGTTTTTACCGGAGTGTGAAAAGGGAATCCGCTGTGAGGAACGATCTGGGTGGTTGGATATTTTCTATCTAAACAAATGATTGTTAAATAGATGGAGGCATCAGTATAGTTACTGGCAATAATTTCTTTGCAGGGTGTTTCAGAAGTCCGGGTTACATAACTACCGGGATTGGCATTTACATTTGATTCGCCCGTCCATTCAAAAGATGACAATATAAACAAGAGGCCGGCCAATACCAGCACACTTTGTTTTATATACTTTCGCCTTAAAAGATTGGCCATTTGAAATACTCCGTACTCAAAGTTGTCAAGCCTTTCCACGATACCGACAAAAAAGATGAATAAACTCGATAACAGATTGCCTTTTTCTCTTTTGCGTGGTAAAACAACGTGCTTTGCTGTATTATATCCAAAACGTAGAATATCAATAACAAGAAGAAACACTTTACTTATTATTTTTTTTATTCCATTCATTTCTTTCTGTCTCTGCTATGTAGATTGCGAAGGTAAGTATATAGAAGGTTTTGCCAACTTATTTGCAATGGCTGTTTAACGTAATTTTGGCTCTCTGCATTACCTGCATCTTATTGTACTTCCAGGCCCTGAAGCATTGGAAACATTGGTTATTATCCGGCTAAACAGAAATCTTCCTAATTTATCTGTTTACTATAAAAACGGCAGTAAAGATTGTAAATCCGCCACTGTTCTAAATCTTCAGGGACAGCGCTGTAATTTAATTTTTTAAAGCGGCATATACCATATCCTGGAATCTTTGCATTACATCTGCATGCGTGTCGGGTGTTTGTTGGGTTAAGATGAGGCAAACAAGATGCTCTTTGGGATCAGCCCAATAGGCAGAGCCAAAATATCCGCCCCAGGCAAAGCTTCCTTTGTTTCGTGGCCCCAGTGCTGCACCTTTATCCGATACTACTTCAAAACCCAATCCGAAACCATTGGTGCCGTTAAATTTAAAATCAAGCTGGTTACTCGTCATCATTTCAACGGTACGGGGCGATAATATTTCATGCCCGTTATAAGTGCCGCCGTTCAACAGCATTTGTAAAAAAGAGGCATAGTCGTAAGCGGTAGAAGTAAGATCGGCACCTCCGGAAAAGTATTGTTTTTTTAACAACGGAAATTCAGGGTCAACATCTAAATATCCTTTTTCCCATTTAATAACATGATGTAAAGAATCTTCTCTATAAACAGTGGCAAGCCGTGAAGCTTTATCAGCAGGTACATTAAAATAGGTATCCTTCATTCCGATAGGCTCAAATATGTTTTTCCTGAAAAATTCACTAAGGCTTTCGTGGCTGATCACTTCAATAATGCAACCCAACAGATCATAGTTAAGGCCGTAGGTCCATTTTTCGCCGGGCTGGTGTACCAAAGGCAACCTGGCAAGTGCTTTCATTGCAGACAAGAGTGTCTGATCTTTTGCAGCCAGATTGAAACCCGGAGTTATGCCGGCTTTTGCGTAAATAGCGGTCATCTCATTGCTCCCGATTACCGGGTAATCGAGCCCTGAAGTATGCGTTAGCAAATCACGAATGGTGATGGATCTTTTTGCAGGAACAGTGGTATAAGTAGTGTCCGCAGCATTAAATGTATTAAGCACGGTCATATCTTTATATTCAGGAATAAAATCGCTTACAGGTTCATCTAGCATCAGTTTTCCCTGTTCGTATAAAATCATAATACCTGTGCAGGTAATGGCTTTTGTTTGTGAAGCGATCCTGAACAGTTCATCTTTTTCCATTGGTTTTTTGGAAGCCACATCTGCGTAGCCATACCCTTTGTTCTGTATTAACCGATTGTCTTTTACAATAATGGTAACAGCTCCGTTGATCCATTTTTTATGGATATAACTATTGATGAGGCTATCGATGCGGCCAAGCCTTTGATAGTTAACAGCAGCATCGGTTGCATGTGTTTGAATTACCTGTGCATGAAGCAAAAAAGGAAATATCAATAGGAAGAACAGCAGGCTTTTTGTAAAAGAGGAAATTTTATTCATGGTGATATTATTTTTTCATTTTTAAATATAATTCAACTTTAATTAAAATAGTGCTTATTTAGAAGATAACTTCTACAGGCTTGGGTTAACAAAGTTTACAGGTAATGCCGGTAATTGAAATGATCATTGTATTTTCATATTCTAATTAAAAATCCATTTTAAAATGTACAGGAAAATTTATAAAACACTGGTGATAGGGTTGCTTTTACTTTCACCGCTATCTTACCTGTCGGCTCAGCAAATTTCAAATGATATAAAAGTATTGAAACAGGAATTTAATTTAGTTCCTCCGCATTCCAAAGACATACAGTATTTTGATATGGTGTCGAAATTGCAACAACATGCACCTGACGGAACCCCGCTGGGATGGGATGTTTATCATTTATCGCTTCGTTGTGTCCCTTCTTCCGATACTTCTGCAGGAGATGAATATACCTGTTTGAAATTTTCGGTAAAATTGCATGATGCTGCTGAAGTGTCGATACCGTCTCTCGTTAACTGGAAATATCATTTTAAATTATCTGCCACAAAAGATTCGCTGGGGCAGGTATTCGGCATTGATCATAGCAAGTTCGAAAACCTGGTGGATGAAAATGGGAAAAAGCTACCGGTGGCCAATACCTACGCTGTTTATAATGCTTTTATCGACTTTCATTCAATGAATGTATTTGCTGACAGGTCGCCAGCAGGCAACGGCGCCCAGGATTTGCATCATATCGGCGATAAAATTGTGCATAGTGCTTCCTATTCTCAACCACCTGTAAACCTCGGTAGCCAGATCGCCGAAGGTTCTTATTTTAAGAATGGAGAAATCACGTTAACCTTTAAAGGACTTGGCCTGGTTAACCAAAAAGCCTGTGGCATCCTTGGATACGATTCGGGCGAAAGTTCTTTTTATATGTTGATGAAACCCATGGCAAATATGGAAATAACCACCAAAGGAAGCTCTCATTATTGGGGAGATATTTACAAAGACCTTTCTTCAGGCTGGATTCAAAAAGCAACATTGCAGGAGATGGTCGTGAGCCAAACGACGATACCGGGGATGACCTCCAAAACAAATTCTGTTGTTGAAAGAAGTATTGTTATTAAAAATGTGGAAATGAAAAAGTAAACCCTTCGTCATCCTTCGACAAGCTCAGGATGGCATAGCGCCCCTTTTCAAGGATTTTACTGTAAATAAAAATCTTGATTATTTCCTCGTTTACTGAAGCAGTAAATTCCCTGAGGCCGGGATGATGAAGCTCCCGGGCATACACATTTTACCTCAGGGGTTTTATGTAACTTTATGCTTAGGTTGGCAGAACGTAATTGCTCCTACACTTAAAAAAATACAATGAAAATTGCCCATGTAATCGGTGGCGCCTTGCTAAAAGGTGCACTGCTGAACCTCCTGCTGTGTGGGTATCCTGTCATGGCCCAGGTTACCCATCCAGGCCAGACGAGCCCATTACGCCCGGCACCTCCCACGCGTTACCCGCATACACCGGGATATGTAGCGGCTGAGGAATTGCCCGATGGCACTAATCCTTCACCGGACTCTTCCGGAAATTTTATCATTGGCCCTACACACAATCCTGCACCGGAAATGATGATACAGGCGAATGTGCCGAAGGGAAGAGTGTACCAATTTACCATGAATTCGCAAGACAGTAAAATATACCCCGGCATCGCACGCGAACCAAATACGTTTGGCTCGCCGGATCCCTCAAACCCGGACAGGTTAATAGTGTCCACGAGTCATCCTGCGCCTTACACCCGACACATAGAAGTATATGTTCCGGAACAATATGTTCCGGGTACCATTGCACCTTTTATTGTTGGCGCCGATGGTCCCGACCACCTGTTGTTCACGGCATTAAATAACCTGGTTGCGGAGCATAAAGTGCCCGTGATGATTGCCATCTCCATTGGTAACGGCAGCGGTGATGCGCAGGGCAGCGAACGTGGCCTGGAATATGATGCCATGTCGGGTACTTATGCTGAATTTGTGGAACAGGAAGTACTGCCGCTGGTAGAAAGCAAATGCCGGGTGAAACTAACCAAAGATCCTGAAGGCCGGGCAACCATGGGCGGCAGTTCGGGAGGTTCATGTGCCCTGATTATGGCGTGGTATCACCCGGAATTATATCACCGTGTGCTCACGTATTCGGGCACTTTTGTAAATCAGCAGTGGCCCTATAATCCCGAATCACCGCACGGCGCATGGGAATTTCATGAACACCTTATTCCGGATAGCCCCGCTAAGCCATTGCGCATTTGGATGGAAGTGGGTGACCGTGACCTGTTCAATCCGAATATCATGCGCGACAACATGCATGATTGGGTGGTGGCTAATGAAAACATGGCAAAAGTGCTTGCCGCAAAGGGCTATCATTACCAGTTTGTTTTTGCCCGAAACGCAGGGCATGTGGATGGCAAAGTGAAACAGCAAACGCTGCCGGAAGCATTGGAATGGTTGTGGAAGGATTATCATCCGGTTACAAAATAAGGTGGTTAACCTTTAGTAATGATACCCACATTAAATAGTAAAAGGGCCTGCAGAATATAAATACATTAGAATGGTATGAAAAGACAGCAATTAATCAAAAGGCATGAATCAATTTGAAGGAATACATCCGGCAATCATTAGCAAACTCAGGACACCCGGCAATTTTACCGATGAAGAAATCATTGAGGCATTAAGTTACTTTGAAAAGAGAACGCTGAAAAGAAAAGAATTTTTTCTCAGGGCAGGTGATATTAGCCGATCAAAAGGATACATCAACAAAGGATGTTTCAGGCGTTATTCTATTGATGATCATGGGAAAGAAATTATAATCAATTTCGCTTTTGAAGAATGGATGATTGGCGACCTTGAAAGCTTTAACACCAATAAACCTACTATTTATTTCGTGCAGGCGCTGGAAGACAGCGAATTGTTTTGCATCAGCCGGGAAAATCACTTTACTCTTTGTAAGGTAATGCCTAAGTACCACGATTTTCATAAAAGGAAAGCAGAAAGCTCGCATTATGCAACATTGAAACGTATAACCTCGTTTCAATCAAAAACCCCTGAAGAAAAATATTTGTCCCTCATACAAAAATACCCGCAACTGTTTCAGCGGGTTCCCCTGCATTATATCGCTTCCTATCTTGGTATTGAACCCGAATCGCTCAGCCGTTTAAGAAAACGGCTTTGCCAGAAAGAAAAAAAATCTTAACCAACGTCAATGGTTTTAAGGTAAGGCTTATGGTAGGTTTGTAACCACTTAAAAATATTTAAAAAATGGAAACAACTACGTTACAACCAAAAACCAACGGGAAGCAAACGGCTCCTCATCTTACACCCGAACACATCATGCAGATAGGCATGGGTTTCTGGGCTTCTAAAACTTTACTGGCTGCTATTAAATTTGAATTGTTCACGATTCTTGCAAGCAGTAAACTCACGGGGGAAGAGATCAAAAACAAAATAGGTTTGAATCCCCGGTCATTATATGATTTTCTCGATACACTTGTGGCGCTTGGCTTCCTGCAAAGAGAAGGAATATGTGAAACAGCGGAATACAGCAACACCCCTGAAACCGATCTCTTTCTTGATAAGAACAAGCCTCCTTATATAGGCGGCATTCTTGAAATGGGAAACGATCGTCTTTATAAGTATTGGGGCGATCTTGAACAAGCATTAACCACAGGCGAACCACAGAATGAAATAAAGTATGCAACTAGTCCTACAGACAACCCTTTTGATGAATTATACAAAGATCCTGCTAAACTTCGTGGGTTCCTGAATGCAATGACAGGAGTACAGATGGGCGCTTTTATGAGTTTCGCCAAACAGTTTGATTTTTCTAATTACAAAACACTTACAGATGCCGGGGGCTCTATAGGCGCCTTATCTACACAGGTGGCTTTGAATCAACCTCACATGCACTGCATCACTTTAGACCTGCCACCGGTGCAGCCACTTGCTGAAGAATTTATCAGTAAGCATCATCTTTCAGACAGGGTAGAAGCAAAATCAGGCGATTTCTTTAAAGAGGCATTGCCGCATTCAGACGTAATTGTAATGGGGAACATTCTTCACGACTGGGACGAAAAAGATAAATTGTACCTGATGAAACAGGCCTATGATGCTTTGCCTGAAGGCGGCGCTTTTGTGTGCATCGAAAGCATTATTGACAATGAAAGAAGTAAAAATGCTTTTGGGTTGATGATGTCGCTTAACATGCTGATAGAAACAAAGGGTGGGTTTGATTTCACTTTTAATGATTTTGATGAATGGGCACACCAGGTTGGTTTTACAAAAACCGAGTGGCTTCCGCTTGCCGGTCCAACGAGCGCGGCTATTGCCTATAAGTAATGTCAATTTTATATATAAAAAGAGCTTTCTCATGAAGATGGAAAGCTCTTTTTATGTTAATTAGCCTAAAAAACCTGGATGCTTGTTATAAATTTATTGTTTTTATTTATTGTTTTTAAGTCTTTAGTTGCAAACTAAGGATAGCCCATATGCGCTTTTTGCAAGCAGGTGGCTATTTATTTACTTGCTATCTTTTTTCATTTCTTTTTCTTCATTAACTTCATGCTTTGCTTTTGCAACAGGATGTTTTACACCATGCTTTTCCAGGTGTTCGCCTTGTTTATGAATACTTCTGCGATGACGTCCAACTTCCTTATTTTCTTTCATTGCTGAATTTATTTTTAAATGCGCCAGGTCCTTACGGGTTTCTTTTTTATCTTCTTTCTTATCCCTGATCGAGCTTTTAATGGCCTGCTTATCATTTTTTACATCCTTTGACTGCGCCATGGCTCCGGTGCAAAAAAATAAACCTGTTATTATAAGAATTGCAATTTTTTTCATTTTATTTTTATTTAAGTGTGTAATAGAATTATTACATAGTAAAGATGAACTACTTTCCTGTTAAGTATTACACAACTTTTGGAAGGAGTTTAGACAGGAGCACAAGTTGAGTTTGCAAATGTAGAAATCTATTGCGCTGTGGAAATCTGTCAATTTCGAAACTTGAAACAAAAGGACGGATTGCTTCGTCGTCTTTGGAATAATATTAACTGATCAGCATTCCTGCTCCTGGCCGGTGTTTCCACAAGGCATTGCGGGTTGATGGTAATGGAGATAGATTATCAAATAGAATTCTTAATTATTTGTTGGTTTACTGTAAACGCTTTTTTCCTGAAATGTAATTTACTGCAGACCCGATTATTGGCGCGGTCAACAAAGCTTGTAACTAAAGGTATTTCTTGTGTGATTTTTTCCTTACAGGAACTACAAAAACAATTAACTTCAATCCAAAATTAAACTGGTGAGGCTACTACCTCGCACTTACATTCACCCATGAGCATTCCTATAAACAAAAGCATTCTCGCCTTGCTGGCAATCCTGTGGATATTCAGCTCTTTCAAAAAAGAAAGGCTTAACCCGCAGGTACCTCCGGCCACCTTCCGGACACTTCGTTTCCTGGACAGCATTTCCGGGCTAAAAACAGTAGCCGGAATCCATAACCGTGAGCCTAATGCCGCTCCGGCTACCTGGACCGACTCTATTCATTCCATCACCGGAAAGTACCCGGGTTTGTGGAGCGGAGATTTTCTGTTCGAACGAGACAATATTGATAACCGCCAAACGATGATCAATGAGGCAATGCACGAATGGAAGAAAGGTGCGTTGGTTAATATCATGTGGCATGCATGCAACCCGGCCCTGGGCCAGCCTTGTGGATTTGATGGTCAAGGAGTGCTGAGCCAAATGACCAATGACCAATGGATGCAACTACTTACGGAAGGCAGTGCTATCAACCGGAAATGGAAGGCTATGATGGATGAGGTTTGCGTCTATCTTCAGCAACTTAAAGATCAACACGTAGAAGTACTGTGGAGGCCACTACATGAAATGAACCAGGCAAAGTTCTGGTGGGGTGGCAGGCCCGGCCCTGAAGGAACGAGGAAGTTGTACCGGCAAATGCATGATTATATGACCAAAACCAAAGGGCTTACCAACCTCATCTGGATATGGGATCTCCAGGATTTCAGCACACTGACCGGTGATGTACACACCTACAACCCTGGAGCCGGGTATTGGGACATTGCTGCCCTGGACTTTTATGACGGAAGTGGTTACACCACAGAAAAATACAACACAATGCTCAACGTGGCCGGGGTTAAGCCCATTGCCATTGGCGAATGTGAAGTGCTTCCCACTGAGGCCCAATTGCGAGCTCAGCCCAAATGGACCTTTTTTATGAGTTGGTCGGAGCTGACATTTGAAGGGAATAGCAATGCAAAGCTGGACAGTTTATATCAGGCCGGCAACGTGGTCACACTCGATCAGATGCCGGGATGGAAATAGAAAGGGTAGAAAAACTGAATTGAGCTATCTTTTCTGTGGATAAAAGGGTAAATAATTATTTTTTGTTATGCATGCCCCGAAATGATTACATTTATTCTTTCAAAAAAAATTATTTAAAAGATTAAAACTAAAAGAATGAAAAAAATAATGATATCAAAAGGGCTTATTTTAGCCTTGTTTGGAGTGTTCGTTACTTCACTGGTTTCGGCACAAGCTGAAGATAAATCAAAAAGAGCAAGCCCGCCGGCTACTGCTACCGGCCAGGTAATGGGAGCAACTATTACCATTGATTACAGCAGTCCCGCTGTTAAAGGAAGAAAGATTTGGGGCGGACTGGTTCCATACGACCAGGTATGGCGTGCAGGTGCAAATGAAGCAACTATATTTGAAACAGATAAGGATATTAAGGTAGAAGGTAAAGATCTGCCTGCCGGAAAATATAGCTTGTATGCCATACCCGGAGAAAAAGAATGGGTGATTATCTTTAATTCAAAAACCGGTCAATGGGGCGTAAAAAATGATGAGAGTACAAGCGAAGAACCTGCTGACGATGTATTGCGTGTTACTGTTAAACCGGTGAAATCAGCTACTTTTAACGAACGGATGAAATTTGTAGTAGGTGACAAAGGCTTTGCCCTTGAATGGGAAAATTTAAGTGTACCGGTTTCGGTAGAATAATATTCAAACTTTCGGGGATGTTTCCCGGCTAACAACAGAACATTTAAATTACAAAAAGTAGTACTATCCTTAGTGGCAACTAAGGATATTTTTTTAGACCGACTGAATTGAGTTCAGAAATTTTATGAAGATAAATGGCATTTCTTAAGCTGATCTTAAGAATCCATTAATCTGTTACAAACTCTTGCTGTTTCATCTTTGTAAAAAAAATTATGTTTACAGCAAGCCATCTCCACGCCATGTTTATTCACTTCCCGATTGCCCTTCTTATAGTAGGGTTTCTTTCAGAAGTAATTTCATTATTTTCAAAAAAAGAATTCTTCAAAAGGGGCGGATTCTATCTCCTGGTATTGGGTACATTGGGAACCATCGCATCCTACCTCAGTGGCAATGCTGCAGGTGAAGGCATTGAAGAAGGTCCCCTGGGAAAAGTAATGGGGTTACATGAACAGGCTGCCACAATCACACTCTGGCTTACCATTATAACAGCCATCGTATATGTGACGATTTTCATTTTTCAATACAAACAAAGCTGGGTAAAAATTGTAAGTATCATTCTTTTTGCAGCAGTTATTGGCAGTATTGCCAGAACCGGTTACTTAGGTGGCCAGTTGGTATATAAACACGGAGCCGGGGTACAATTAGCATTACCCGATTTTTCAAATACGGATATGGGCAGTGAAGAAAAATAAACTAACTATATTGTCTTTTTCTCTAACTTAACAACATGAGAATTTTATTAGCCGAGGATGAGTCAGCTATTGCAGGCTTTATAAAGGAAGGACTGGAAGAGGAAGGATTTGCGGTAGATGTGGCAAGTAATGGAAGACAGGGCCTTGAAATGGCAATGGATTATATTGATGAGTATGATGTTTATTTACTTGACTGGATGTTGCCCGGGATCAGTGGAATAGAAATCTGCAGAAGTATCCGCAAAGAAAATAAAACAGTACCGATCATATTTTTAACAGCAAAAGATACGGTAGACGATACAGTTTTTGCCCTGGAATCGGGTGCCAATGATTACCTGAAAAAGCCCTTTGCTTTCGAAGAATTATTAGCCCGTATTAAAGTTTTACTTCGTAATAAAGAAGGGGAACAAAATGTTTTTAAGACAGAAGACATCAGTTTAAATACAGAAGCGCACCTCGTTTCAAAAAACGGGCTGCCTGTAGAACTTACTCAAAAAGAATTCGCATTGCTCGAATACCTGTTGCGTAATAAGGGTAAAGTATGCAGGCGTACGCGTATCATTGAAAAGATATGGGATATCCATTTTGATAAAGACACTTCTGTAATCGATGTTTTTATTAATTCCCTCCGGAAAAAGCTGGACACTCCGGGAAAAGAATCATTCATTCAAACTATACGGGGAGTAGGCTACCGTGTAAATAACGATTAATGAAACTCAGCTTTAAAAAACGGATTGCACTATTTAATACCTTGGCGGTTGCTATAACAACGGCTATTGTATTTGTAGTTATTTATACTGTTGCCCGTTTTAGTTCTTTCCGCCACCTCGATAATGATATAGTACAGGAGAAGACAGAAATTTTAAATTCCCTTGATTGGAAAAATGACAGCATTATCATTAATAAAATGCCTGAATGGGAAGAGGCGGAACATAGGAAAGTGGAAGTAAATCCCACCTTTATTCAAATAGTGGATAATGAAGATAAACTGGTATTTAAATCAGCCAACCTGCAGGCGAATAGCTTTTTATATAATCCTAATAATAAGAGCGAAAATTTCTACAATACCCGGATAGATGACCAACGTTTAAGGATTGGGCAATTTCCCATAAAGAATGATGCGGGAAAGATTATCGGCCATTTAACCGTTGGCGTTTCACAACAGGAATCTTATTATGTTTTAAATAATTTACTCTTTACACTTTGTATTATTTTTCCGGTTGTTTTGGTGGTGATGTATGTGGTTATTTACCTGGCTGCTTCAAAAGCCATTGCACCGGTTAACCAGTTGATAAGAACAGCCTCCGGCATAACAGATTCCAATATAAACACACGGTTACCCTTACCCGCAAATGAAGATGAATTATTTCAACTGGCAAAAACCATTAATGAATTACTTAACCGCATAGAAAATAGTATTCAACAACAAAAACAATTTACTGCCGATGCCTCACACGAAATAAGAACACCACTCGCTGCCATTAGAGGAACCCTTGAAATCTTACTAAGAAAAAAACGGGAACCTGAACAGTACGAAGAAAAAATTAAAGAAGTAATTGGGCAAACAGACAGGCTCAACTATCTCCTGGATCAATTATTACAAATGGCCCGGATGCAATCCGGATCAATAAAAAAAGAAATGATTGCTCTCCATAGCCTTGTTAGTGAAACTGCAAAAAAATGGGAAAAGCAAACGGCTGAAAGAGATGTCCGGCTACAAATTTCTGTTCCCGCAAACATCAGCGTACACGCAGATAATTTTTTAATGACCCTTATTATGGATAATCTTTTTAGCAACTCCATAAAATATGGTGCCATAAATGGAAAAATATCCTGCGATTGGGACGCAGGCAACAATACATTTTCTATCACCAATAATGGCCCCGGAATACCTGTAGAACAAATACCTTTTCTATTCAATCGCTTTTACCGAACCGATGATTCACGAAGTTCCCAAATACCGGGAAGTGGATTAGGATTGGCTATCGTAAAGCAATTATGCGATTTACAGCACATTGACATTAGCGTGAAAAGCCACAGTGGCAGCACTACATTTTTTTTACAATTTCCTGCAAAATCTTAAGCTGATCTTAAGCAAGTACAAAGAAACCCTGAATGAAGGCAGTGGCACCTTTGCTCTATCAATTAATTAAAAACAATAAAATAAATAACAATGAAAAAATCATTAATTATTCCGGCAGTATTAGTAGCAGCAGGCAGTTTGTTTTTTGCTTCCTGCAAAAGTAACAATACCGACACTTCTATGAAATCGCCTACAGCCCAAAATACTGAAATAGCCAATCAAAGAGAAAATGTTGAAAATAAAAGTTTGGCAGAGCCGGTAAGCATGACCTTGGGTACAGATGCTAAAGCTAAAACAGTTGAAAATATGCAGGCAGCCTTTAAAGGCGAAACAACAGCCAGCGCTAAATATGCAGCCTTTTCTAAAAAAGCAGAGCAGGAAGGTTTTCATCAAATTGCATTGCTTTTTAAAGCGGCTTCAACTGCAGAAAATATCCATGCCAATAATCATAAAGCTGTTTTACAGGAATCCGGAATTCTGTACCGGTGATAACTCCTGAATACATAGTGAGATCAACTAAGGAAAATCTTGAAGATGCCATTAAAGGAGAAACGTATGAGGCAACAACTATGTATCCTCAATTTCTCACCGTTGCTCAACAGGCGGGTGATCAGTTGGCATTAATCAGCCTGAATTATGCATACAAAACAGAAAAAAAGCATAAGGTGATGTACGAAAAGGCGCTGGCAGCTTTGCAGAATAATACAGCAAATACTTTACCTGCAGTTTTCTATGTGTGTTCTACCTGCGGTAACACCTATGAAACTACAGCTCCGGCACGTTGCGGAATTTCAATGACGAAATCTGATAGATTTATAAAAATAGTTTCCCTATAAAAAACACCAGTTTGGTTTACCTCTGTGCTAAGCTTAATGCCATGCACGGAGGTTTTTTTTGTCAGTATGGTAGTGTAAATAACTAACTTCATACTTATAACTATTTAAGAAAATGAATAAGAATATTCAAACCGAAGTGGATGCCTGTTATTTATACGAAAGGCTGGCAGATAACGAAACAGATGAGACCATCGCAAATGTATTTCGCCAGATGAGCGAAATTGAAAAAAGCCATGCAGAAGCTTTTTTGCAGAAGCAAAAAAATCAAAAAGAAACTGTATTACCACCGCCATCTTTCAGAGCCAAAGCACTCAACAGGATTGGTAAAATATTTGGATACGATTATGTTTTAGGCGTTTTAATGGACACAGAAAAAAGTATATCCATTGCCGTTATCAATGCAAAAAATAAAATCAAAATTCCTGTCACCGGCGCTGAAACCAATCATGTAACCATTTTACGTTCCCTGCTGGAAAGAGAAGCTAAAGTTACGGGAGGCAATGTGGCTAAATTTGAAAGCAGACATCGTTCTGTTGGTGGCAATGCCTTACGGGCAGCAGTGTTAGGAGGTAATGATGGCCTGGTTTCTAATTTTAGTTTGGTAATGGGTATAGCAGGCGCAACAGAAGGTGGAAGTGGCGTATTGCTTGCCGGCGTTGCAGGTTTATTAGCAGGTGCCTTATCGATGGCTTTGGGTGAATGGATATCGGTTAAAAGCTCACAGGAATTGTATGAAAATCAAATGCAGCTTGAAATGGATGAATTGGAGACCAATCCTGAAGGGGAAGAAAAAGAATTAGCGCTGATTTATATGGCAAAAGGAATACCTGAAGACCAGGCTCATGAAATGGCGGCAGGCATCATGAATAATAAAACAGAAGCACACGAAGTATTGGTAAAGGAAGAATTGGGAATTAACCCGGAAGAACTAAAGGGCTCTGCCATGGAAGCCTCAATTTATTCATTCATACTATTTGGTATAGGTGCTGTAATACCCGTGATTCCTTTTATGTTTACTACCGGTATTGCTGCAATTTTAATAAGCGTTTCGGCCAGTGCCATGGGATTATTTTTAATCGGATCCGCCATTACATTATTTACAGCAAAAAGTATTTGGTACTCAGGATTCCGGCAGGTATTGTTTGGTCTTATTGCAGCCGCCATTACATTTGGGATAGGGAAATTAATCGGAGTTTCACTAGCAGGATAAATTACTTGCCTGAATTTTCCCGTGTTTCAGACTTGGTCTTTCTCAGAATACCTGGCGTATAATTGAATCTGACTTCTGGTTTCGTTTATGCATTTCCGTTATAATGATTAAAATACCTCTCTTCGATAAGTTCGGAATGATTCTACCGTTTTCCTGCAATGAAGATGCTGAAATAGAAATCCTCATTATTTCCTGGTTTACTGTAATATCTGATGAGTTGGAAAATCTTGCCCCTAAGCTATACATACAATAAGTAAACTTAATCAGGACCATACAAGCCCTTTATACTTACCGCTCATGTAATTAACATGCACATTGCTAAAAAAAATAATTTCATAAAATCTGAATACAATATCTTCATCAACATAAAAAATATCCTCATCAATACAAAAAATAAACAGCTTATGAAAAAAAACTTTTTCGTTGCAATACTTATTGCGCTTGCTTCTTGCCCTGTTAATACGTTTTCCCAGGTCGGAACTCCAACAATTGTAGCCGGTAAAAATTTTGCAGTGGTGCAGACTGAAAGCGGTAAGGTAAGGGGGTATATTGATCATGGCATTTTTATCTATAAGGGTATTCCTTATGCTCACTCAGAAAGATTTATGGCACCTGAAAAGCCGAAGCCCTGGACTGATGTCCGCAGTTCTACAACTTACGGCCCTGTTTGCCCTACAGATCCAACCACCACCACTAATGATGAATTCGAATTTGCTTTTCAACATGATCTGGGTTATTCCAATGAAGATTGCCAGAGCCTTAATGTATGGACACAAAAAATAAATGATGGCAAAAAAAGGCCGGTAATGGTTTGGCTTCATGGAGGAGGTTTTACCGCCGGTTCTTCTATCGAATTGCCAAGTTATGATGGTTCGAACCTGGCAAAAAAAGGAGATGTAGTGGTGGTAAGTATAAACCACCGGTTGAATGTGCTGGGCTTTTTGGATATGAGTGCTTATGGAGATAAATATAAATATTCTGCAAATGCCGGTCTGCTCGATATTGTGGCTGCACTAAAATGGGTGAAGCAAAATATTACAGCTTTTGGAGGTGATCCCAACAATGTTACCATATTTGGCCAATCTGGTGGTGGTGGAAAAGTAACCTGCATGTTGGATGCTCCTTCTGCAAAGGGACTTTTCAATAAAGCCATTGTAGAAAGCGGCAGCTATGTAAATGAATTTATGGAACCATCAGTTTCTAAAAAAATAACTGCTGCCTTATTGCAGGAACTGCACCTGGACCCATCGCAAGCTGATTCGTTGCAAAAAATACCTTACAATGTATTAAATGAAGCAGGTAAAAAAGCATTGCGAAAAGTGCAGGCAGAATTAAAGGCTGAGGGTAAACCAATACCAGGTTTTGGCCTTGACTGGGGTCCTGTTTTAGATGGTAGTTTTTTACCTTATCAGCCAAACACAGCCGAAGCCGATGCTCTTGGTAAGAATGTGCCGTTGCTGGTAGGTTCCACTAAAAATGAGTTTACTCCTTTTAATCCATCAACGAGAGGGATTACGATGGATCAGGCAAAATCCATTCTTGAAAAAAGATACGGCAATAAAACAGAAGATTATATGGCAGCAGTAAAATCTGCTTATCCCAATACTGTAAAACCTTCTGACTATACTGATATTGATTTTGTGATGCGCCCGGGAGTAATAAAACAGGCAAACATGAAAGCTGCAGTGGCGGGCGCTGCACCAGTTTATGTTTATTTATTTGCCTGGCAGTCCCCGGTAAATGATGGTATGTACAAAGCGATGCACTGCATGGATATTGCTTTTGAATTTGATAACATTCAGCGCTGCCAGGAAATGACCGGCGGAGGCAAGGAGGCGTATGCGCTTGCTGCTAAAATGAGCCAGGCCTGGATCAATTTTGCATCTACAGGAAACCCTAATGCTATAGGGTTACCCAAATGGCCTGCTTATACAGCAGCCAATGGATATACGATGATCTTTGATGTAAAATGCGAAGCCAGGCAACACCCTACTAAAGCATTAATGGAATTTGCACCACAGCAATAGCTCTCTTACAAAATATCCTTGAGTCAGGATGGTATTTTAAGCGATACTTAATAAATTGAATTCATGGAACCCGGCTTCGGCTGGGTTTTCCCTTTTGAGGCCTGATTTTTACTCCTTATACTTCCGGGAGAGAAAATACACTTTCACAGCAAGGATAAATGCAAAAGCAAATAAGGGAAATTTGTTTGTTTACTGTAATTGATTTCTTCTCTGTCGGCTTTGCTTACAGCAGCATGCAGTATTGCTTTACTAACTCTTCAATACAAAATTAAAAAGTATAGTTCCGCTTTCGATCTCATTTTGAGAGGGAGGGAATTTTAATTGTTTGGCTTTTTCTATTGCAATGCTGCGCAGTTGTGCATTGGAGGTAGTGGTGCCTCTAGCTACGACTGCACTGGTAACGGTTCCGGCTGCGTTCACTTTGATATCGACAAATACTTTTGCATTTTCATTAAAATCTCCCTGCATATTAGGGAAGTGTACCGGGCGCCTTCCTGATAAACCACGAACCACGCTAAACCCGCTTCGGCCACCAGGAGAATCTCCGTAAGCATCAGGGCTTCCATCAGGGCTGCCTGCATCACCATTACCGGGTTTGTACCCCTGGTTTCTATAACCATTATCTTCGGCAGCGCCGTTTCCGCCATTGCCTGTTCCACCTTTATACAAAGGAATTTTTGGTTTACGTGGTGCGGGATTTGGATTTACAACCGGTGAAGGATGAATATTTTTTGAAGCTGTGGTTACGCTTTCTTTGTTTATGATTTTGGCTTTATCATTTTTCTTCTCTGTCTTAACTACAGGCGCTGCGTCTTTATTATCACTTTGATCCGCCTGTATGTTTTGAGAAGGTTCTTCATGCACTTTTCGTGCAGATTGATGCGAAGCCACACTTTGGTTATCGGGAGCACGTTCACCTTTCACAAGAGGTTGCACAGTACCCATCCCTTCCACTTCGTTGCCGAGATTTACGTCTATGAGGTCCATCACGGTAGGAGTGGGAGGCACTATCATAGGCCAGGTATAAAAAACAGCAAAAAGCAAAAACACTCCGCAAACGATGAGGGTGTACATCAATGCTTTCCTGTTTTTTTCTGCTTCAAATTGATGATTAATGTGAGCTGCGTCCAATGGGTTTAGTTTTTTCAGTCCAAATTTAATGAATGCCTAAAAATATTCAGGATTGTAAATGTTAAAAGAAAAAATAATCACCTGTTATTTTTTAGCTGCTCTTTCACCAAAAAGCAAACTACCGATGCGTACCATGTTGCTGCCTTCTTCGATGGCTATTTTATAATCAGAACTCATGCCCATGCTTAAAATAGTGAATGGTGAATGGTGAATGGTGAATTGGTCAAACAAAATTTTTAAAGATTTAAATTCTTTTCTCACTATTTCTGCATTATCAGTAAAAGAAGCCATACCCATTAAACCTTTTACTGAGACATTTTTATAATCTGTGCCATTTACTAAATCAGTGGTAAATAATTCTTTCAATTCTTCTTCATCCAAACCAAACTTCGTTTCCTCTTTTGCAATGTGCACCTGTAAAAGACAATCAATAATTCGATTATTTTTTGCCCCTTGTTTATTAATTTCTTTCAACAATTTTTCGCTGTCAACACTGTGAATGAGAGAGACGAAGGGCGCGATCAGTTTGACTTTATTAGATTGAAGGTGGCCGATAAAATGCCAGCGAATGTCTTTAGGTAGTTGTTCATATTTGTCAACCAGTTCCTGTACGTAATTTTCTCCGAAATCTCTTTGCCCGAGATGGTACAATTCTAAAATATCTTCTACAGGCTTTGTTTTTGAAACCGCTACCAGCGTAACTTTTTTATCTTTTAATTCCCCCGTTATCTTTTTGTATTCTTCTGAATTTACAGGCACTTTTTAGTAAGGTTTAAATCAGTTAAAGCTTTTTCCTCATCAGCACATTAGCTAATTGGCTAATCAGCTAATTATTTAAGAATCCCCCTGCTGATCACGATCCTTTGCACTTCACTCGTGCCTTCATATATCTGCGTGATCTTGGCGTCACGCATCATTCTTTCCACGTGGTATTCTTTTACATAACCGTAGCCACCGTGTATCTGCACTGCTTCTGTTGTAGTCCACATGGCTGTTTCGCTGGCAAATACTTTTGCCATCGCCGCACTTTCTGTATAATCATTATTATTATCTTTTTGCCAGGCGGCGCGCAAACATAACAATCGTGCTGCGTCAATTTTTGTAGCCATATCAGCGATCTTAAATTGAATGATCTGGTGATTTTTTATTTCGGTGCCAAAGGCTTTTCTTTCTTTTGAATAAGCAATTGCCCTTTCCATCGCACCGGACGCGATCCCCAATGCCTGTGAGGCGATTCCTATTCTTCCGCCTGACAAAGTTTTCATTGCGAAAACAAATCCGAATCCATCTTCGCCGATCCTGTTTTCTTTGGGCACTTTTACATCGGTAAATGAAATGCTGTGCGTGTCGCTGCCGCGGATTCCCAGTTTATTTTCTTTGGCGCCAACCTTTACGCCAGACCAGTTTTTTTCTACAATAAATACATTGATACCACGACTGCCTTTTTCAGGATGTGTTTGTGCGATCACCAAATAAACAGACGCTGAACTTCCGTTGGTGATCCAGTTTTTTACGCCGTTAATTAAATAATGATCGTCTTTTTCTTCTGCCGTAGTTCTTTGCGAAGTGGCGTCGCTACCAGCTTCCGGTTCGCTCAGTAAAAAGGCGCCGATGTATAATTCGCCATCTTTTTTTCCTTGCGCCAGCGGTGTCAAATATTTTTTCTTTTGATCTTCTGTTCCAAAAGCTTCCAGGCCATAGCATACCAAACTATTATTCACACTCATACAAACACTGGTGCTTGCATCCACTTTACTGATCTCTTCCATTGCCAGCACATAACTAATGGTATCTAATCCCGCGCCTCCATATTCTACAGGAACCATCATTCCCAGGAAGCCGAGATCGGCAAGTTTCATCACCTGTTCGTATGGAAATTTCTGATGTTCGTCCCGTTCAATTACGCCGGGTAAACATTCCGTATTGGCAAAATCTCTTGCTGCCTGCCTGATCATCTCATGTTCTTCTGATAAAGTGAAATCCATAATAATTTTTTAAGTGAAGCAAAAGTAAGTTAATTAAATAAGGGTGGATTACGAGGGGCGCATTTCAAATTGTCGCAAGGTTGCCAAACTTCAATAAGTTTTTTTAGCTTGAAAATATTTATCTCCAAAAGGTTGGCAACCTTAAATCCAAAGCGAGATTTGAAAAGCACCCATTAGGAGTGAAAAATGTGAAGAAGGTAAGAGATATTTCGTATTTTTAATTAAATAAAAGAGATGAATCATCCTGAAATTAAAAAGCGACTTCATGATTATATTGATATGATTGAAGATGAATCACAACTTCAAATGCTCAGTGATGGCGCCGAGGTTTATGCAAAAAAAATCAAGCCGATATCCTTGATCTGCTAACTAATGAACAATTGAAAAGATTGGAACAAGCCGTTCAGGAGGCGGATAAAGGGAAACTGATTTCTCATGAAGAAGTTGCAAAAATATCAAAGCAATGGCTTTCAAAATAAGCTGGTCAGAAACTGCATTGGAGGATTACAACCGGATTGTCATTTATCTCATATCTAACTGGTCAATTTCCATCGCTTCCTGCTCAAATAAGAATCCGGGTTTTTTATTTGTTTACTACGATTTCACATCTTGAAATTAGCACATTAGTACATTGGCAGATTAGCTAATTAGCTAATTAACTTACCTTCGCGGCGAAAATTTTTAAAGTAATAATGCAGGCTGAAGTAAATACAAAACAAATCAACGAAATTAAGAAACGCAGGACTTTTGCGATCATCTCACATCCGGATGCGGGCAAAACTACCCTTACAGAAAAGTTTTTGTTATTTGGTGGTGCCATTCAAACGGCGGGGGCAGTGAAAAGCAACAAAATAAAAAAACATGCTACCTCTGATTTTATGGATATTGAGCGGCAGCGTGGTATTTCTGTTGCCACCTCCGTGATGAGTTTTGAATATAAAAATATTTTGGTCAACCTGCTGGATACGCCCGGCCACAAAGATTTTGCAGAAGATACCTATAGAACATTAACTGCTGTTGACAGCGTGGTGCTGGTAATCGATTCAGTAAAAGGGGTGGAAGAGCAAACTAAAAGATTGGTAGAAGTTTGTCGCATGCGCGATACGCCGGTGATTGTTTTTGTGAACAAACTGGATCGTGATGGTAAAAATCCTTTTGATCTTTTGGATGAAATAGAATCAGAATTGAACATTCAATTGCACCCGCTGAGCTGGCCAATAGGCATGGGAAAAGAATTTAAAGGCGTTTACAATTTGTTTGATAAAAATCTTCTGCTCTTTAATCCAAATCAAAAAACAACAGAGGAAGATGTACCGATCGAAAATATTGAAGATGAAATTGTAGAACGGAAATTAGGTGCTAAAGATGCGGCAAGATTAAGAGAAGATGTGGAATTAATTGAAGGTGTATACGGTGAATTTGACCGGGAAACCTATTTGCAGGGAAAAATAGCGCCGGTATTTTTTGGAAGTGCTATTAATAATTTTGGAGTAAAGGAATTATTGGAAACATTTATACAGATAGCACCATTGCCGCAGCAGAGGGAAGTAACGACGCGTGTTGTGGAGCCTGCAGAAAATAAATTCAGTGGTTTTATATTTAAAATTCATGCAAACCTCGACCCGCGGCATCGTGACAGGATCGCTTTTTTAAGAGTATGTGCCGGAAAATTTGAGCGTAATAAATATTTTCATCATGTGCGTCTAAGCAAGAACGTTAGGTTCAGTAATCCTTATACATTTTTGGCAAGAGATAAAGACATTATTGAATCTGCTTATCCTGGAGATGTAGTGGGTTTGTTCGATACCGGCAATTTTAAAATTGGCGATACGCTTACAGAAGGAGAAGATTTTTATTTTACAGGAATTCCTTCTTTTTCTCCTGAAATATTTAAGGAAGTAGTCAATAAAGATCCGATGAAGACCAAGCAGCTTGAAAAGGGATTGTTGCAGTTGACCGACGAAGGCGTGGCACAATTATTCACCCAGTTTGGTGGAAATAAAAAGATAATTGGTTGCGTGGGAGAGTTGCAGTTTGAAGTAATACAATATCGACTTCTGCATGAATATGGAGCTTCTGTTCAGCTCAATTCTCTTCCTTATTATAAAGCTTGCTGGATTACTTCCAAAGATCCTAAAAAACTGGAGGAATTTATAAAATTCAAATCTTCAAACATTGCCAAAGATAAAGACGGGTACCTTGTTTACCTCGCCCAAAGTGAATGGTTTTTAAATACAGAACGAACTAATAATCCTGATATTGAATTTCATTTTACGAGCGAAATTCATAAGTAGAAAGTTTTATCTCAATAACGTTACTGTACCTTTTTTATCAATATTTCCACAGGCCGTTTTTGCCTTTATGGTATATACAAATACATCTGATTTTTGTGGTTCTCCCTTGTATGTCCCGTCCCAGCAGTTGTTTGGGTCATTGGAATGAAAGACTCGTTCACCAAAGCGGTTATAGATACTAAAATCCAATTCAGAAACTTGCCCCCAATTTTTAATTCCAAAGCAATCGTTGAGGCCATCGCCATTTGGGGTAAATGAGTTTGGTAATCCATAAAT
>DAHXOZ010000189.1 GCA_027364635.1 bacterium | reverse complement strand
GGAGATAGCGTGTAAAAGGGTGATAAATCCGTTATGAATCTTAAAACCTATTTTTGTAGTAATATAAAATTTATGGATGTTGAGGCAAAAGACAGTGGCAGGGTTTGTATTCCCGGAAAAATTCTTCATGATTCTCTTAAAAACATTCCCGAACAACCACTTACTTTTAATATTGATAAAAACAACGGAGTAGAAATTACCAGCGACAATGGAAAGTATAAAGTAATGGGTGAAAACCCTGATAACTTTCCAAAAGAGCCATTGGCAGAAAGCGCAAGTTCTTTCAATATGCCTTCTTCCGCATTGGTTACCGCTATCAATAAATGTATTTTTGCTACAAGTACTGATGAGCTTCGCCCGGCAATGACAGGGATTTTCTTTGAGCTTTCCCCGAAGGGAATTACAACAGTTGCAACAGATGCTCACCGCTTGGTACGCTTTTCACGCACTGATATTTCTTCTCCTGAAAAAGCTTCCTTTGTGGTTCCAAAAAAGCCACTGAATTTATTAAAAAACGTGTTGCCAAACTCAGATGCTGAATTAACCGTTTCCTATAACAGCAATCATCTTTTTGTGAAGCAGGATGGAATAGAATTGGTTTGCCGCCTTATTGATGCAAGGTTCCCCGATTATAAAGTGGTCATCCCAACGGATAACCCTTATAAGCTTACTTTAAATAAAAATGATTTTCAAAATGCGTTACGCAGAATCAATGTTTTTAGTAATAAAAGCACTAACCAGGTGGCGCTTTCTATCAGCGGAAGCGAATTACAACTTTCGGCACAAGATGTGGATTTTAGTTTTGAGGGAAACGAAAGAATGACCTGCCAATATGATGGTGAAGATTTGCAAATTGCTTTTAATGCCAAATTTTTAATCGAGATGCTTGGGGCAGCCGATACAAATGAAGTGGTGATTGAATTAAGCACTCCCACAAAAGCAGGCATTATTAAACCATCCGAGCAGGAGGAAAATGAAGAATTATTAATGTTGGTAATGCCTTTAATGCTCAATAATTAGAATAAAAGTTTAACTTTATTGCGTTCAGTTTAATTATTTAAATGGAGTTTGCCTAGCGAACTCCATTTTCAATTACAACAATCTTTTAATTGCAGTTTCATTTTCCATCAAACAAATTCTGTATTTTTAAGACATACAAACTTGAAGTAATGAAGCTGGTTACCATACGTACTTTTCAGAATTATTTTTCTGCTCATATTTTACTCACAAGATTAAGAGATGCAGGAATTGAGTGTTTTTTAAAAGACGAATTTACGGTAACGGTTGATCCGATATTATCCAACGCAGTGGGAGGCATTAAACTGGTTGTGTTAAAAGAACAGGAACAAGAGGCGAATAAATTATTAAGCCAATTTGATGAAGCTTACAAGCAAACCGCCGTTTGCCCAAGATGCGGAAGTAGATCAATAGACCTGGTCCCGAAGCAAACAACGGCCAACCTTGCAACTGCGATACTTACCTGGCTTTTTGGAAACTACGCTATTTCAGCAAAAAATGTTTACCAATGTACTGAGTGCAAATATGAAAGTGAAAGTTTTCCGGAAGCTTTTAATACACAATGTATTGATGCCGATGAAAAGAATCTGAATTAAAGTAACCAATCAAAATTGATGAAAACTATTGCGTTTATACCTGCCCGTTATGCTGCCACACGCTTCCCCGGGAAACTGATGCAAAAGCTGGGTGATAAAACAATCATACGGCACACCTATGATAATACTGTAGCTACACTGTTGTTTGATGAAGTAATTGTAGTTACTGACAGTGAAATCATTTTTGATGAAATCATTCAAAATGGCGGATATGCGCTGATGAGTAATCAGCAACATGAAAGCGGAAGTGATCGAATTGCAGAAGTGGTAGCGGATATTGATGTTGACATTGTGGTAAATGTGCAGGGGGATGAACCTTTTGTAAAAAAAGTATTGTTGCAAAATTTATTAGACCCTTTTGATAACGATCATAATCAGCAAATAAAGGTGGCTTCATTAATGTATCCTATAGTAAACGAAGAAATAATCAATAATCCTAATCATGTAAAAGTGGTGGTTGATAACAACAACAATGCACTTTTGTTTTCAAGAAGCGTGATTCCCTACCAGCGTGAAAAAAATATTTCTCCTGTCTATTATAAACATATCGGCATTTATGCTTTTAGAAAAAGTGCATTAATGGCTTTTACTTCCTGGCAGGCAACACCCCTGGAGCAAGTAGAAAAACTGGAGCAACTTCGTTATCTTGAAAATGGGGTAAAAATTAAAATGGTACTTACCAATGAAAGCCCGCTTTCTATCGATACTCCGGAAGATCTAGAAAAAGCAAAAAAATTAATGTATCTTTTTTAAAATGGTTCATTTTAACTTTAATTCTCTTTTTAAATTCATTATAAAAAAATTTAAATGCTTATAACCAGAACATGTGGCCTCCTTTTTATTCTATCTGCATTTGCTTTGTGCTCTTGCAGCCGGCAGGATAAAATGGAAATTGAAAAATCAGCCTCTGCATTTGATATCAAACAGGGAGAAGCATCCGTTTTACAGTCGAACCGGCATTTTATCAAAACTTATAAAGCTTCAGATACCACAGAAATTGCGCAATCCTTTACCAGCAATGCTAAAGTGATGGTGGCAAATCAATCTCCCATTGAAGGAAGAAAAGATATAGAACATTTTTTTTCAGAAATGATGAAATCCGGAGTGAGCGATATAAAATTGAATACCATAAAAATCTGGGGTGATAGCTCGATACTTGTAGAAGAAGGTGCGTATCAATTATTAAATAAGAAAGGCGATCAAACAGATAAAGGAGAATATATCTCACTTTGGCAACAGGAATCAGGTAACTGGAAAATCTATCACGATATGTGGCTGAGCAGTATACCAAAATCAGTAATAAAAATAAATGATTCTTCCCTGATCAAACATTAATTGGGTTGCCTTTTTTTTAAATAGAAATTAATAAATCAAATGCAAACCGAGAGGTACTTATCTTTCATAAAACCTTTGGAACGACTAATAACAAAAAAAGTCCTCCTTGTAAATCCTACGATTGCTTCTTTAAGAAAAGAGCCGGAAAAAACGGTTATTTATGTTTATGAATATAACTCAGAAGGCGTGGATTACCAGCAACTCAATTCAATAGAAGACACATTTAAATACTTAAAAAGTACAAAGAACTTTTGGATCAACCTTGGGGGCTTAAAAAAAGCAGACATCGACAGAATCTGCGAACACTTTGGCATTCATCCTCTTATTGCGGAAGATATTTTAAGTTCAGGCCAACGTCCCAAAATGGATGAACTTAATAGTCTGATATTTTGTTTGCTGAACATGCTCTATCTCAATAAAGAATTTTCTTCTGTTGAAAGCGAACAAATCAGTATTGTGCTTGGTTCTAACTTTGTTTTGAGTTTCCAGGAAGATGCAACAAGAGATGTGTTTGATCTTTTGCGCCAAAAAATAAAAATTGCCGGAAGTAAGGTGAGAGATAATAAAGCAGATTATTTGTTTTATTCTCTTATTGATCTTATTGTTGATAATTATTTTGTAGTAATGGAAAAGTTGGGAGAAAAAATTGAAGACCTGGAAGAAGACATAGTCCACAGAGCCGATACAAAAACATTAGCAAAGATCAACTTCCTGCGGAAAGAAATGATTTTTCTCAAAAGAAATATTTCTCCGGTTCGCGAAATGATCAATGGTATTTTGCGAAGCGAAACGGCTCTGATAGAAGAAAAAACGGAAAGATATTTTAAAGACATTTATGATCACATCGTACAGGCAAATGAATTGGCAGAAAACTATAGGGATATGATGATCAACCTACAGGATCTTTATTTAAGCAATGTAAATTTAAAAATGAATGAGGTAATGAAAGTAATGGCGGTTGTTACCTGTTTGCTGGCACCAGCTACTGTTATCGGTGGCATTTTTGGGATGAATTTTATCCGAATTCCCTGGCTTCATAATCCAAATGGTTTTTTTATTGCAGTGGGGCTAATGCTGATTATTCCGGTCTGGATGATTTGGATATTCAAAAAAAGAGGTTGGTTTTAACTCTTTTTATTTATGTTCCGCTGAATCCTCTTTCAAAAAACTTTCTACCTGCTGCATGGCCTCAATATTATTTTTCCTTTGCATGGAGGCACTTACCTCATTTTTTTCACTCGCAGTCAAATGAAAATTAAGCGGCGCTTCACCTTCCGGGTTTTTTGGAACATACATAAATGAAACGCGATGTAGTTGATCACCAAAAGCATTTTTCAAATAAGACAATTCGTCCTCCTGAAAATAATCCTGAAGTGTAAACCAATTGGTTTGCATCATAGTAAAAGGATTGGTAATCATATCAGAAATACCACCATTTTTATACCCGTTATTCCAGCTTCCTTTTTTTCGGGACCTTACCTGTATAAGTAATATACCGCGCGTATTTTCTTTTATCCAGTCTTTAAAAACATACAAAAATCTGTAGGTAGTTTCTGCCCCTGAATTATCACGAAGGCCCGCATCCATTACATCAATAATAGGTTTGGAGGGCAGCCAAACTGCCGGCAAAACATATGGATATGTTGCATTCATTCTTAAAGCCGTCAACAACCTTAAATCCATGGGATCTTTATTTTTAAATAAAGCTGCAAAATCAATCGCATCCGGACCCGTTATTTCTGAAGTATTGTCTTTAAACGCTGGTTGCATCATGAAACTGATTGGCTGGGTGCATATCATCATTTTTTTGAAATCGCGCGTTACGGTCGAATTTAAAATCATCAAGGGAATCCTGGCCAATTTTTCATCTTTTTCATAGAAGCCAATTGGTTTGTCTAAAACATTTTTTGTGTTAATATCAAGTTTTTCTTCAAAAGCATAACCCCTGTCTTTTACATAACGGAAACGATTATACGAAAATTTTTGGGAAGGAGAAATAAGATCTCGTGTAACCAAAGAAGAAAAAACCGGGTTCAGAAGATCTTTTGAAATGTTATCCAAATACTCTTTGTTTTCCAAATTTATGCGGGCGCCGTTGATCTTTAACCTCGATAACTCCCGAAAATAAGCAGCCGCCAACATTCCCCCTGAAGCACCACTCATAAGCATGGTCTTGTTCATAATTTTGCCAACCGTAACACTATCCAACGCCTGTAATACATTCATTGAAAAACTTGCGCTTCTTACACCGCCACCACTAAAATTAAAAACAACCATCAATGGTTTTTCCTCGTGTTGATTTTGTTTCCAATGATTAAGGATCGAAATCATATTATTTTTATCAGAATCAATTTTTGCTTCTGTGTTTAAAGATTCAAGGCTTTCAAGGGAATATACCGGTCTTTCAGTATTCGAATAATTTAGTCCGTAAGCTTTATTACGGGGGTCGATCACATCATATTTATAAAGGATGTTGAGGATTGTATAAAGAAGGATTATGAATAACAAACTCCAGCTTCTTAAAAAATAAGAAAGCGCACCCATAACTGAAATCAGTATCGCAAAAAACAAAAGAATACTTGCTGAAGCGGGAATCTGAAAGAATTTATTATCCAGAAAAAAAGCAATGAATAGCATAAAAATAAAAGCGAAGAGTATTGAAAGCATCGCAGAAAAATGATGACGCTTAAAAATTACATCTAAAAAATTCTGGCTGTAATGCTTTACTGAACGCACTTTCTTTACCCTAAGTCTCGTGCTGAGATAATTTTTTACCGGCAACCCGAAATCGTCTACCAGTATTTTTTCTTCCTGTGTTTCCGGAATTTTATTTTCATCAATGTCTTTCAGAACCGGTGGTAATGTTCTTATTATGGTTCTGTCTGCACCAAAAAAATATAGAAATGAAATTAAGAGAAGAAGTGAAAATCCTCCCGCAAAACCCGCAACTATAAATAAAAATTGTTCTAAAGGAATTAATTCTTTTACCCTGTCAAAATATAATGCCTCTAAGAAATACAGAACCAAAAAGGCAATTGGAATGATGGCATTATTAAGGCAATATTTTAAAAAAGGTTTTGAGCTTGTAGCAAGAAAACGAAAGCGACCACTGTGCAAGATAAACGTGGTAATATTCCAGCTCATTATAAAAATACCCGTTGCAATGCCTGTAATTGCAGCGCCTGCCGCATTTACGTTTCCCAGGTATTCAGGAGCAAGAAACAGCGTATTGGCACCAAAAGAGCCCATAAAATGCCCTGAAACGGTAAGAAATAAAATTAACCACAGGATTAATAATACCTGTGATTTTCTAAAATGAAGAAGCAACAATTGAATAGGGAA
>DAHXOZ010000188.1 GCA_027364635.1 bacterium | reverse complement strand
AGTTTTCCTTGTTCGCAGAGAACAGGTACATTTTTGGGAAATTGATAAGGAACCAACAGGCTTTGTATTGATCATCAAAAAATCATTTATAGAGGAAAGTTTAGATAAAGAAATGAAACAAATGCTTTCTGTATTAAGTGAATTTTCCTGCCTTTTTCCAAAAGAAAGTAACACCATTGATCAATTGTTTCATCTTTTGTCGCAGGAAAATAAATATACCGGTAACTCAGGTACAGTAGTTGAAGGACTCTTAAAAGCTTTGTTGGGTAAATTGTTGCAAACGGCTGAACCCGTAAAAGATAATAGTATCAAAAAAGAAAACCTGTTTTACGAATTCCGGGAATTACTTGTTCAGGAAAAGAAGCTAATTAACAACGTTGCTCATTATGCAAAATTACTTCATACAACACCACAAAATCTAAATGCCGTTTGTCGAAAGGAAAATAAGCTGTCGGCTTCTGAAACCCTTTCGGAATATATTATTAATGAAGCCAAACGGTTATTGCTTTATACAGATTTAAATGTTTCAGAAATATCCTATTCCTTAGACTTTAAAGATAACTCCCACTTTTCAAAATACTTCAAACGCTTCACAGGGGAAACGCCGAATACCTTCCGCAATTCTAATAAGTAAATACCATTTATTTTTCAAATAGACCACAAGAGAACAATCTTATTGTACTTCCTTTGTAATCTTTAACCATTTGTAAATGGCTTAGGGTTTTGAAAATATTTTTTACATTATTATTTAATGAATTATTACTACTGTGCCTTTTCGCTCCGGTTAATTTATTCGGACAACAAAAGACTACTTTAGACAGCACTTCCCAAAAACAGTTTCCCAAAAATAAAAAAGATGCTACCCCGGCGCATAAAGGGTTATTAAATACTTTACATCATAAAGGGATTGCTTTCGGTATCAGTGAAGCGTTGGAAGGATACTACAACTTTAAAGGCGGCATACATGAAGGCAGCGCATACGCGTCCACTTTCGATGCAAATATGAGTATCGATCTTCAGAAATTTTTGAATGTACAGGGTGGCATGTTCTACATTGATCTGGAAGACCACAGAGGAGATAATCCTACTAATACTTTAACCGGCGATGCGCAGGTTTTTGATAAACATAATGCAGCTCCTTTTTTTCAGGCATTGGAAATGTGGTATCAACAAAAGTTATTCAACCATAAACTTCGCATTAAAGTTGGAAAAGTAGATGCCAACTCGGAATTCAGTGTTATTGATAATGGGCTTGAATTTACCAACAGCTCAACACAAGTTACTCCTACGTTTTTTATGTTTCCAACCTTTCCTGATCCTATGCCCAGTATCAATTTATTTTTTACACCTGATGATTTTTTTTATACCAATCTTGCCATTTATGATGCCAATCAACGGGATCGATTTCTTGATTTCTATGGTCAACCATCATCGGTTCAGCCAACGCCTGGCGGCAAATTGCTTATCAGTGAATCCGGGCTTACCTGGAAGAATCTGCCTGTTTTAAAAAATGACGGCAATTTAAAATTAGGCTTGTGGAAACACACCGGAACTTTCACCAAATTCGATGGAGGCAATCAACAAGGAGCCGAAGGGATTTACCTGATTTTTGACCAGGCTTTGTGGAAACCAACATCAAACCAGGATGAAAGCCGGGGTTTAAGATTATTTCTTGAATATGCCCAAACGGGATATAAAGTTACCTCCATAAACCTTCACTACGGTGGGGGCATTGTATGGAATGGACCGTTTAAAGAGCATCCGGATGATGCAGGTGGTTTAAGTATACAAAATGCCCATCTAAGCCCGGAAACTTGGTCTGCCCAAAAAGAACGAATTAAATTTAGAGACGTTTTATAAATTTAAGCTTACCCATTGGTTGGGCATAAAACCGGATATACAATATATCGTACATCCCGGTGGGCAATATCCAAATGCTTTTATTGGGATTTTGGTACTGACCTTTAAAATTAAAACATAAAATTAATCACCTTACACTTAAAAAAATGGTTTGATTAAATATGATTAATAAATAACCAATCATGCGGTTGGCACAGTAAACGAACTTTTATTGACTATTTTTATTTTGAAAAAAACATGGAATAAAGGTGACCTTCTTATTCAAAAACATTCCGCACATAATATAAGACCAGAGAATAATGAAGAAGGAACCATTTTATCGCTTAATAAACTGGCCGGCTATGTTACCGGTAAACATTCATTACGTTAGCCAGGCAAAATTTATTTCCAAATTCATTTGTTTACTCTAACTTCAATATTCCATTTCATCATTATTTTATTGAACTCAATTACCATTTTGCATTATGGCAAAACCTAACGGTGAAAATATGTCTCCTGCGCGTAAGAAAGCGTTTGAGAAATTAAAGATTCCCACCACATCAAGAGCTATACTTTGCCTCGACGGTGGCGGCATTCGAGGGATACTTACGATTCAGTTATTAAAAAAACTGGAAGAAACTGCCGGAATGCCCTGCTACGAACTTTTTGATATGGTTGCCGGAACCTCTACCGGAGGTATCATTGCAAGCCTTATTGCCACAGGACATGCGGCCGCGGATATTGAAGAAATGTACGAGGAACTGGTGACAAAAGTTTTTGAAAAAAAATTCTTCAGGGGAAGATTTTTAAACCCTCCTGCTTTTACCAAAAACAATTACAGGGGTATTTTAAAAAAGCTTATGGGGGATATGACTCTTGAAGAAGCATGTGCATTGCACGACCTGGACCTTATGATCACCGCCAGTGATATTTCTGCAGGTGAAGAAACTTTCTTTTCCTGTTTTAAACAAGAAGATGGTACGTATCATGGCACTTACAAAGAAGTTCTGTTGCGCGCGGCAATGGAAGCCACAATGAGCGCCCCTACTTATTTTTACCCTATGGAACGTTTTTTAGATGGCGGCACCACTACTTACAACAACCCGTCGCTTGCTGCTTTTATTGAAGCCACCTCTTACAGTGCCGATAAAGATAAAACAGCCGCTTACTCTGTTTCTGCCATCAGCCTTTTCAGTTTTGGTACAGGAATGTCGCGGCAGTTTAAAAATTTTAAACAAACCATCAGACCAAAGGGTCTCGCTATTACCTTTTGGCTGCATTGGATCATGAACCAAACCGGGCAGGACGCCAGCATGATGCAGATGAACACTTTTCGTTCGCCCGTCTTTAAAAAGATACTTGACCTTAGAAGGTTTGAAATCTCTCTCGATCAACCTGCTTTAAAAAAATTAGAGAACACCGGAACCCTCAATGAAAAAAAATACGGAACCGCATGGCTACACGATTTAACTTCCAGGGTGCTTGACAATATTGATCTTGCCGATATAAGAAAATTCGACCTGATGAAAACGATTGGTGAGCAAATGGCCAAGTATATTATTTCTAGTGGAAATAATTTTGAATCTGACCTGGTAGATGAATATGAAAATGATGCGCTCGTTTCTTTCTTTGGCGATGTTGACTGTATTAAGAAGCAGATGAGCAGTGCCCAGTGGATCGATAAAAGGCTTGCGTAAATTCGTTTATTACGCGATACAGTACCAACTTTTAAGCGTACTTAATGAGGCCGGAGGCGCACAAACCTTAAAGTAGGGCATACCTGTAACATTTATGTACTAAAATTAATAAAAGTAACTTAATTAATGTTCGGGGAAAAGCCGGAACATCAGATTACACTGATTTAATGATTACCAGGAAAGGAGGAGCGAAACTTACACTAAGCCTACGTAAATTATCAACAGAGCTGTGAACATTTTTATAGAGTTGTATTATTAGAAATAATTACCTTGAAGGCTTATTGAGAACGTCACAATTGAAAACTAACTGTTGTTTAAAACAGGAAATGGGGGAATTTGTTGCGTTACTGATCGTGATGTTTTTGAAAAAGAAAAGACATATTACTACTGCTAATTGGTTTAATACAAGGTCACCCGGAATTTTCTGAAGAATTTGTAAATATGTTGAAAAAAGCAGCATTGAAAAAACCGGTGTTAAAAAAAACGAACGCGTCCAGCATTGACAGTAATGGTAATTCGATTGATAGCCGTAAAATTTTACATCCAATTGCCGCAACTTCAACCCATAAGCAGTAATGTGAAGGACAAAAAAGAGTAACGGTTATTATAAAAATTCAGTAACCAACCATAAATAACAAAATAAAAACAGAACCAAATGAGAAAAATAATTTCATTTATGCATATATCGCTTGACGGTTTTGTGGCAGGACCCAACGGAGAAATGAACTGGATAAAAGTTGATGAAGAAATTTTTGATCATGTCGGTAAGCGGATAAGCGAAGGCGACACTGCATTATACGGAAGGGTAACTTACCAGATGATGGAAAATTACTGGCCTGCTGCAGGAGCCAAGCCAAATGCCAGCAAGCACGACATTGAACATTCAAAGTGGTATAACCATGTTCACAAAGTTGTTTTATCAAAAACCTTGAAAGACACGGGTTTGACTAATACAACCATTATCAGCGACAACCTTTCCGACAATATAAATGCCATAAAACAATCCCACGATGGCAGTAGTGAAGAAATCTTGCTTTTTGGCAGCCCGACAGCAACACATTCACTGATGCAACTGAACTTAATTGACGGCTACTGGCTATTTGTTAATCCAATTATTCTTGGAAGAGGCATTTCGTTGTTCGCAAACATCAAAGACAAAATAAAACTAAAACTATTGACCACCCGGCAATTTACCAGCGGCGTAGCTGAACTAAATTACATAGTGGATCAGCCATAACAACGAAACGCTTGTTGGCTTCCCGGTTGTTTGGATTTAGTTTAATTACTGATCTTTCGTTATTCTTCGCTATTGGCAAATAAGAATGGCAAATATTTGTTGGTTTACTATTAAAAACTATGTTGACGCTCCCACTCTACAACCCGGTACTTAGTGCCATCACGCCTTAAATGATTAAGATTCTTTATTTTTAGGGCATTAGCCGGAAGTCCGGATTTGGAGACTCCGGTAAGTTGGATTTCATAAGCTTTTCTGTTGTTATTTGACTGGCTACTTAATCATTCAGGCGGGATTGATTTGTTTACCTGAAATGAGTATAGCGAAATTCTTATTGAAAGAGGAAAACTGCCTTAAAGAAAAGAATTAGAGATAGATGGATGGTGCATTTATGTTATGGCCCTTTGGCCGACAACTTTATTTTGAAATCAGGAATTGAATTATTTATCACTAATAGAATGTAATGAACCGAAGAAGCTTTGTTGAATGGCTCACTTTGAGTGGTGGAGCTTTGGCAGCCAAAAAACCCAGGATCAATTTAATTAATAAAATGGTCCGGAAGCACTTTCTTTTTTTTAAAATCACCTACTTTTACAATAGGAAAAATGTAACTATTAGCAGAGGGGTATTGACGTTTTTATCCGGATTGCAACAATCAATCTTCATTCATCCTGCTACAATGAAGGTAAATATGAGATATGCGTATAAAAATATTTATTACAGGAGGAACCTTTGACAAGGAATACGACGAGCGAACCGGGAACTTGTATTTCAGGGATAGCCATGTGCGGGAAATGCTCCGGCGGGGCCGCTGTAAGGCAGAGGTAGACATCGAAACACTTATGATGATTGATAGCCTGGAAATCACTGACCGGGAGAGAGAATCCATTGCGCTTCGTTGCAGGCAGGCTGAAGAGCCGGGGATCGTGATTACGCATGGCACCGATACGATGGAGTTAACTGCTGCTTACCTTGCACAACAAGCGATGGAAAAAACCATTGTGCTTACCGGCGCTATGATTCCTTATAAGTTTGGCAGCTCTGATGGTTTCTTCAACCTGGGCAGTGCCATGGCCTTTGTACAAACCCTGCCACACGGTGTGTATGTTGCCATGAATGGCCGCTATTTCTACGGGGATAATGTGCGTAAGAATAGAGAAAAAGGAATCTTCGAGACTATACGGTAACAGGAGTAATTAAAGTCAACACATTCAGTTTCCGTAATAAAAAAACTATTACAAAAATATTTCCAAAAACAATTGAAGTACTGCTGCTCTCACACCTTACGGGAAATTTTATTCTCCTTAAGAAATTTTTTTTATTCGTTCTGCTTTTGCCATATAAAACCAATTGAAAGACAAGAATTGATATTATCTTTAATAATGATATTGTAAAAGCACATGGTGATGAGATTATGGCTGAGACGATAGAAAGAGTCTAGAGTCAGATTATTCTAAAAATACCATTGACAAAATATAATAAGAAAATGAAAAAAGACAAATCATCGTTAACAAAAGATGAATTGCAAAAACAACT
>DAHXOZ010000187.1 GCA_027364635.1 bacterium | reverse complement strand
AAAAGTGATGTAGAAAAATCTGCTCCTTATATGTTTAAAAAAGGTGCAGATGCGATCATGACTATTCCAGATGTAACACAGCAAAGTTTTCTGGGTATAGCGGCCTATGAAAAACCGAGCGTCGGGCTGGATATTTTACGTAATCAAATCCTGGGTAAGGAGCGTTTCGATTCTGCTTTCAGGATTTATATTGACCGCTGGGCATTTAAGCATCCAACTCCATGGGATTTTTTCAGAACGATGGAAAATGTGAGCGGTGAAGACCTTTCTTATTTTTGGAGAGGATGGTTCTTTACCAATTCAAAACTCGACCAAGGTGTGAAGGATGTAGAATATGTTGACAACGATCCTTCAAAAGGCGCGCTAATCACTATTGTAAATAATGACCAGATGGTATTGCCGGTGCCCATGAAGATCGAACAGGAAAATGGTAAAACCGATTCAATTGAACTGCCGGTAGAAATATGGCAGCGTGGTGGCGAATGGACATTTGAATACCCATCCACTTCCATCATAAAAAAGATTACTATTGATCCGGATCATGATTACCCTGATATAGATCCATCTAATAATACCTATTCAGGAGAGCCTTTAAAACCCGTGCCGCAGGGATTGACCGCTTCAACTGTGATTTATAATTATTTGAAAGCAATTGGTGGAAAAGATAAATTAAATGACGTCAAAGATTTTTCTTATACAGCAAAGGGTGAGGTACAAGGACAAGGAATTGAGTTGGTGAATAAATTTAAAACGCCTGATCATATGCTGCAAAAGATTACCTTAACTTCCTCTAATATGGTGATTCAAGAAGTTTTAATGAATGGGGACAGTATCAGCGTTGTTGCAATGGGGCAGCCGCAGAAGATTGATGATGAAACCCGTGCAAGGCTTAAAGAGCAGGCAATGCCTTTTCCCGAAATTGAGTTTTTAAATGCAGGTTATAAATTATCATTGGAGCCTATGATAGCAAAAGTGGAAGATAAAGACGCTTATGCTGTAACTGTTACTTCTAAATCAGGAAGCAGCGTTAAAGAATATTTTGATGTAAACACAGGTTTAAAATTGAAAAAAGAAGCCTCTACAAACGCGGGCACTTCTTCCACAACTTACTCTGATTATAAAGAAGTAAGCGGAATTAAAGTTCCTTATTCCGAAACCATTTCATCACAGGTTGATATCCCTTTAACAGTAACTGATGTAAAAATAAACAGTGGCTTAAAAGATGAAGATTTTAAATAAAACTTGTAATTGGTTTTAATTAAAAGGTAGAAAGAGGAGCATTTGTTCGAATGCTCCTCTTTCTATAGTAAACTAAACAATTCCTCTGTTTTTTGTTTTGTAAATTGACAAACAGAGGAATTTTTTTTGAGATTTCTCCTTGGCTTTTTACCGCTAAACCGGTTTGTCGCGATTTTTTTAGACGGAAATTTTTTCTTCCGCTGGTTCTTATAATTCCACCGCTGGTAACAAAATAAACCCAATAAAAACAAATACAAATAAATCTCAAATTATAATCCTAATTTTACATTACTTTTTTATGACACTTTATTCCGGGGAGATTCTAGTGTTTAAATCGTACTTTTTATTTGCCTAAAGAAATGAACACCCGGAGTGTCATCGGGTGAAACGTTTACTATATATTTTACAGGAAAGTCCTATATAATTTGATTTTAAATCAATTTGAATTGTGATAATTTTTTTTGGCACACTGCTTATTGATGAAAATTGAGTTTAAGAATTGATATGATTGTTGAATCAAACATATTTTATGGAAAAAATCTTAATTATAGAAGACAATGATAGTATCAGGGAGAATACTGCAGAAATATTAGAAATGATAAACTACAAAGTATTTTGTGCAGAAAACGGAAAGGTCGGCGTGGAAATTGCTTTGCGCGAAAATCCTGATTTGATCCTTTGTGATATTATGATGCCGGTACTTGATGGTTACGGAGTATTACACATGCTACGAAAAAATTCTGCCACAAAGAATACGCCTTTTATTTTTATTACTGCAAAAGCTGAAAGAGATGATTATCGTAAAGGAATGGAACTGGGTGCTGATGATTATATTACCAAGCCTTTTAATGAGACTGAATTACTGAAGGCAATAGAATGCCGGTTGAAAAAAGCCAAATCGATGAAAGAGGATTATATTAATGACCTGGACGCAACTGAAAAATTGATGAAACCTCATAGTAGTAAGGATATGCTTAATGAGTTGGTAAGCGGTCGCAATATTAATAAGTACAAAAAAAAGCAACTGGTTTTTTCAGAAGGAAACCGGCCTACCTGTTTATTTTACATTCAGAAGGGGAAAGTGAAAACATACAAAGCCAATGAAAATGGAAAAGAACTGGTGGTTGGTCTTTATAAAGAAAATGATTTTTTTGGATATGTCGACCTTTTGGAAAACACCAATTACAACGAGTCATCCGCTGCAATGGAAGAAACAGAAATAGCAATAATACCACGCGAAGATTTTGAAGAATTGATCAGCAGCAACCGTGAAGTAAGTAAAAAATTTATTCAGATGCTGGCAAAGAATATTGCTGAAAACAAAAATAAATTATTAGGATTGGCTTATAACTCTTTGCGCAAAAAAGTTGCGGATGCCCTAATAACTTTATACGAAAAATATAAAAATGGTAACGATGAAAAATTCCCTATAAACATTACGCGTGATAACCTGGCAAGCATCGCCGGTACAGCTATCGAGTCTCTTATAAGAACCCTCGGTGATTTTAAACATGAAAAACTGATTGATATAAAAGAAGGCGTAATTACTATTTTGAATAAAAAGAAATTAGAAAACCTGTTGAACTGACCTTTTGGATTTCATCATTCTACCTATAATTTAGTTATTAGTTTCTTACAACAAAAAGCCCCGCTGAACCAATAGCGGGGCTAAAGTAGGAATGAAACCTGCTTACTTTACAGTGATATGTTTATTCACTGTCAACTTCTTTGCCTCTTCTTTTTTGGGAAGAACCAGTTTTAAAACACCATCGACATAGGTGGCATCAATTTTTTCTTTGTTTACTTCTTCGGGTAAAGTAAAACTGCGGCTAAAAGAAGAATAGTTATATTCCTGGCGGGAATAGTTGTCTTCTTTTTCTTCTTTGCTCTCTTCTTTTTCGCTGCTGATAGTAAGTAAATTTCCGGTTACATCGATTTTAAAATCGCTCTTTTTCATACCCGGAACTGCAAAGGACAATTTGAAGTCATCTTTGCCCTCAACAATATTTACTGATGGAATAGTAAATGCGCGGCCCGGGTAGCTTCCACCATCAAAGTAGTCGTTCCATGGGCGTAAAAAATCATCAAATAATGATGGCATTAAATCACTGCTTCTTGCTAATGTTCTTGTTTTCATATTAACCTCCTTGTTTTTGATTTAAATAAATAATTTCGGTTGTAAAGGTATTTTTTGCAGGAACGAAAAACCGATAACAATCGTCAGCCGGTTGTATGAGTTTGGTCAGTGAAATGGGCCTGGAATATATAGAAATTATTGTGGCCTTCTTTTTTTAACAGAAACAGATTTTGTGATCGTTTGGCCTTTTAAACCCGACGTTGATTTCATCTTTGAAAGGGCGTTTTGCCTGGCTTCTTTCAGTAGTTTTTTAATGTACGTTTTCGGGAAATCTTTTTTTCATTAATGGTGATATGTCTGTATAAACTTCCCTGGCCTTTAAATTTCTTTTCTGGATCGGCAACTTCCGAACCTCGGTTAAGGCCGAAGTTTACATGTTTGCTGTAAACGGCAATGCTGCAAAAAACATCACCCGCTTTATCCGAAAGAGAAAAGCCAATTGCCAGCGCATTATAATTGTCGTAAATCAGTTCATTGGCACCCGGATATAGATTCCAAATAAAATCTCTCAAACAAAGTGTTGTTTTTTTTACACTTTCCGGAAAGGGTTTTAAAAATTGAATAAGGTCTTTGGTTTCTTCTTTAGGCATGAAATAATTTTTAGCCAGTAAACCAATAAATAAGCAGAATTTTTATTTTCATTTCTTTTGAAACAGTAAGGTCAATATTCTGGGAAGAGTTGATTGAATGTTTTCATCGAAATATTCTTTCAGTTGTACGATCTCAAAACCATTTTCTTTTGCCGCGTTTGTAAACTCAGAGACATGATGATTGAAACAGGTAATTATATGCCGGCCTCCTGGTGTGTCGAATCTTGCTTTTGTTCCCGAATATTGTTTAAAAGGATGCAATTCTCCCACGTACATAAATCCGTTTGGTTTAATTGCCATTGAGGCATTTTTAAAAACTTCATCCAGGTTTTCAATATGCTCTAATACAAGACTAAAAGTGATAAGATCATATTTCTTTTCTAAAAAAATCCAGCCTTTGTTAATATCTCTGGAGTTTCCCCAAAAAAGTCTACTATTTTTCTGTAACCTATATCTGTAGCAGGTTTTATCCTAATACTACGTGTGAGGGTATTTTTTTTATTGTTACTTCCACTCCCTGCCAAATTTTCTCCTTAAAAAAGATTCCCCAAAAAAATGCATCCACTTTCGTAAAATGCAGTTGCAACAAACATTTCAATACGATCATGGATGCAAACTCTTCTACTATCAGCCGTTTCAAAGCTCAAGCTAATAAATTTTCGGGAATCTTGAGTAAAGGCCTGGACAAAACTACCAGCCGCCTTATTAAGGAGTTGGTGTACGGTATACAGGCTGCTAAAGACATTAAAATTTCCAATGTAGCCCGTAGTCTGCAAGAGGATATTAAATTGATAAAAACAGAAGAACGCCTTTGCCGTAATCTGGCAGCCTGGGATTTTAGCGATCACATCAACGCGCAAATTATCCGCCTGGGCGATGATAAGATAACCGATGAGATGACCATTGCCATCGACCCCGGCGATATCATGAAGCCTTATGCCAAAGCCATGGAAAAGCTTTGTGGCATTTATGATGGCAGTGAGGGTGAAGGCGCACAAGGTTACCATCTGTGCCAGGTTACGGCAGCTAACCTGGAGCATAACAAGATAGTACCCCTGTACTGCGAAGCCTTTTCAAGCGAGGAAAAAGACTATATAAGCACTACCGAAAAAATAAAAACAGCCATCAATAAAGTAATAGCAAAAACAGGCACAGCAGGTGTTTGGGCTATTGACAGGCAAGGGGATTGTAATGAAATTATCGAACACTTCATTAGCAACAAACTGAAATTTGTAACCCGATTAAAATTGAACCGGTGGTTGCTGACGCATAATAAAAACGGGGGCATTGTACCAGTACAAGCCGAACGCTTAAGCGCTCATGCAAGTACGCCATACAAAGCCCAGATTACCAAAATAGAAGATGGCAAAGAAACCGTTATCAATATCACTTTCGGCATTACTAAAGTAGCATTGTACGATAAACCAGATCAATGGATGAACGCCTTAATTATAAAAGGTTTTGGGCAACACCCCATGATATTGCTCACCAATAAAGAGCCGGATAGCAAAGAACCCAAAGACGTTTACAAGATGGTGGAAATTTATCTTACCCGGTGGAAATGTGATGAATGTTACCGCTACATTAAACAAGCCTACAACCTGGAAGATATAAGGGTACGAAGCTACAATGGTATAAGGAATTTAACGGCTATAGTACATGCCATCGCTTATTTTACCAGTATTTATATGGGCATGAATTTAAAATTAAAACTGATGGTACAAAAAGTATTTATCTTATCTAAACGTTTCTTTGGTATTCCTTCTTTCTTTCATTATGCTATGGCTGATGGCATTTTTGAGTTATTAAAAAAATCAAACAAAGGTGTTCCCCAAACAGTTAGTGACAATAAGACGCAAAATTTTGTCCTCAGCTTATTCCCTGATTAGAACTTTTGGGGAAACTCCAGCTGTGTATGATGATTCAGAAGATTTATATTTTATTGAAGAAGATGGAAATATTTTTGCTTATAATCAAAATGGCGACAAAATTTTACCAGACTAAACTGCCTACAACATGTGGTTTTGTGCAAGTGGGGCAGACGGAATAAACATCAACATTTGTGCTGCTATCACCAGCAGTCCGGGCTGACCGAATGGTATCAGCAGACGAACAAATAATCAACTTTTTTATTTACATTCGGCTGAGGTTTCGGGCAGACGGAACGTTGAATTCCCCACCTGCACAAAGCCCTGGACGTTGTGCGTCACTTAAAACATACATTCCGTTTCCAAAAGATACATTGAATTACTTACCAAACATAACAAGACACTTTAATTGTTGGCTGGTATCCTCACGGCCAACTACCTCTTGGCTTCAAAAGTAATGCGAGATAGTTTTGCATGATAAAAAATAAATCATGCG
>DAHXOZ010000186.1 GCA_027364635.1 bacterium | reverse complement strand
GGAAGCTTCCACTACCCAATTAAAATTTTCTTCTCCTACACTCGTGAATTCCGCATCTGGCGCGGGATTACAAAAGTCAATGGCATAAGGAACACCATTGCGAACCGCCAGTTCAACGGTATTAAAATCGTAACCTAAATATTTACAAATCCGGAGCACAATCTCTTCCATTTGTTTCAGGCGATCTTTGTCGGGCTTAAAATCGGCCACATACCTCAGGTGATGAGGATTTCGCGGTTCGTAAGGCATGATGTGTACGTCTTTTCCACCGATGCAATAGCAGCGGTAATATTCTTCAAAAATAATTTCTTCCTGCAGCATCATTACCAGTTCGCCCGTTTCGCCGTGCTTGGTAAAAAAATCATCAATACCAGTTACTTTATAAACACTCTTCCAGCCACCACCGGCATGAGGTTTCATGTAAGCAGGAAAACCGATGTAGTCAAAAATATTTTCCCAGTCGAGCGGGTAAGCCAGGTTTGAAAAAGATTGATCGGTGGTATCAGCAGGTAAAGAACTTGAAGGAATGAGAACCGTTTTAGGCACCGGAACATCAATTTTCGTGGCGAGACAATTATTAAAAAACTTCTCATCGGCGCTCCACCAAAACGGATTATTGATCACAGCAGCTCCGCAGAGTGCTGCATTTTTAAGGTAAGCGCGGTAGAAGGGTACATCCTGCGAAATGCGGTCTATTATTACATCATAGCCGCTTGGTTCACCCTGTACCACTTTGTCGATATAAACCGGCTCGGCCCTGATGCCGTCAATATTCTTTTCATTTACTCTTTCGATAAAAGCTTCAGGAAAACTTCTTTCACGACCAAACAGGATTCCGATTTTTTTCATAATTGCTTTTTATTTTTGAAAATCTACAAATTATAAGTGAAGAAAAAATACATTGCTAATATACCAAATTTTAATTCTCAACTATAAACAAAAAACTGCAATGTAGCAGACAAACAAATAATCAGGATTTTTGTTTTGCATTTGAAAGCAAATGTTTTTCGGGTATTCATTATCGTTGTAAAAAAACAACAAGTGTGGGTTTAGAATTTGTTAATTTTCATACTGATAATCAACGCTTTTCTATTACTGAATGATTTAATACATTACTTTTATCGGCAAAAAAATTTCATGAAACGATTTACTTCTTTACTTTTTTATTTTGTGGCAGCGCTTATTTTTTCTCAAAGTGTTGCCGCGCAGGATTCTTCAATTTACAATAAGAACCAGGTTTTTGATCCGAATTTTTTATCCCGTGGCGGAACCGAATTTCGCAGCGCTAATGGCGCGCCGGGCCCTAAGTATTGGCAAAACAGCGCCGACTATTCTATTCACGCAACTTTAGATGAAAAGGATACTACCCTGAAAGGAAACGTTACTATTAATTATACCAACAACAGCCCTGATCAGTTGAATTACCTGTGGCTTCAGTTAGACCAGAATTTATTTAAGCCTGATTCCCGCGGTGCGGCAACAACTTTGGTTAGCGGCGATCGGTTTGATGTAAAGGGCTATAAAAAAGGGGGGTATCATATTGAAGGTGTTTCAGTAATTTATGGTGGCAAAACTTATAAGATAGATCCTGTTATCACTGATACAAGAATGCAATTGCGTTTACCCTTCACAGTTAAAGGAAATGGCGATAAGATAGATGTTAAGGTAAATTACTGGTTTTCTATTCCGCAATATGGCGCTGATCGTATGGGACGATTGTACACCAAAAACGGAGTGGTTTATCAATTGGCACAATGGTATCCGCGCATGTGTGTATTTGATGCGGTGAAAGGCTGGAACACTTTACCTTATATGGGTTTGGGCGAATTCTACTGTGAGTATGGCAACTTCGATTATTACGTTACCGTTCCTGCTGATATGATCGTTGCAGGTTCCGGAGATTTGCAAAATCCCACACAGGTGTTAACTTCTACAGAAATCAAGAGATTGGATGAAGCACGAAAAAGCGACAGCACTGTTTTTATCGTAAAGGAAAATGAGGTAGGCAAATCTTCAACCAGGCCGACTGAAAAAGGAATGTTGACATGGCATTTTAAAATGCATAATTCGCGTGATGTATCGTGGACGGCATCCAAAGCTTTCATCTGGGATGCAGCGAGAATCAATTTTCCATCAGGAAGGAAAGGAATTGCGATGGCCGTTTATCCTGAAGAAAGTAAAGGTTATGAAGCCTATGGCAGAAGCACACAATATCTAAAACACAGCATTGAGTTTTATTCCAAAGATTACTTTGAATATCCGTGGAACTCAGCTGTAGTAGTAGCCGGCGTGGCATTGGGGATGGAATATCCGGGAATAGTTTTTTGCAGTTACAAGATTGGAAAAGCCAATTTATGGCATGATGTTACCCATGAGATCGGCCACAACTGGTTCCCGATGATTGTAGGTTCTAATGAAAGAAGTTTTATGTGGATGGATGAAGGAATGAACACTTTCATCAATGGGTATGCTTCCAATTATTTTAATCATGGCGAATATGGCGATACTACTAACAGAAGTATCCTGGGCATGGCAAGAGCTATGATGAGAAGCAAAGATCCGTTGATGACACCTCCTGAATCGATGAGCCTTCGTGATTATGGCCAGTATTATTTTAAAACTGCTGCTGCGTTGAATATTTTACGAAATTCTGTGATTGGTCCAAACCGGTTTGATTATGCTTTCAGAACCTACATTCATCGTTGGGCGTTTAAACATCCGCAGCCGATTGATTTTTTCAGAACCATGAACGATGCCGCAGGCGATGATTTGAACTGGTTTTGGAAAGAATGGTTTTATGAAACATGGAAGTTTGACCAGGCGGTAAAAAGTGTGAAATATGTAAATGATGATCCGGCGGACGGCGCTTTGATAACCATTGAAAATGAGCAAAAAATGGCATTGCCTGTTATTGTAAAAGTGACGGAGGAAAACGGGAAATCTCAAACATTGAAATTACCGGTAAATGTTTGGCAAAGAGATACCGACTGGACATTTAAATACAATTCCACTTCAAAGATTGCTTCTGTTGTATTGGATCCGAATGGTGAATTACCGGATATTGACAGAAAAAACAATACATGGGAAGAAAAATAAAGTATCTCTTTTTAAAGTATTCTACAAAGAAAAACAGCAAATTCTTATTTTGCCCTAACAGGGAATGGTAATCTTTAGCTTGCAACCTTTGCCGGGTTTTGAAATAATATCAAGTTTTCCTGAATAGAATTCTACCCGGCTGCTGATGTTTTGGAGCCCGATTCCTTTTGATCTTTCGCCGGTATCAAAACCAATCCCATCATCATTTATCGTTAAAATAAGATCAGGTCCTTTTATTTTTAGCGTAATGGTTGCTTTTTTTGCTTTAGAATGTTTGAGAATATTATTGATCTGTTCCTGAACTACACGGTAGATCATCAGTTCTTTTTTGCTGCCAATGATCTTTCCTTCCTCTACTTCGTAATTTAGTTTTAGATGCAATGAGGGAGTTTTGTTTACCTCATCTGCCAGGTCGTTAAGCGCCTGTTTTAATGTAATATCGCCGAGTGTAGGCGACACAAGCGATTTTGATAGCTTTCTTATTTCTTCAATGGCATCATTTACATATTCAGAAGCTTTTGCCAGTAAATCGTCCCTGTCATTTTCGTTTGATCTCATCATGCTATGATAGAGTTTGACGGTAGCCAATATCTGGTTAATATTATCATGCAATTCTTTTCCAATCTCATTTCTCTCTTTTTCCTGCGCAAGTATCGTGGTTTCGGTGATCAGCTTTTGGTGTTTCAGTTGCTGATCAGCAAGTTCTTTCTCCAGCTTTTTTCTTTCAGTAACATCGGTAGTGGAACCAAACATACGTGTAGCTTTTCCTGAATGGTTGAACAACAGATAACCACGGCTAAACACATCTTTATACGAACCGTCGGCGGCTTTAAAGCGGTATTCATCCTGCCAGTTTTTGAACTTGTTTTTTACATGATAATCAAGGTTTTTCATTACCCGTTCGCAGTCATCCGGGTGAATCCATTTTTTCCATATGTCAAAATTAAAAAGCAGGTTTTCTTCTGAATAACCAAAAGTTCGGATGATTCCTTCACCCCATTGCCCTATGTTTTCTTCGAAATTCAGATCCCAGGTTGTATCAAGTGTAGCCTTGTTGATAAATTTAAAACGTTCATTACTTAAATGTAAATTTTCCAGTATTTTCTTTCTTTCGATGCTATGTTGAATGGTTTTTGCTAATAATTTTTCATCGAAATCTCCTTTTACCAAATAATCCTGGGCACCCAAAGAAATTGACTCTATGGCAGTATTTTCTTCCGAAAAGCCGGATAAACAGATTATAGCCGTCTTTGGCAAGAAGCGGTCCATAGTAATAATAGTATCTATCCCGTTACTATCTGGCAATAAAAGGTTGAGCAATACTACATCAAAATTTATAGTAGAGATAAGAGAGCTAACGGCTTCCATATTTACCGCATGAATGATCTTTTTTACCGGCAGCCGCATTTTTTGAAGGAGGTCTTTTAACCTAAGATAATCACCTGCATTCTCTTCAACAATTAAAATGGTTATTGGATTATTGGTAATGATCATTCGTCCGTAATTTTCTCTATTTCCGCAATGTTAACCCAGAAATATTTGATTGCGTGCATTAATTCTTTAATTTTTTTAAAAAAATACAGGGCTGGTAATAATAGAATTTGCATGGTGCGTATAGACTGCAAAAAATATTTTGCGGCCTCCTTGGAAGCTATAACAATAATGTAAATAATAATAAGAAAATAAAAGGAATAATAATTATTATTTATAAAAAGATATTTTCTGTTAATTCTGCATTGGATAATTTGAATGCTTTCTATTGATGTTTTTGCAGTGAATGCCTTGTGAATATTTTAGTAAACCAACAAAAAGCGAAGATTTTTATTTAGGAAATTAAGTATCAATTGGCTTAAAATTGAGTGCCCCTGTAGAAACAGAGGCACTTTACCAAAACTAACTGCTTATGAGTTAGAGATAAAATTAATTCTTTTTTTGATAGTAAAATAATTTCTTCTAATATTTTTACTGATTTATTGCAATCTGAAATATTTTACCTTCTTAAAAACAGATTTTATTTAAGAATTTTGACTAATTTGAAAAAAATAAAACCTAAATAAGCTCATGAAAAAAAATGGTAATCTTATCAAAAAACAAAGGCTTTGTTATGCTTTGCTTCCTTTGTTTTTACTGTTCTCCTTTACTGCTAAAGCAAATCATTTACCAAATGAAGAATCTGATACTCTGGCCATACAGGGCAGGTGGGACTTGACAGTTGATATAGGAGGAAAAATGTATCCTTCCTGGCTTGAAATTCATCATTCGGGATTAAAAATGCTGGTCGGAAGATTCGTGGGGACGGGAGGAAGTGCGCGTCCCATTTCAAGAATTTATTTAGAGAATGGAAAGATGAGTTTTTCGATTCCTCCACAATGGGAAACTGAACCCAATGATCTTAAAGTGGAAGGAACTTTACAGGGTGATATCCTTACCGGCACTATGACCATGCCCAACGGTAAAACCTATAATTGGACAGGTAAAAGGGCGCCCCGGCTTCATCGTGATAAAGAACCCGATTGGGATACACCTATTAAAATTTTTGATGGTAAGACTATGAAACAATGGCACGCAACAGGGGAGAATCAATGGATTGTAAAAGATGGAATTTTAAGAAGCCCGCATTCAGGTTCTAACCTCGTTTCCAATAGGACTTTTACTGATTTTAAACTGCATATAGAATTCCGTTATCCGAAAGAAAGCAACAGTGGTGTGTATTTGCGCGGAAGATATGAGGTGCAGGTAATAGACAGCAAAGGCATGGAACCTTCCAGTGTATTGCTCGGGGGCGTTTATGGATTTTTGGCGCCAAGCGAAATGGTAGCCAAAGACGCGGGTGAGTGGCAATCTTATGATATCACTTTGATCGGAAGAATGGTAACCATATATGTAAATGGTAAAAAAGTGATTTGCAATGAAGAAATTCCCGGTATAACCGGCGGAGCTTTAGATAGTGATGAAGGTGCTCCCGGCCCTATTTATCTACAGGGCGACCATGGACCGATCGATTACAGAAATATAATTATTACCCCGGCAAAATAGGCCATCTAAATAATTTATTTCCTCAAAATAGTGGCCAGTAGGAGAGCTGCTGCAATGACGATAATTCCGGTAAGCCGCCGGTAGAACAAATATTGTTTGGGGGATAATATTTTGCGCGGAAAAGTGATTTTCTTTGGCGTAGATTTTATAGAAGCAGAAGGTTTTATTAAATAACTGGAGTTTCCCCAAAAAAGTCTACTATTTTTCTGTAACCTATATCTGTAGCAGGTTTTATCCTAATACTACGTGTG
>DAHXOZ010000185.1 GCA_027364635.1 bacterium | reverse complement strand
CTTTTTCGATATCAGCGGATTTTTCTTCGATCTGAAAAATACCATTGTACAACGCATTGATGCTAATAACGTCTATTATTATGTAAATGCCGGTTCTACCAAACAAAAAGGCATAGAAACGTATGCTTCTTACCAGTTCGTTGACGCACCGAAACATTTTATTAATTCAGCGAAAGTATTTACCAGCTATGCATGGCACGATTTCCATTATGGAAGTTTTAAACAGGTGAATAATGATTTTTCAAAAAATGAATTGCCTGGTGCTGCGCCAAACACAGTGGTAGCAGGACTTGACATGTCATCAAAAGCCGGCCTTTACATAAACATTACTTATAATTATACAGATAAGATTGCGCTCAACGATGCCAACACTGCGTATGCGCCTTCTTACAATCTTTTGGGTGTAAGGATGGGATATAAAAAGGATTTTAATAAAAAAATCGGTGCTGAAATTTTTGCCGGAGCCGATAATCTTTTTGATACAAAATACAGCCTCGGAAATGATATTAACGCCTTTGGCGGACGGTATTACAATGCAGCGGCAGGAAGAAATTATTATGTTGGCGTGTCGTTTCGCTTTGATAAAAAGTAGAGATTCGATTGCAGTAAACCAATAAATTTCGAAGAATTTTATTTTGATTTTTTACTGTTGCCTTATAAAAGCAATTTTATTTGCGTTGATATAATTATACAGCATTGTGCATAAATCATTTTTGAATTCATATTTTATTGCTTTTACATTTGCAGCGTAATTGGTTTCAGTCCTGATAATTATCAGGACGGGATTAAAATGGGAATCCGGTTCAAATCCGGAGCTATCCCCGTAGCTGTAAAAGGCCTCCCCAAACCTCCCGAAAAAATCGGGAGACGTACGAGAAGCTTCAATCTTCGCCACTGTTTTTTTATACAACGGGAAGGCGTTGAAGTAAACCTTAAGCCAGAAGACCTGCCAGTTGCATAAAAACAATTCAAAGCTTTCGGGAGAAAAGCGTGAAGTGTAAAAGCTTAAAGGCATTTATATTTCTCATTTCTTATTCGAAAGCAGTCACAAAAAAATTTTCTCTAAAATGAAAAAAGAAATTTTTATTGCGGCTGCTGTCATTTTCAGCAGTTATGCGCAGGCCCAGCAAGATTCGGCCAAAACTTTAAATGAAGTTATTGTTACGGCAACCAAAACACCGGTCAAGCAAAGCGAGACAGGAAAAGTAGTTGATGTAATTGACCATGCAACGCTGCAACGCAACGCTGGTAAAACACTTACAGAAATTCTTAACTACCAGACAGGTTTATTTATCGTAGGTGCCAACAATTCACCTGGCACGAATCAGGATGTTTATCTCAGGGGGGCAGCTACTGGTAATACATTGATATTGATAGATGGGGTAAGAGTGGGCGACCCATCCCAAATCAATAATTCGTTCGATCTTAATGATATTAATATTTCCCAAATTGAACGAATTGAAATTTTAAAAGGAGCGCAAAGTACGCTATGGGGCAGCGATGCGGTAGCAGGGGTTATTAATATCATTACTAAAAAAGGCGGCTCAAAAAAAATCAGCCCTTCTGTAATGCTTTCCTATGGCAGCTATAATACTTATAAAGCAAACACAGGATTAAATGGTACGCTTAAAAACTTTACTTATAATCTCAATTATAATCATACAGACAGCAAAGGATTTTCTGCAGCCTATGATAGTACGGGAAGTCAAAATTTTGATAATGACGGACTAAAGCAGGATAATTTCCAGGCAAATATTGGCTATAAGTTTACGCCAAAATTTTCAGTAAGGGGGATGAGTAATTACAGTAAATACACAGCAGGCCTTGATGCGGGTGCTTTTCAGGATGATAAAGATTATACTAACACCAATTACAGCTTTATCAACACCCTGGAAATGATGTATAAAGCCAAAGGAATCTCATTGCATTTCAGCAATTCTTTTATCAATACAAAAAGATTATATAATGATGATAGCGCCAGCATAGGAGGTTTTGTAAAATATGCCAGGGGGCGCTATTTAGGGAGATCTTATGTTTCAGATCTATATGGAAATTTTACTTTAGCCCATAAATTATCATTGGTGAGTGGTTTGCAATACACTGCTCTAAATTCAGATCAATACTATTTAAGCATTAGCAGTTATGGCCCATATACTACGGGACTTGGGGACAGCGCTAAAGTAAATAATTTTTCAGCATATGCTTCCCTGCTTTTGCTGGACCAGCATGGTTTTAACGCCGAAGCCGGTATCAGGTACAATCATAATGATTTATATGGAAATAATGCCACTTATTCCTTTAATCCATCTTATAATATTGATGAGAATACCCGTGTGTTTTTAAATATTTCATCAGCCTATAAGATACCTTCTATTTATCAGTTATATGATGGGAGTGCCGGAAATAAAAATTTAAAACCTGAGGAAAGTACTAATTACGAGGTAGGCGTTCAAAGTCTTAGTAATAACAAAAAAAATTCTCTTCGATTGGTAGCTTTTAAAAGAGATATTAAAAATGTAATTGTTTATTACACCGACATAAATTATAACAGCCAATACATTAACCGTGATCAACAAAATGATTATGGATTTGAAATGGAAAGTAATATCTCAATAGGTAAAAGAGGCAACTGGATAAATAATTTAACCTATGTGGATGGCCAGGGGAAAGAAGATAACGTAAAAGTGAATAATTTATACAGGCGCCCAAATTTTACTTTAAATAGTACATTAACACTACAACCTTGTAAAGACCTTACCCTCATGCCTTCATTCCGTTTTGTAGGCACACGGTTAAAAGGCGAATATGATCCGGGACCGGCAATGATGCCTCAATATTATACATTGGATCTTTATACCGGGTATAATTTTACCAAACAATTTCGTGCGTTCCTCGATCTTCGAAACATAACCGATCAAAAATATTTTGATGTACCCGGCTACAATAGCCGTAGGGCAAATTATACCATTGGCCTGAGTGGTAACTTTTAACGAATAATCCTACTCATAGGAAGTAATATAAAATATATTCCTTCCTATGAGTAATAAAACAATTTTTTATGGAACAGAAAAGATTCAACCCGCGCACCATAGCGATCCTCTTATTCATCCTGGCAGTGGCCATTTTGCGTGTAATCTTAAATACGAAAACCGGATTTTCACTATTTACCAATTTTACGCCGATAGGTGCCATGGCTTTATTTGGCAGCGCCTATTTTAATAAATCATGGAAGGCTTATTTATTTCCATTGCTCACCTTATGGATAAGCGATATGGTATTGAGCCGCTTTGTATATTATCATCAATGGCAATTATTTTATAACGGCGCTTACTGGATTTACGGCGCGTTTGCATTAATGAGTTTTGCAGGAAAATATGCATTAAAAAATATTTCAGTAAGAAATATTTTGCTATCTGCATTGCTTGTTACTTTCATTCATTGGATAATTACCGATCTTGGTGTATGGTCAGCAGGAAGTTTATATCCAAAAACAATCAGCGGATGGTGGGCGTGTTTAGCGGCCGCCATTCCTTTCGAAAGAAATTTTCTTGGCGGTACTTTATTATATGCCGCAATTATGTTTGGTTCTTTTGAATGGATGAAAATAAAATTTCCATCACTTGCAATTGCTTAATTTATGACAGCACTAAAATCATTCTTCAACTGGAGCGGAGGTAAAGACAGTACGCTTGCTTTATATCATATTTTAAAAGATAAAAACTATTCGATTGAAAAACTATTAACTAATGTCAACAGTGAGCACCGGCGCGTTTCTATGCATGGTGTTAGAGAAGAATTATTAGAGTTGCAGGCGGCGGCTATTGGTATCCCTTTACAAAAATTAGTATTGCCCGATCAGCCCTCAATGACCGGGTATGAAAAATATATGATGCAAACCATGAACCAGTTGCGACAGGAAGGATATACCCACAGCGTGTTTGGCGACATTTTCCTGGAAGACTTAAAAACTTATCGCGAAACTCAATTGGCAAAGGTGGGCATGACCGGTATATTCCCGATTTGGAAAAGAGACACCGTCACATTGATGCATGAATTTATTGATCTCGGGTTTAAAACCATAGTGGTATGCGTTAATGAAAAGCATCTTGATAAAAGTTTTTGTGGTAGAATCATCGATGAAAATTTTATTAAGGACTTGCCAAATAATGTAGATGTATGTGGCGAGAACGGGGAGTTTCACACTTTTGCTTTTGATGGCCTGGTATTTAAAAAACCGGTTGCATTTAGAAAAGGAGAAATTGTTTATAGGAAATATGCGGCGCCTAAAGAGCAAAATGATAATTGTTTTCAGACTGCTCCTATTGATGATTATGGGTTTTATTTTTGCGATCTGCTTCCGGCATAACTGTTACATTTGCAAAAAAAATGAATGGCTGATTTTGCCAATATTAAGTCGGAGGAAATCATTACGGTGACTTTTACGTTATTTGCTGTAATTGATATACTAGGTTCTATCCCAATCTTAATTTCTTTAAAAGAAAAAATGGGGGGAGTAATCCGATCTTCACAGGCAACAATTGCATCTGGAGCGTTCATGATATTATTTCTTTTTATTGGGCAGTCTTTTTTAAATCTGCTTGGATTAGACGTACAATCTTTTGCCGTAGCAGGAAGTATTGTAATTTTTATCATCGGCCTTGAAATGATACTTGGGCTGGATTTTTTCAAACAAGATAATGACCCCAGAAGCGGAAGTGTGGTTCCTATTGCATTCCCTTTAATAGCAGGCTCTGGAACGCTTACGACAATAATGTCTCTTAAAGCCAATTACTTTGATATTAATATTTTAATCGCCATACTCATCAATTGCATTATAATTTTTGTTGTACTGAAATCTCTCAACTGGATTGGAAAAGCATTAGGTCAAAATGGTTTAATAGTAGTGAGAAAGTTTTTCGGAGTAATATTATTAGCTATTGCGGTAAAAATTTTTAGTACCAATGCACATGGATTGATTAAATAATTTTATCAATGCTTATAAATTACTGAATCACTTATTTGATTGCCGGTAAGAAATTATTGTAGATTTGCGGCAACATTAATAAGAGATATTGCATGGCCTCGTAGTACAATGGATAGTATAAGAGTTTCCGAAGCTCCAGATCCAGGTTCGATTCCTGGCGAGGCCACAAAAAGCGAATGCATGTTTTACGCTTATGTTTTAAAAAGCATTAACCACGATTTCTTTTATAAAGGACATTGTGAAAATCCTGAGGAACGGATTTTGCAACATAATGCCGGTATGACAAGGTCTATCCGCCCTTATATTCCCTTTCAATTAATATATAAAGAAGCATTTGCGACAAGAGAAGATGCAATTGCAAGAGAAAAATATTTTAAAACCTCATCTGGAAGAAGGTTTCTTAAAAGGATGACAGCCTCGTAGTACAATGCCCGCCCGGCTGAACGCCGTTCGGACGGGGATAGTATAAGAGTTTCCGAAGTCTGTCTGTATGGTTCCCCGCCCGTGCTGAAAGGTACGTTCGGACGGGGATTCCTGGCGAGGCCACCACAATTCTCCGCAACAGTAAACCAACAAATTCTCCGGATTTTTATTTTATTTTGATTGCATATTATCTAATTTGAGAACAACTGAAAAAAGGAACATCGTTAGCGGCAAAAATGTATTTCATTTCTTAGAAGTAGAGTAGCAATACAATAGAATGTATCACTCAATAATTTTAAAAATATACAAATGAACAGAAGGAAATTTGTGAGATTAACTTCTCTTGCAGGCTTATCATTGCCTTATTATAAAATGTTTGGCGGTATAGTTGGCGTTGGTAATTTTCAAAATAATGACAGGTTAAAAAAACAATCAATAGCAGCTTTTAAACGATTTGAAAGCGTATGGAATTTTAATGATTTTTGGAAACGCGGAAATACTTTTGATGCATGCCTCACATTTGCAGATGCTATGCATCATCAATGGCCCGGCGATACAGAAGTAATTGCTATGCAAAAAAGAATTGGCGAAATGCTCGAAGAGAATTACAAATATTTTACCTCCATTGATCCCGGTACATTATGGGCGGATGATTTTGGCTGGTGGGGTTTGATGGGCATTAATGCTAGAAAGCATTTATTGAGGTTAGGCAATAAAACACTTGCAGATAAGTACAGAAATCTGAGTATTCATTTATGCTGGCAACAGGAAAGGGATCATGCTTATGATTTTTCAGAAACAGCAAAACCGGTGCCGCATGGCTGCAGAAACGGAGATGCCAACGGACAAAACAAAGGGATAAAAAATACGGTAACCAATGTATTGTTCTTTTTATTATCACGCCGCATCATCATTATAATCAGAAAACGGTTGGGGATTCTCCTTTTTTTCCACTTCATATGAACCGGGAGTAGGTT
>DAHXOZ010000184.1 GCA_027364635.1 bacterium | reverse complement strand
ATCGAAATTTTCTTTTATCCTGTTAATAACTGCGCCGGCAAAAAGCGTGTCTTCAATATTGATACGATTTTTCCATGCAGCACAGGCAAGAATTACATTTGATTTTTTCTTAACCAGGTAATCACACACAGAAGATATATTACAAAATGAACCGGTAATAATAGAATTGGCATTTGCAGCAAGCGCCACATGCAAAAGTTTTGTCCCGTTTGTAGTAGTAAGAACAAGCGTTTTTCCTTTTATAAAATCAACCGTGTATTGTAAAGGTGTATTTCCATATTGCAATCCTTCTGCTATTTTACCATCCCTCTCCCCTGCAGTAATCACTTCCATTTGTTTACCCAATTTAATACAATCGGCAACACTATCAACCGGAATCACCGATTTGGCACCATTGTACAATGCGGTGGCAATAGTAGAGGTAGCTCTTAAGACATCGATAATTACTACGGTGCTATCGGTAAGATCATACAAGTTTAACAGCGACGGAGATAAAACTGTATTTAAAGTAGGCGTCTTATTTTTTCCTGATCTCATTTCACTAAAAATTAATTTTCTTTCAAAATTGATACTCATTCAAAGGGCATTTTAGCCACTTTTGCCAGCAACAATTTATCTCTTACTTTGATAAAAACTTCGGTATCAATTTTTGCATAGCTGATATTTACATAAGCCATGGCTATAGGTTTAGAAGAAGATATTAAATTTTGTCTTACAGAAGACAATGCCAATATTTTAAGTATCTATTCAGGTGGCCGGCTGGTAGCAGGTTAAAAACTATCATAATTTTTCACAATATCTCCATATAAGTTCAAACAGGCTTTTACCTCTTTTAAATTTTGTTTATTTTTGCAAATTGCTTTTTTCGCAGTTGGATATTGAAAATAAGAGCGTTTTAATTATAAACATTATATTTATTGGCACTACCCTATTTTATTAAATACATATATAATTCCGGAACTGATGAAGTAATTCGCCGGGGAAAGAAAATTTATTCACAGCGGTTTGTTGAACTATTAGATCATGATGAACTGATGCATTCTGTAAATTTTAGGGTAAGGGATGATAGTTACAATACCTTTTATAAAGTGCAGGTTCAAAAATATGATGACCCGAAAACCTTTTCAATTCGCTGTTCATGCCCTTATAACATCAGTGATATTTGCCGCCATGAAGCCGCAGCCTTAATGCAACTTCAGGATTTGGTGGATAAAAATCTTCTGAATTCAAACGAAGGAACCCGGGTATACAATCAAAAGCATACGATTGTTAAGATTAAATATATTGATCTCAAAATGATAAGGATGCTGGCTGGTATGGAAAATTACACGGCGGCAGAAGAGATTTTAAGGAAAAATAAATGCAATATCATCGAAGCGGCTGATGAAAGAGTAGAAGCAGATCTTGAAATAAATGATTCCACTTTTCACATCATTCTTCAAAAAAATGAGGAGCGCAATTTTGATACTTCCTGCAATTGCAATGAAGGAGACCACCCGCTTTGTAAACACAAAACCGTATTATTTCTTCAGTTACTGAATAACTGGGGCCCTAATTATTTTGACAGCATCCGCAACTGGGATAAGGAAAAAAATAAATTGCTGGAAGGTTACGGCTATAGCCTTGAAGATGATCTTTCAGGTAAATTTGAATTCATTTACAAACAGGGGAAACCTTTTTTAAAAGTGATCGATCCTTCTATCAGGAGGGTTTCTGCCCCTGTGAACATTCATGCCCGAAGGGAAGCAGAAATAGAAACAGTTGAAGTAGAAACAAAAATTGCCCGAGTAGTAAACAAACAAATAACACTGGTTTTTAATTCGAATGAAAAATCATTTCCTTTTCTTTCATTTGATGTAGTGCAGGGAGAATTTGATGAAGAGGATAATAAATTTGTAGGCAGAATCGAGAAACTTGATCTTTCAAAATTTATTAACACTACTAATTTTACTGACGGCGATAAACAACTGTTGCAGCAAGCAAGAAAATTACAACAGTCAGAGATTAATAAATATTTGAACCGTAATTCTCCTTTCAGCGGATATTGGGAACATATTATTTATGATGAAAATGATGAATTACCGCAGGAAACAAAAATTTTGATTTCAGAATTTGTTCATCCAAAACTAAAAAGAATATTAAGTGAAAATGAGGATAAACCTGTTTTCTATTTGCCAAAGGGGAAACGATTTACGACTCAAAACCTGGAACAGGTTGATTTATCGGACGAAAGCCCGGTTATTGAATTTACAGTATCGCCTTCAGATACAGGGTACGTGATGGAAAGCCATGTTATCTTAGACCAGGAAAAAGTAAAGTTGTCAGATAATGAATGGAACAACGATCTGCTGTTTCTTCATGATAAAACTTTCTACTTGTGGGAAAGATCTGAGCAAATACTCGTTGCTGAAAAATTCAAAAATAAACTTCAAATTCCTTCTAACAAATGGCCCACTCTTTTAAAGGAAATGATCATTCCGTTAGCAGATGAATATTCAGTTTCTTTTGCTTCTTCTTTAATCAGAGAAACCAAAGAAGGCCAGCCGGATATCAGTATCATGTTGATTGAGAAAGGTGATTACCTTATGTTTCAGCCTGTATTTACCTACAAAGGTTTTAGCGTTAAAGCGAATGACAAGGATACGATTCTTGTTCCGGATGATGATAAGGTATTGGTGGTGAAACGTAATATAGAAGCTGAAAAACAATTTATTTCAAAACTGGGTAGTCTTCATTCCCAGTTTATCAACCAGTCGCAAAATAAAAGCCTTGTTTTAAAAGGCGCTGATGTACTTAAAAACAATTGGTTCTTTTTATTTGTGGATGCGATGAAAGAAATGAAAGTGCCGGTGTATGGATTTGATGCACTTAAAAATTTCCGCTTTAACACGGCCAAGCCTTCTACTCATATTCATCTTAGCAGCGGAATGGATTGGTTTGATGCAAGAGTGGAACTTGCTTTTGGTGAACAACGTATAGGCATTTCCGAAATTCAAAAAGCGCTTACCAACAAGCAATCGTTTGTGCAGTTGAATGATGGTACGCTTGGAATTTTACCGGATGAATGGATCAAAAAATACGCGTTACTTTTTAAAGTTGGAGAAGGAAAGAATAATAACCTTCGGCTTTCAAAGTACCACCTGAGTGTGATAGATGAACTATACGACCAACGGGATGAAGAGGAACTTTCTTTTGAATTGGATGAAAAATATGAGCGACTGCGTAATTTTAAAAGTATTCCTGAAATCCCGATTCCACAGGAATTGGAAAACAGGCTTCGGCCCTATCAACTTGCGGGTTTTCATTGGTTAAATTATTTGAATACTGTTGGCTGGGGTGGTATTCTGGCAGATGACATGGGATTAGGTAAAACAGTTCAGGCATTAAGTATGCTTCAGCATTTTGCAGAAGAGGAAGGCAGATTAAAAGCATTGGTGGTGTGCCCTACTACATTGATTTATAACTGGGAGAATGAAATCCAAAAATTTACACCATCACTTACCAGGCGTATCCATCATGGAAACACGCGCGCAAAAAGAAAGGAAGATTTTGGCGATGAAAATATCATTATCACCACATACGGTACCTTGAGAAGCGATGTGCAGATGTTGATGAAAATTCCATTTGATTATATAGTTCTGGACGAATCACAGGCGATAAAAAATCCTGCATCAAAAGTAACACGCGCGGCAGGGCTTTTGAAAGCGCAAAATCGTATTTGCATGAGTGGTACGCCATTGCAGAATAATACATTTGATATTTATGCACAAATGAACTTCTTGAATCCGGGATTGTTGGGAAGTGTTGAGTTTTTTAGAAATGAATTTTCAACCCCGATCGATAAATTGGGCGAACAGGAACAGAAAGATCATTTAAAAAAGTTACTATATCCTTTTATTTTAAGAAGAACGAAGGAACAGGTTGCAAAAGACCTTCCGGAAAAAACAGAAACCATTCTTTATTGTGAAATGGAAAAAGCCCAGAGGAGTGTTTATGAGAGTTATCGCAATGCTTACAGGAGTAAAATTTTGGGAGTGATAGATGAACAAGGTGTCAACAGGTCGCAACTTACTATTTTGCAGGGATTAATGAAACTAAGGCAGATATGCGACAGCCCGGCTATATTAAATGAAGATGAAAAATATGCCAATAATTCTATCAAGTTGGAAGAACTTACCCGTGAAATAACTGAAAATATTGGTGAGCATAAAGCCCTTATATTTTCACAATTCCTCGGTATGCTTTCTTTGATCAAACAAAAATTAAAAGAAAACGATATCGAATTTGAATATTTTGACGGGAGTACTTCTCCGCCAGATAGGGAAAAAGCAATTCAAAATTTCCAGACCAATGAAAAATGCCGTGTATTTCTTATTTCACTGAAAGCCGGTGGCGTAGGGCTTAATTTAACGGCGGCTGATTATGTATATATTGTAGATCCGTGGTGGAATCCTGCTGTGGAGCAACAGGCAATTGATCGTACCCATCGAATCGGGCAGACAAAAAATATTTTTGCGTACCGGATGATTTGCAAGGATACGATCGAAGATAAAATTTTGAAATTACAGGAACGTAAGCGTATCCTTGCAAAAGAATTAATTTCGGATGATCAGACCTTTGTTAAGAGCCTGACCAAAGAGGATGTAGAATATCTATTCAGCTAAAAAAATTAAGAAGTAATAAAATCTTTCAACCTTTGAAATTCTTTCTTGTTTCCGGATTCAAAGAGGGCTACAAAATTTTTTGCAAGATGTTTGAAAAAAACCGATAAGGCTGACTTGCTCTCGTAAGCGTCTTTTTTCATAATGATTCAATTTTTAAATAAACAATTTTTATGAGGTTAAAGTAAAAAAATAAATTTTCTTTTTCCAATAGCAGATTCCCTTTTTTATTCGTTGCGTAATTTCCGTAATATGTATTACCATAAATTCTTCTAATATTGTTCCTTTAGTCCTACGGAAGACATAATAATTATAAACGTTCTGGAATTATGATTTATTGTATTATGTAGTAAAACAACAAATAAGCAGGATTTTTAGGAATTGAGTTTATTTCTTTGTTTACTGGAAATCATCCTCACAATGGGAAAGAAAATCCTACCGGACTATCCTGAAATACACTGGATTCTGCAAAATTGATTTTTATTTAATCATTTATTCAATTGTCTTGGTTTAATTTAGCAGTGAATCGTATATTCCGCGATATTTGAATATAAGTGAAAATAATTTATGAGTAAGAAAACAGGAAAGAAGAAACCCTCGCCTTCAGTAAAGGGGACATTGGAAATTACAAGGTCAGGAATGGGGTACGTAATTGTGGAAGGAAGAGAAAAAGATTTACTCGTTCGCCCCCAGGATTTTAACAAAGCAATGGATGGTGATATTGTGCGTGTAAAAGTAAAAGATACACAAGGTAAGCGCGTCGAAGGAGTGATAGAAGATGTTTTAGAAAGAAAACAAACTGAGTTTATCGGCAATGTTCATGTAAGTGAAAACTTTGCTTTCTTTACTCCTGATAGCCAAAAACCTTTACCTGATTTTTATATAAGTCTGAAAAATCTGAATGACGCAAAAGATAATGACAGGGTTGTAGTGAAGTTTTTAAATTGGGAAAAAGGAGCAAAAAAACCGGAAGGTAAGGTTGTTTCGGTATTGGACTCAGTTAACGCAAGCGATCTTGCAATGAAAGAGATCATTATCCAAAACGGATTTCCACTTGAGTTTTCTCAAAAAGTTTTGGATGAGGCACACAGCCTTAACAGTGCAATTGATGAAAAAGAATTAGCTAAGAGGAAAGATTATAGGGAAGTGCTCACTTTTACTATTGATCCCGCTGATGCAAAGGATTTTGATGATGCGCTTTCAATTAAAAAGTTAAGTGAACATGAATATGAAATAGGCGTACATATTGCAGATGTAAGTCATTTTGTAACACCCGAAACCGAAATGGACAAAGAAGGATATGCACGCGCCACAAGTGTTTATCTTCCTGATCGCGTAAATCCTATGTTACCGGAAAAAATTTCTAATGAACTTTGTTCCCTTCGGCCCAAAGAAGATAAATATACTTTCTCTGTAATTTTCAAAATAAACAGTAAAGGGAAAGTAAAAGAATACTGGCTGGGTAAAACTTTTATTCATAGCGATCATCGTTTTAATTATGATGAAGTGCAACAGATAATTGAAGACAGACAGGGAATATACAGCGAAGAAATTTTGTTACTTAATTCTCTTGCAAAAAAATTCAGGGAAGAAAGATTTAAAAATGGCGCTATTAATTTTTCTTCAACAGAAGTGAAATTTAAATTAGATGAAAGTGGGAAACCCTTGGGAATTATTGTGAAAGAAAGTAAAGAATCGCACCAGTTGGTTGAAGAGTTTATGTTGCTTGCCAACCGTACGGTTGCAGCACATGTTTCAAAA
>DAHXOZ010000183.1 GCA_027364635.1 bacterium | reverse complement strand
AAAAAGCGCGATCACAGGAAATTGGGAAAAGAATTGGAATTATTTACTTTCACAATGATGAGGACAATTCATCGGTTTCAGAAAAAACTCCTCTCCTTCTACCGGTGTTTTTATCGGCTGAAAACTATCTGCTCCATATTTTTCATAGTGGCCACTGGTAACATATAAATTTTTAGAACCAATGTGAGGCGTAATCACGGGAAGATATCCCGCTTCAACCTGCGCTTTTTGTAAAAATTGCTGTAATCTTTCGCGAAGCATAGCGCCTTTAGGCAACCACAATGGCAATCCCACACCTACTTTTTCTGAGAAAGTAAATAATTCCAATTCTTTTCCCAATTTCCTGTGATCGCGCTTTTTAGCTTCCTCCATAAAACGGATATACTCATCCAATTCCTTTTGGTTGGGAAAAGTAACGCCGTAAATACGGGTAAGCATTTTATTTTTTTCATCACCTTTCCAGTAAGCACCTGCAATTCCGGTTAATTTAATTCCCCTGATAAAACCGGTGGATGGAATATGAGGCCCGCGACACAGATCGGTAAACTTGCCCTGTGTATAAAAAGTAATAGTACCATCTTCAAGGTTTGAAAGCAGATCCAGTTTATACTCATCTCCTTTATCTTCAAAATATTCTATAGCGTCTTTTTTGGAAATTTCTTTTCTTATGTATGGATTATTTTGTTTGGAAAGCTCATTCATTTTCTTTTCAAGCTTCTCAAGGTCAGACTCCGTGATCACGTTTTCTCCCAAATCAATATCATAATAAAACCCTTTTTCAACAGGAGGACCAACCCAAAATTTAACTCCCGGAAAAGCATCCTCAACTGCTTCAGCCATAAGATGTGCTGAAGAATGCCAAAATGTTGATTTCCCTTTTTCATCTTCCCATGTCAAAAATTTTATGGAAGCATCTTCTTTTATCGGGCGTGAAAGATCCCAAACTTCACCATTTACTTCAGATGCTAAAATCTTTCTTGCCAATCCTTCACTAATTGACTTTGCAATATCCATCGATGAAATCCCTTGTTCATACTGCCTTACAGCCCCATCAGGAAAAGTAATACTGATCATTCTCTATTTTAAAATTTTGGTTTTATTTAAATTTTGAACCGCAAATTTAACGAAGTATTAGACAAAGATGGTATTCCTTTGAGGGTACATGATTTTAATAACAATTAATTTTGATTGAATCAATAATCAGCAATGATGAAAAGATTTTTTTACCTGTTAGTTTTGATGTTTTCTGGTCTTGGTTTGTTTGCCCAAAAATCTTATGCGCAAACTTTTTCTTCCCAAAAAAAAGTTTCTCATAATAAAAATATTGATTTTAACGGCCAATGGAAAGGAGGATTTGATGAAGGAGGTTTTGGAATTTCGGGATTTGACGATGATATAAAATACGTACTGGAATTAACAACCGAAGGCTCCCGCGTTTTCGGTTATTCTTACACTTATTTCCATGAAGGCGTAAACAGGTATTATACCATTTGCAGATTAACCGGAACCTTGAATCGCGAAACCAATGACCTTGTAGTAACGGAAGTAGAGAGAACCAAATATAATACACCACCCGATTTTCAAAATTGTTTTCAAACACACCGGTTACATTATGAAAGAGACTCAGGCATGGAGGTATTGAAGGGTACCTGGGTTCCTGCACCGAACCAGGGAAAAGGCTGCGGAAGCGGTACGACTGTTCTTTCACGCAGAATTGTTGATCCACTGCCCATTGGCTATATGCCGCATAAAAGTAAACCAGTTGCCAAGGCGCCTGTAAAAAAACAAGAGCATAAAAGATCAGTAGCCGTAGTTCCCAAAAAGCCTAAACCCCCGGTAACCGAAAAAACACTTCCCAAAAAACCTACCCTGCAAAAAACAGAAAGTGTTCAAAGCCTCGTTTCGAAAAAAGATTTTGTAAACCAGGATATTGAAAGTCCGGAATCGATCTCACCAAAAACAAAAGGCTTTGAAATCCGCCGAAAAGATATTGTAAAAACTATTTTGATCACTCAGCCAACTTTTAAGCTTGATTTTTATGACAGCGGTGAAATTGACGGTGATTCTATTTCTGTTTTTTATAATGGAAAAGTAGTTTTATCCCATCAAAGGTTATCAGATAAGCCAATCTCTCTAACACTTTCAATTGACAAAAACGCACCGCAAAATATTGTAACTATGTATGCTGACAACCTCGGTACCATTCCCCCAAATACTGCATTAATGATAGTTACAGACGGGAATAAAAGATATGAAGTAAGGATTGAATCAGACACAGAAAAAAGCGGAAGTGTAATTTTTAAACCGGCAAAATAAAAATCCCGGTTATTTGTTGGTTCACTGTTGCCGACTTAAAATTTATTGGCTGATCTCATTATTTACTTCCCATACCTCCACTGATTAACATCATAAGTGCACGATTCAAACAAGAAAAAAGTAAATTTGCATTATTAAAATAATGATGTGGCACTGATAAAAAGCATTTCCGGAATTAGAGGAACCATAGGAGGAAATCCCGGCAAAAATCTTACTCCCTTAGATATCGTGAAATTTACTGCAGCCTATGCAACTTCACTTGATCCCCATTCGGATAATAAAAAAATTGTCATTGGTCGCGATGGAAGAATAAGTGGAAGTATGGTGAGTGACCTTTGCGCAAATACGCTGCTGGCTTGCGGTTTTAACGTGGTTGACCTTAGACTTACCACCACGCCCACAGTAGAAATTGCGGTTAAGGCAGAAGAAGCGGCAGGTGGAATTATATTAACGGCAAGCCACAATCCACAGGAATGGAACGCGTTAAAATTATTAAACAGCGATGGTGAATTTTTAAATGCGGAAGCCGGAGAAAAAGTACTTTCAATTGCTGAAAGTGAAACATTTGATTTTGTCCCGGTTCATAAAATCGGCACCTATAAATCTGATAATTCTTACCTGCAAAAGCATATTGACGCGGTGGTTAATTATGACCTCGTAGATGTAGAAGCAATAAAAAAAGCAAAATTTAAAATTGTTGTTGATCCTGTTAACAGTTCAGGAGCCATTTATATTCCTGCATTATTAAAAGCACTTGGCGTAAAAGATATTGTGGTGATCAATGATGAAGTAAACGGAAAGTTTGAACACAATCCTGAGCCTCTCCCTAAAAACCTGACAGGCTTAAGTAATGAAGTAATCAAGCAAAAGGCTTCTTTAGGAATTGCTGTAGACCCTGATGTGGACAGGCTTTGCTTTGTTTGCGAGGATGGAAGCATGTTTGGTGAAGAATACACTTTGGTAGCGGTTGCCGATTATATTCTTGGCAGAAGAAAAGGAAATACGGTTAGCAACATGTCCTCCACCAAATCACTAAAAGAAATTACACACCAGCATGGCGGAGAATATTTCCCATCACCTGTGGGCGAAGTAAATGTGGTGCATAAAATGAAAGAGGTAAACGCTGTTATAGGCGGTGAAGGCAACGGTGGTATTATCGTTCCTGATTTTCATTATGGCCGTGATGCGCTGATCGGTATTGGTTTGTTTCTTTCTCATCTTGCTCATTCCCAAAAAAGCATTAAGAAATTGAGAGGCATGTATCCTGATTATTTTATCTCTAAAAATAAAATTACGCTCGAAAATAATGTGAATGTTAAAGATATTTTTCAAAAGATAAAAGACAAATACAAAAACCACCCGATCAATACCGAGGATGGTTTAAAAATAGAATTCGGAAACGATTGGGTGCATTTAAGAACCAGCAACACTGAGCCGATACTGCGTATTTATTCTGAAAGCAATTTTGAAACCACTGCTGAAAATATCGCCAAAAAAATCATGAAAGATATACATGAAGTAACCAGCTAATTAGCTTATTGATTATGCAAAGAATTTATTTTGATAACGCGGCTACAACCCCTTTGGACCCTGAGGTTTTCAAAGCAATGATGCCTTTTTTCACTGATAAATTCGGTAACCCATCTTCTATTTATTCTTATGGCAGGGAAACCAGAATGGCGATTGAAAATGCAAGGAAAACGGTTGCCAAAATTTTAAATGCACATCCATCAGAAATATTTTTTACCAGTGGCGGAACAGAAAGCACCAACACTGCTATCAATGCAGCGGTAAATGATTTAGGTTGCAAACACATCATCAGTTCTCCGCTGGAACATCATGCCACATTACATTCCATTGAACATATAGCAAAAAGCGGCAAGGCAAAATTGTCTTATATAAACATTTTGCCAAACAGTGTGATTGACTATGATGATCTTGAAAAGCTTTTGAAAGAAAGTGATGAAAAATGCCTGGTTACTTTAATGCATGCCAACAACGAAATCGGCAACATTACTGATATTGAAAGAGTGTCGCAACTTGCTGAAAAATATGGAGCGATACTGAATGTTGATACCGTTCAAACCGTAGGACATTTCCCAATCGATTTGCAAAAAGTGCATGTACATTTTATAAATGCTGCCGGTCATAAATTTCACGGGCCGAAGGGAGTTGGTATGTTGTATATCAATAAAAACATAAAAATTCATCCTTTGATCAACGGCGGAAGCCAGGAACGAAACATGCGTGCAGGCACCGAAAATATTTACGGCATAGTTGGATTTGCGAAAGCGCTTGAAATGGCGGTTGAAAATATGGAAGAAGAAAGCCAACATATAAAAGAAGTAAAAAATTATATGAAAGAAAGCCTGGTAAAAAATATTCCCGGCGTTCATTTTAATGGCGATTCTGAAGGGGAATGCCTTTATACCGTTTTAAGTGTAGCTTTTCCCAAAACGGAAAAATCGGATATGCTGCTTTTTAATCTCGACATCAATAACATCTGCGCCAGCGGCGGAAGCGCCTGCACCTCCGGAGCAGAAGCCTCAAGCCATGTCATCAGCGCCATCTCCAAAGATCCCAACCAGGCCACCGTTCGTTTTTCTTTCAGCAAATACAACACAAAAGAAGAAGTGGATGTGGTGGTTGAGAAATTGAAAGAGATTGTTTGAGAGATTAGATAGCATCAATAAACAGACAAATTCCTTCTTTTTTTATTTCAATAACAACATAGTTTTCTTCAACTTCCTTTGGCAATTTTTTTTAAAAATCACATTATAACGTTTAATAATGTTATCTTTAAGTAAACCATTTCTAGTCGGGTATGCAACCTTCCAAAAAAGCGTTTACCAACCAACTTTCAAAATGGAAAAAAATTGTTTCAAACGAAAATGTTGATTGGACAGAACAACTGCGGATTTTAAGTGAAATAGCGGAATTAATTACGCCGCAACTTACTATTCAGGATATAACCCAAGCGATTTACACAAGCATCAATGATTTGTTGGATGCAAGTCAGTTTGCTGTTGGTCTTTATGATGAAAAAGAAGCGGTGATTCTTTACCAGGGCATTATTGAGAACGGCAAACATCTTTCCGATATTATTGTGCATGCCATCGATGAAAATCGTCTTGCTTCATGGTGTATTCGCCATGAAGAGGATATTTTTATAAACGACATCGACAAAGATTTTAAAAAATACGTAACGACAGTACCTGATCCGTTGACAGGATTTAAACCGAAAGCCGCTATTTACACACCTTTAAAACATGACGGAAAAGTTGTAGGACTGATAGTAGTGAGAACAATGCGCAAGAACGTTTACAAACCTTATCATCTTTATATTTTAAAGACGGTTGGTAATTTTATAGTCCGCGGAATCGAACTCGCTAAATCACTTTCGAAACCATTTATGAAAATAGAGGGAAGCAACAAAGAATGGCGCTGGTGCGAATTTGACCAACTGCCTTATCGATCTAAAAATGCACTGGAAAAATTAACTGAACGCGAAAAGCAGGTCTTATTTCTCCTGGTCAGCGGGCTATCGAATAAATCCATAGCAGAAAGACTTTTTGTTTCTTCAGGCACCATCAAAACTCACACACTCAATATTTACCAAAAGCTCGACGTCGCCAATCGCACCTCCGCAATTTTGAAGGCCATAAGTTATGGGTGGATTTTGTAAAAATCTACCATTTGGTATAAATAACGAGCATTTTCTCATTTTAACTTTGATTAAGAATATTTGAAGATTCATCTATCGTTTGAATTGCAAATATCAAAAGAAATAAGTTCTATATCTAAGACCATCAATAATGTAGGCCGCAGGCATGCATGCAGATTCATTGTTGAGTTGAAAAACAGTATTCTATTTTCTCTTTTATTATCTCATTTTAAAAAAAAACAATGAAAAAAATTTTTGGACTTGCGCTTATCCTACTCATAAGCGCCAATTTGGTCTCTTGCAAAAAAGAACAGGCAATCAATAATCCACAATCTGTCGAGGCTGCAAAAGTCGCGGAAAATAATTCGAATCTTGCTAAGCGCAATATGGATGTGTGAGTTTTGATGGTGCCTGAAGAAACAAAAAGTCTTTCTGCTATGGATTTA
>DAHXOZ010000182.1 GCA_027364635.1 bacterium | reverse complement strand
AGATTGCTTATATTCAGACCAAAAAAATCAAAATGACGTCAAATAATTCCCACTTTTCTGTAGTATGTTTTGGTGAAACGCTTTGGGATTTTTTACCCGAAGGGAAACTCCCCGGGGGCGCGCCGGTAAACGTGGCCTATCATTTAAAGCAACTTGGCAAAAATCCTGCGGTGGTAACACGTATTGGTGATGATGAGTTGGGAAAAGAGTTAAAAGAAGTTTTTGAATCGAAAAATATCGATACCCGCTTTTTCCAGGTAGATGAAGAACATTCAACAGGCAAAGTTTTTGCAACTCTCAAAGAAGATAACGAGGTGGAATATGAAATTGTACAACCGGTGGCATGGGATTTTATTGAATCAAATACTGAAGTAGAACAACTGGTTGCTGCAGCAGATTATTTTGTTTTTGGAAGCCTGGCTTCGCGAAATGAAAAATCGCGGAATTCCTTGCTTCACTGTCTTGGATTGGCAAAAAACAAAGTGCTGGATATTAATTTGCGACCACCTCATTTTTCTCAGCAACTTGTGGAAGAATTATTGCAGCATGCAGATATGCTTAAATTAAATTTATCAGAGTTGCATCTTATTTCGGGTTGGTTTGCTGATCTCCACAGCGATGAAGAAATGGTAAAACTTTTGCAGAATAAATTCAACCTTAAAACAATTATTGTTACCAAAGGGGGAGATGGCGCGATGCTTTTTATGAACGGGGCATTTTATTATCATCCCGGCTATCATGTAAAAGTGGCTGATACGATAGGCAGCGGTGATTCTTTTCTCGCAGCTATAATCTCCAAATTGATGGATGGTGCTTCGCCTGAAGAAGCCCTTGATTTTGCAAGTGCACTTGGCGCTTTTATAGCATCGCGTTCAGGTGCCTGCCCTGGTTATGAAATAAGTGATATTATTGCTTTAATGGAAAGTAAAGAAGCCGGAGATTCAATAAATTTTTAAAAAAATTACCTGATTAAAAAAATTACAATGAAAAGATTTCTGATGGGTATTGCCGCCCTGTTTTTTAGCACCGTTTTATTTGCCCAAAATAATGAAGTTCCTACTCCTCAGTGGCGTCCGGTATATCATTTTACCCCGGAAAAAAACTGGACGAATGATCCAAACGGTTTGCTGTATTTAAACGGCGTTTATGAATTGTACAACCAACAAAACCCGTATGAAAACAAATGGGGCTACATGAGCTGGGGACATGCTACCAGCACCGATCTTATTCATTGGAAACATTATCCGCTCGCTATGCCGGAATCCATCAATGGCGAAGACACTACGTGGAGATTTTCCGGCTCTGCCGTTTGGGATAAAAATAATACCAGTGGTTTTTGCAAAGACAGTGGTTGCATTGTGGCAATTTACACAGCCGATCAGCCTAATCTTAAAAAAGAATCACAATACATTGCTTACAGTAATGACGGAGGAATGAATTTTACCAATTACTACAACAATCCTGTAATTGATTTGCATAAAAAAGATTTTCGCGATCCGAATGTGCAGTGGGATGATCAAATCAATAAATGGCTGATGGTAGTTGCTTTGCCACATGAAAATGAAGTGCAATTTTATTCTTCGCCTGATTTGAAAAACTGGGACTTGCTGAGCGAATTTGGACATGCAGGTTTGAAGGGCGGAATATGGGAATGTCCGTTTTTTATAAAGCTTCCTGTTGAAGGAAGTGCCGGAAAATCGAAATGGGTTTTGGTAAATTCATTCCAGGATACTACCGGAAATGACATGGAAGAATATTATGTGGGCGAATTTGACGGGAAAACTTTTACCAATGATAATCCTGCAGACAAGGCTTTATTGGTAGATCAAGGAAATGCGCTCTACGCCGCTATTCCATGGAATAATTTGCCGGCAGGTCAACATACTTATATAGGTTGGATGGTTCCTGAAGCGCAGGAAACCTATCCGTGGAGAGGACAAATGTCGATCCCGCGTGATTTAAGTTTAAGAGAAACAAAAGATGGAATACGGCTTTTTCAAAATCCTGCCAAAGTTATTAAAGACAATCTTCGCACACTTTCAAAGAAAATGGCTTATGCTGAAAATTTAAAAGTGAAAGGCACCATGGATAATATTTTAGAGGGCAAAGATATTACCGGTAATTCATACTGGCTTGAAGCTGAATTAGAGGTTCCTGAAAATACAATGGCCGGTTTTAAGATCGCGCAGCAAAAAGATAAAAAGGGAAATGTTATAGCTGAAACGGTTGTAGGTTTCGACGCTTCAAAAAATGAGGTGTATGTTGATAGAAGCAATTCGGGAAATGAAAAAATTAACCAAAAAAAGTTAACCCAGTCAATGAATGTAAACTCAACAGGTGGAAAAATAAAGCTTGAAATACTTTTTGATAAATCTTCTTTGGAAGTTTTTGTAAATGATGGAGAAAAAGTTTTGACCACCTACATTTATCCCGGTAAAGAAGCTAATTTATTAAGCGCTTTTTCCTTTGGTGGACAAACAGTAATTAAGTCTTTGAAAATATGGGATATGTCAAAATAAAAATCCTGTTTATTTCTTTGTTTACTGTGTTTTTTATTTCAAGATCATTACCGGCAACTGGCATTTTCTATACAAAGCTTCTGAAACACTTTTGTGGGTGAGCGAGTATAGAAAGCTGTGAACACCGGGCAGCGCAATCATCAGTTGCACTTCATTTATTTTTTTAAAGTTTAAAATTCCATTGATCACGTTTTTGTCGGCTTCATAATAAATTTCATGTTTAAAATTTTTGAGGTAGTCATGTAAATTATTTTCTGCCTCTTTAAAGTTTTCATCAGGATCCAGATTGCGCTGCGTAGCATCTACATTCAGCGCCAGTAATTCCACATCGTACCATCTTGGTGAAGAGCGAAGACTGTTGATTTTATTAAGAGAACTGACTGTTTTGTAATCTACCGGAACCAGTGCTTTTTCAATCGGTTTATAGTGGTAGTTTTCAGGCACAATTAAAACCCTTACAGGACTTAATCTTGCAATTGCTATTACGTTTCCGGCAACGAAAGCCTCGTTGGTAGCATGAATTGTATCGCTGCCTGTTAAGATCATTTCCGGCTTCTCATATTTTATAACCTGGATAATGCTTCTTACCAATGGTAATTCGCTTACGGCTGTTTGCACCCGGATTCCTTCTCCTGTTTTTTTAGCGAGATCGTTGCATAAGTCATTTAAGATCTTTTTTTCATCTTTCCTTTTTTTATTGAGATATTCTTCATTCACGCTTGAAAAATCAGCCGACATGATCATGTTTTCATACATCGAACTATAAAATGACCTCAATAAAATGATGCGCTCATACAAATATTTTTTAGCCCATTCTGCAGCAAAACTTAGTGCATTTTCAGAAGCAGGTGTAAAATCAACAGGAACAAGGAGTGTTTTCATAAATCAAACTAATACGTAGATAATTATTTCAATGGCAAATCGAAAACAGTTTTTATAAAATATTTTTTAATGCAATTCCGGAGTTTTTTAATTATCAAAATTAGCGAATTTACTTCTATGGAACGAGGCGATGTGACCATAAATAATTTAAAGAGCGATTAAAATTGGAAAAGTAATTTTGCTTTTACATACCTTTAAGTTTCACATTATACCTGCAAAATCCACTTGATATCCAGGTAATTAAAATTTGGAAAATGAAAAACACGATTATTGCTTTTTTTGCTCTTTTTTTTCTTTTAGGACAAAGCTCATTTGCACAAAAAAATTCTTTAAAAGCGACGGTTGTAAATCGCCCGGCAAAAGGAAGTAATTCATTTTATCTCAGCAATAAAGCGCCTTTGGAGCCATTGAGTTTTATTAAACTTCCCGTGGGAGCGATAAAGCCTGAAGGCTGGATATTGAAATATCTTGAATTGCAAAGAGATGGGCTGACAGGGCAATTGGGAACCATCAGTGCCTGGCTGGAAAAGAAGAACAATGCCTGGTTTAGCGGAAACGGCAAAGGTGATCACGGTTGGGAAGAAGTGCCTTATTGGTTAAAAGGCTATGGCGATTTAGGATATATTTTGAATTTATTAATTCTGTTAATCAACTATAGATCCTGGTCCGGACAATTAATCTCTATTCTGGCAGGTTTCGATATCTGCTCAATTATTTCAACTCTAAAAAAACAAGAAGGATAATAATGTCGAAATTGATTTTCATTTGTCCTTCATTTTCTTTGCTTCCTTTATCACTTTCTTTTCATCACCTTCTAACCTGCGTTGAATTTTCCTTAAATCTTCAGATGCAGGAAGCTGCTCAGGTTTTACTCCTCTTTCAATCAACATTTTTCTTACCGCCTTATTGTTATCAATATGTTCTCTCGAAATAGTTGCTTCCCCTTTTAAATCTTTTTCGATAACATTGTGGCTGGTAAGTTCTGTTGCAAAATCTTTCGCCTTAATAGTAAGCGTTGGCAGGAAATCAGCCAGGGGCCTTGTTCCCGGCACATTCAATTTCACCTTCATCTCATTGGTTGAGAATCCTCCGAATAAAGCATGGTCACCTTTACTTCGGATAATCCCAAACCCCCTGTCATCAACACCTCTTTCATAAATAATTCCTGAAAGTTTTTTCTCTGATTTGGATAACTTTTCCCGCGCAGTTATTCTTGCGATATCCAGTAGCCTTTGTTCAATAATTTCCTGCCTACGGGTTTGAACAGCAAAATAGGTTTGGGCAAAAGCGATCTCTGATTTTGCAGCGTTGCCATTTTGGGCTATCAGATAGCATGCATATCTTGTTAGAGCAATATCTTCTATTTCACGTTGTGCGCCTTTAGCTAATTCGATCATTTTGTTGACGTCAACGAAATGATCCGGAACCTTACCACCACTGTTTTTACACGCTTCTTTCGCTTTATCTATTACCTTTAAAAAATTACGCCAATCAGCATAATTAAAAATCTTTTGCAATTCCCTTGCACTCCAGCATTCTATGCCATTATAATCATAACAGGCATTTTCAAATTGATAGAAAAGTTCTTGTATTTGTTCTTTTTTCATTTATGCGAGCAAGTTGCTTTACAAAATAAGGAAATGTTCTAATTATTGTTTTACTGTGTTTGTAAAGTCAGCCTTTTTAAAAAAGATCAGTAAACAAGCAAATAATTCAGATTTCTATTTCTTTACTCCGCCACCGGAAACGAGGAAATCCTTAATCTCGCAGCGCCCATTGGTATTAATTCTATTGGCTGTTCTTTGGTAGAAACAACTACCGGGCTTTGAGGCAAAACGCCACACAAGCCATATTGATCGGTTGTCCAGAAGGGAATCAGTTTTCCTTTAGCTTTGATAATGATCGGAACATCTTTTTGCGTAAAAGGAAAATTATCAGAAGGCCATGGCCTTTTGATCACTTCAAATTGTTGACTCACCGGCTGATTGGCCAGGTACAATCCATAATTCCACATGCTTGCCGGGTAAATTTCATAAGCCGGCCATTTCGATTGGTCAGCCGTAGGTTGCCACTTTGAATCCTTTTCAGCAGCGTCTTTGGCATCCATTTTTTTATAATATTCTTTGATCTTTAAAGAAAAAGTAAGAGGACCATAATTCACGCTCACACTGTTTTTATTTTTAGTCCATTGCTGAAGAACTACCTGCATTGGCAATGTCAATTCTACTACATCGCCTTTCTTCCAGTTGTTTTCTAACCGAATATAAGAACCTGCTTTTGCTTCAACATTTACACTTTTACCATTTACTGAAACAGTAGCGTTATTACACCAACCGGGCACACGGAGGTATAAAGGAAAAGCGACTGATTTATCCGTATTTACTTCAATCTTTATATGCTCATCAAAAGGATAATTCGTCGTCTGTTTCAATGTAACGGTATGGCCTGCACGCTTTCCGACTTTTACGGTTACTTCACTGCTGTTGTATAAAATTGCAGCGATGCCATTATCGGGTGTAGCCATCCACAAATGTTCTTCATAATAAGGCCAGCCTTGCGAATGATTGTGCTGGCAACAACGGCTGCTGAAAGGATTCATTGTTAAAAACGGACCTGCATTTTCTATTCCCGGCGCATGGTCTTTACTGTCGCTGACCACCATATTTGGAGCGGTTAAATAACGTAATCCTCTGAAGTCGGGCATCACCGCAGCCGGATAAGTATTGAATGCCACATCTTCGCAATTATCCGCCCACATCGGATCGCCCGTGATGCCGGTTAATATTTCATCAGAAGACATTTGTTCTACCATGCCACAGGTTTCTATTGCCTGCCGCGGATCAGTAAATGGGAAAATTTTGAAAATGTAATTAAAAAAGCAAAGGAATCATGCAGAAATGCCGGAGAAGAAGTAAGCAATCATTTTCCTGACGTCAGGAAAACGATACCCATGCCTAAAGGAGCCGAAAAGCAAATTGATGATATTCTGCTTACACGCTATGCCTGTTATCTTATTGCGCAAAATGGCGACAGTCGTAAGGA
>DAHXOZ010000181.1 GCA_027364635.1 bacterium | reverse complement strand
ACGCTCAATTACAATCTTAGCTATTCCTCCTTTATTGATACGGGCATTCAGGTAGGTCCTGATCCTGTCGTCTTCAATCAATTTTTTACCATAATCTTTTGGATTTGCAAACCAGTTGCTGTCCCATCCACGGATGATTCCTAACCTGGCTCCAATCGGATTTGTTTTTTGACCCATTATTTGGTTTTTATTTTGTTGATTTTTTGTCTGCTTTTTTCTTTTCTGTTTTTTCTGCTGCCGGCTTAGCTTTAGCTTTTGGTTCTGCTTTTGGCGCTGCAGCTTTTTTCGGAGCCGCTTTCTTTGGCTTTGCGGTAGCTGGTTTTTCTGCAACTACTGTTTCGGCAACAGGAGCAGCTTCCACTTTTTCAGCTTTCTTTTTAGCAATACCATTTCCATTACTATGGATGCTATCTACTATAATAGTAACATGGTTGCTGCGTTTACGAATGCGGTAACCGCGGCCCTGTGGAGCAGGACGCATTCTTTTTATCACTCTTCCGCAATCCACCATAATTGTTTTTACAATAAGGCCGGCATCTTCCACTTTTTCATCTGCATTTTTTTGTTCCCAATTGTTGATGGCGCTTTTTAATAATTTATACATGGGCACTGCCGGATGTTTGGGATTGAATTGTAAAATTCCCAATGCTTTTTCTACTTCCAGCCCACGGATCAAATCAGCCAACAAACGCATTTTGCGTGGTGAAGTCGGATAATTATTAAGTTTTGCTACTGCTTCCATATTTGTTTAATTTCTTGATACTTGATACTAAATACCTGCTACCTGATACCTCAGACCTGATACCTGATACCTTCTATGCAATCTTTTTACTTGAATGTCCTCTAAAATTTCTTGTTGGTGCAAATTCGCCTAATTTATGACCTACCATAAATTCAGTTACATAAACAGGAATAAATTTATTACCATTATGCACTGCAAAAGTGTGGCCTACAAAGTCAGGGGTTATTGTTGACCTGCGTGACCATGTTTTTATAACACCTTTTTTAGCATTTCCTTCATTGATAGCAAGCACTTTATCTTCAAGCTTTGCTTCTACATAAGGACCTTTTTTAATTGAACGAGCCATTTGTTTAATTTACAATTTTTAGATGCAGGATTTCAGCAATCCCTAAACCTTATTTATTAGGTAATTTTTTACCGTTCCTTCTTTGAATAATCATTTTGTCAGAACCTTTTCCACGTGTGCGGGTGATCTGGCCTTTTGCATATTTATTGGTTCTGCTGCGTGGATGGCCTCCGGAAGCTTTACCTTCACCACCTCCCATCGGGTGATCAACAGGGTTCATAGCAACTCCTCTTGTTCTGGGTCTTATACCTTTCCACCTGTTTCTTCCTGCTTTTCCTTTGCTTTCAAGACTATGATCGCTGTTGGAAACCACACCCACAGTTGCATAACAGTTGATCAATATTTTTCTTAACTCACCACTGGGCATTTTAAGAATTGCATATTTTTCTTCCTTGTTGGTTAACTGGGCAGAAGATCCTGCACTACGCGCTAATTTTCCACCTTGTCCTGGTTGCATTTCAATATTGTGAACTACAGTTCCCAAAGGCATATTCTTAAGTTGCAAAGCATTTCCAAGTTCAGGAGCTACCGCATCACCACTAACTATAGTAGCACCTACCTGCAAACCCTGGGGTGCAATAATGTATCTTTTTTCACCATCAACAAAAACTACCAAAGCAATAAATGCACTGCGATTGGGATCGTATTCAATTGTTTTTACAGTTGCAGGTATGTCTTTTTTATTCCTCTTAAAATCAACTAGACGGTACATCTTTTTATGACCACCTCCGAGGTAACGCATGCTTCTACGCCCCTGGGCATTACGACCGGCAGTGTGATGAACTTTTTCAAGCAGGCTTTTTTCAGGATTGCTGGTAGTTACCTCCGCATAGGCATTGCCTATCCTCCAGCGTGTTCCTGCGGTAGTCGGTTTGTATTTTCTTAGAGCCATGATTTGAACTAATTATTCTTTATTAAATTATTTATTGCTGATTGCTATTGCCTCTTGCCTATATGTTGCCATACAAATCAATTGAATCTCCTTCTGCCACTGTTACAATTGCTTTCTTTTTTGCTGGTTTGCGGCCTGTCAGCAGCCCTGCTTTCGTATTTCGTTGTTTTACTTTAGAAGGCATATTTAAAGTATTAACCTCTTCTACGGTAATACCATAAAACTCTTCAACCGCTTTTTTAATTTCCAGTTTGTTTGCCTTTCTGTTTACAATAAAAGTATAACGATTGTACTTTTCTGAAAGACGATTCACTTTTTCTGATAAAACAGGTTTTATTAAAACATCTGATGATTTCATGATCTTGTTTTTTATTTAAGCTTCTGCAGCTTCTTTATTATCTGTTGCTTTGTTTTCTTCAACGTTTTCTTCTACAAATACTTTCGCTGCGCTTTCTGTAAATACTACGGAATCAGCATTTACGATATCATAAGTATTAATATCATTTATTAGGGTGCCACATACCGATGGAATGTTTCTGAAACTCTTGTATACATTCTCATCATAATCTGCCATTATCAACAAAGATTTCCTGCTTCCCGGATTAATAGTTAAAAACATTTTGCTAAATGCATTGGTAGCAGGCTTTTCAACTTTTACTGCCTTGTCTTCCACAACAATGATTTTATTTTCTTTTGCTTTTGCACTAAGCGCACCTATTTTAGCAAGGTCTTTTACTTTGCGGTTGACCTTTATATCGTAACCATGAGGTTTAGGGCCAAAAACGGTACCACCACCTTTGTATAAAGGATTACGAAGGTTACCTTTACGGCTTCCGCCAGTTCCTTTTTGCTTATGAAGTTTTTTAGAAGATCCTTGTGCTTCCGCGCGGGTTTTCACCTTGTGTGTGCCCTGGCGTTGTGCGGCCAAATATTGTTTTACCGCCAGCCAGATAACATGACTGTTAGGTTCTGCACCAAATATCTCTTCCGGCAGATCAATCGTTCTGCCAGTCTTTTTTCCTTCTGTAGTGATTATATCTAATTGCATATTATTTCTGGATTAAAACGATTGAACCGTTATGGCCGGGAACCGAGCCACTTATTAATAAATAATTTTTTTCAGGGAAAATCTTAACAATCTTAAGTCCTTTCATCTGTACTTTATCATTTCCCATACGGCCTGCCATGCGCATTCCTTTAAATACCCGTGAAGGATAAGAGGATCCACCAACAGACCCCGGTGCTCTTGACCTGTCATGCTGTCCGTGAGATTGCTCTCCTACTCCATGAAAGCCATGACGCTTTACCACACCCTGGAAACCTTTTCCTTTGCTGGTGCCCACAACAGATATTTTGTCGCCTTCGGCAAATATGTCAACACTGATGGTGTCGCCAACATTTTTATCTGTATCGCTATCGCGGATTTCTTTTACGAATTTTTTTGCCGTTGTATTTGCTTTGGCAAAATGATTTTTTTCTGAGAGGAGGGTATGCTTTTCTTTTTTATCTCCAAAAGCAATCTGAACAGCATTATAACCGTCAGTCTCTTTGGTTTTCTTCTGCGTTATCACGCATGGACCTGCTTCAATAATGGTCACGGCGGTTTGCCTGCCATTATTATCGAAAATGCTGGTCATGCCGACCTTTTTTCCAATAATACTTTTCATTTCTATTTTATTATACTCAGCGGTACAGGATCTCCGGTACTTAAGTGTTACAATTTTTATAAGAACTTTCTCTTCCCCTTCTCCATTTATAGAGAAGTACGGGATGAGGTTATGCTTTTATCTCAACATCAACACCAGATGGCAAATCCAATTTTGAAAGCGCATCTACGGTTCTTGAACTACTGGTATAAATATCCAACAAACGCTTGTGCGTGCATAGTTGGAATTGCTCACGCGCTTTTTTATTAACGTGTGGAGAACGCAATACGGTAAATATTTTTTTATGAGTAGGTAACGGAATTGGCCCTGTTACTACTGCACCTGTACTGCGTACGGTCTTAACAATCTTCTCAGCAGATTTATCTACCAGGTTGTGATCGTAAGACTGAAGTTTTATCCTGATTCTTTGAGACATTTTAAAGAACTTTTTTTAACCAAATTTATTTTGGGAGTGCAAAAGTAGACCGTTATATTTAAATAACAAAAAATTTATGTAAAGATTTTAAAAATAATTCCTAATATATTACTGGCACTATATTTTCGGTGATAAAAATAAATCTTTTATATGCAACAAAACGATAAATATGGGGCAAACGATCAGTTATCTGATCAAATTGATTCCCCACATGACAGGGAAGAGCTACTGGAAAAAGCTACTTTAATAAATATTCCTGATGCACATGAAATTCCGGGACAGGAAGATTTTACGCCGGCCCCTCCCGGAGAAATAGCAGATACTACCATTGCTTCGGCTGATGAAGAAGGCGACAGTTCTTATGATGAAAACCTGGATGAGGAAATCATTAACAGTCCTGACTCAAATGTTTCTGATGAAGAACGGGAAACATTAATAAGAACTTCTGATGACATGCCGGGAGATGATGAAAACCTGAGAGAGGCTGCTCTTGACAATAGGGATGCTGAAGGGGAAGTTTTAAATGAAGAAAGTTTCGAGGATAATGTTTCTGCCTCTGACCTGGATATCCCCGGCGCTGAATTAGATGACGCTGATGAAGATATCGGCGAAGAAGATGAAGAAAATAATGATTACAGCCTTGGTGGGGATAATGATGAGATTCCCCAGGATCAATTTTAATAAACCGGTTGTGGGATATTTTTCCATGAATCAACTATTTTTAAGTAAAATTTATTAAGGAAATTTCAATTCCTTATTTTGCAAAATGAATTTGCCCGATTTTACATCCGGTTATTGGCCTTTGATTCTTACAGCAATTTTTTTCCTGGTTATTACAGGCAGGTATTTTTTAGTTTCAGGAATCTTTTATTACATTTTTTATATCTGGTTCCGTTCAAAATTTGAGGTACGAAAGATCAACCGGAAAAACTATAAAAAAGACCAGTTTAAAACAGAAATCAAATACAGCCTTATCAGTTCTTTACTTTTTTCAGTAACCGGAACCATTACCTTTATTCTCTGGCAAAAAGGGTATACCAAAGTCTATACAACCGCAAATCTTTATGGTTGGTGGTATTTGCCTGTAAGCGTATTGATTTATATGCTTTTGCAGGAAACGTATTACTATTGGATCCATCGCTGGATGCACCAACCGGCCGTTTTTAAAATTGTTCATAAAATTCATCACGACAGTCATATAGCGTCTCCTTTTACTGCTTTTTCCTTCCATCCCATTGAAGGATTACTACAAGCTGTATTTTTACCCTTGCTGCTTTTACTGATTCCAATACATTATGTTGTTCTCATTATTCTACTTGTAATCATGACATTCAGCAGTGTTATCAATCATCTTGATATTGAAATTTATCCAAAAAATTCTTACCAACTTTGGAGCAAATGGGTAATCGGGGCTACTCATCATTCGCTCCATCACAAATATTATAAATACAACTATGGATTATACTTTACTTTTTGGGATAGAATAAAAAGAACAGAAAGTCCGGGTTTTAAGAAAATTTTTACCATGGGTAGTAAGTTGAAAATTGGCAATAACCGATAATCATACGTATTTATCACCTTAAAAAAGTTAAATTATCAGAATTGCTGAAAGAGAAAAGAATTTTATATTTATAAAGATTATCTTTGCTGTTAATTTTTTATAAATACAACAACACAATGGACAACAAAAACACAGGAACCGTTAAATTTTTCAATTCCGAAAAAGGCTTCGGTTTTATTAAACACGATGATTCTTCTAAAGAAACATTTGTGCATGCAAGCGGGCTAATTGACGAAATCAAAGAAAATGACAAAGTAGAATTCGACTTGCAAAATGGCAAAAAAGGAATGAATGCCGTTAATGTGAAATTAATCGGCTAAAAATCGATATTTCAATGCAAAGGGCAACTTTTCAGTTGCCCTTTTTTATGCGCTTTTATTTCTTTTTTGCTATGCAGTAAACGAAGAAATAATTGATATTTTTATTCTCAGCCCTGGTAAAATACATAGACAAATAAATACTGAGAATTATTTTTTTGCTGATCCTGCTAATATCTGCAGAAAGATTAAATAAGGAAAGAGAATGATATCTTTTAAAGATACCTCAACGGATTGCGGCGTGAATTTTTAATATAATTTTTTACATTCATCCAGAAAGCAAAAATCAAATAAAAAATAACCGGCGAGCCGAAAGTGAGGAAGGATATATAAATAAAATAACGCCTGATTTCTGAAGTGGCAATTCCCACCTTTTCGCCAATAGCCGTACAAACACCGAAAACATGCCATTCAATAAAATTTTTTATTTTATACATAGATCAAGATTTTACTAAAAAACAAATGAATTCAATTTCCGGCCACACTTTATATTCTGGTATTGCTATAACGCATCATCTTTCTTAATATTTCACTCAATCAGCCAAGGTAATCTTTAACAATTTTCCATGCGCAATTATGCAATGGCCTTCTTCATTTAGTATTATTTTCAAAAGTAACTGCCAGCATTCCCTGCTTTTTCAAATTGGTTTCGTGAATGCGGGCAAAAGATTTTACGAT
>DAHXOZ010000180.1 GCA_027364635.1 bacterium | reverse complement strand
TCTACCATTCCAAAAAGTAAATTTAGCTGCTGTCCTGAGTTTGCAACTCAGGAGCTTTACTACAACAAAAATTCAATCTGTAATAATCCGCAATCTTTTCCAGTAAACAAACAAAATAAAGCATTTTATGTTTTGTCCGTAGTCACAGACATACGGACAGCAGTCTATAATTTTGTGGCTACATTCTAAGAATAGCGGGGGATTGGAACTGTCGAAAGATATGCGTTGTGATTTGCTTTCAACTTTTGATATTAACTTAGTTCTTTCACATCATTATTTTGAAAACCACATTAGCAATCTTAGTTGTGATTTGCTTTCAACTTTTGATATTAACTTAGTTCTTTCACATCGAGAATGATCCATGCCATTGCAGCCAAAACGTTGTGATTTGCTTTCAACTTTTGATATTAACTTAGTTCTTTCACATCATATAGCCAATTACAAATCATTACTTGGTGGTTGTGATTTGCTTTCAACTTTTGATATTAACTTAGTTCTTTCACATCTAACTTCCAGTCGTTAATAACGCAAGAGCAGTTGTGATTTGCTTTGTATCCCTCCGGCCAACCACAATCCGAATAATTCAAAATAAAATCCTATGCCAGTGGTTTCCAGTTCTGGGGCAGAAGTTCTTCAATTTTATTGATAGGATGATTACCGATTCGGCGCAAAACATCCTGCAGCCAGATAAAAGGATTAATGCTGTTCAGTTTGCAGGTGCCGAGGAAAGAATAAAGCATGGCGCTACGCTCAGCTGCTCCATGACTACCGGCAAATAAATAATTTTTTCTGCCAATGGCAACAGGACGGATGCTGTTTTCTACCGGATTATTATCAATGTTTAATTTCCCATCACTTGCATACATCATCAGCTCCTGCCATCTTTCAACACTATAACCCAATGCTTTGCCTATCGTACTTTTGGGCAGGGATTTGATGTAAGTTTCTTTCATCCACTTTCCTAATGATTCCAATATTGGCAATGCTTCTGACTGGCGCAATTCAAAAATTTCATCGGCAGTTAATTGTTGTTCTTTGGCTTTGCGTTCTATCGCATAGAGCAATCCGATCTGCTCCAATGCGTGTTCAGCCACGGATGGATTATTCTCCTTTGCTTCAAAAAATTTACGACGTGCATGAGCCATGCAGTGAAGCACCGTGATCTCGCTATTTTCTTTAAAAATATCATACACATTATAACCGTCTGTTTGAAGGTAACCTTTAAAATCTTTGAGTATTTCATTTGGCCCTTCTCTTCCTCTTCCTTCCCGGTAATCGAACCATACAAGGTTATCTATGCTGTTGTGATAAACCCAATAAAACCCGCGATGTACTGAGCCTGCCGAAGTACCCTTTTTATTTTTATCCAGAACTTTTAGTGGTGTTTCATCAGCATGTAAATAATTACTGCTGATAACCATTTTTTTCAATGATTCACCGAGTGCATCCAAAAGCACGCAACCGTTTTTGATCCAATCGCTAATGGTGCTGTATGGGATGTTTACTCCTTCTCTTTTAAAACGTTGTTCCTGGCGATACAATGGAAGATGATCCACATATTTATCAATGATAATCTGTGCCAGCAAGCCTGGTCCTACAATGGCTTTTGGCAAAGGACGATCAACCATGGGAGCAATAATTATTTTACTGTTACCGGCCATCACATACTTCGGCCGCACGTACCGGTTTACAAATAATTTGCCCGGCTCATACTCTAATTCTTCGGTTATCTCTTCACCTATCTTTTTGCAACCTTCTGCTTTTTCCACCGGTTCAAGAATAAATTCCCGACGTTCCAAATGTTCAGGAAGTGGGGTGCGGCCAGGATGATTCTTTTTGATTTCAACCTGCTGGCGGGTATATTCTATCTTCTGTGCTTTTATTACAGAGCATGTGGCAACAGCTTCTGCCTGCATATCCAAACTGAGTTGTGCAGAGGCAGTATTTTGTGGAATAAAACTTTCGCTTTTACTTCCAAAGATGATGCGTTTAAGGTTAGCGATTTCATGCTTTAAAGAAACAATCTCAAGGGTAGATTCTTCGTACAAACTTTTATAATCAGTGGCTGTTTCTATCACAAGGCAAATGTACTACAATGCAGTGCTATCAGCTATTTCAGGAAATGTGTTATCCACAGTTTTCAGTCAGTTGTTGATATCTTTTCCGCTTGCGTACACTCTTTAAAGAGACGCCCTGAAGGATGTGTTGAAGTGCTTCATGAGTGATAGAAAATTCACCATTATTTTTTGTGGCAGCAGGCATTTCATAAGTTCCCTTTTCAAGCCTTTTGTAATAGATAGCAAAACCATCACCTTCCCACAAAAGCAGTTTTACCTGGTTGTGTTTTTTATTAATAAAAATAAATACTGCTCCGTTTAAAACATCCATTTTTAATTCTGACATAACAAGGCCACTCAAACTATCGAAGCCTTTGCGCATATCGGTAGGTTGGTGATGTAAATAATATTTGCAGGATGCAGATAAATGTAGCACCTCTTAACTGATCAATGTTTTTAAATAATTACTGCTTACTGGCTCATGAAAAAGTACGTGAACACCACCCGGAAAATGTATCTCTACCGAAGATGCAACAGATGGCTTTTCTATTTTCAACTTAACAAAACCCCGATTGTTTTTATCAGAAATATCATTCTCTTTCCGGTAACATTTATACCAATAATAAAACTTATGAAAACGGATTGAATGCCGCTCACAGAATGCATTTTGAGAAAGGCCACTTCGTTTCCATTGTTCGATGAACTCAAACATTTGCTGACGTACTTCGGGATCATTGCGCATGATTTATTTTTTATCATGCAAAACTATCTCGCATTACTTTTGAAGCCAAGAGGTAGTTGGCCGTGAGGATACATTGCCAAAGCCAAAGAATTGGGTGTATTTCCTATGCTTGAAAATCTGGTTGGTAACGACAGAGTAAAAGTAACCATAGCTGACGAAAAACAAACTATTGACAAAGAAACAGTGACTAATATTTATGCGTTAATTCATTTTGGTGGACACGGTGAAGAAAGGAAACAAGATAATGGCTTTGCTTATCTTAAAATATTTGACCTGATAAATAACCTTGACAAAATAGATGCTTTTCAAGATGCAATTGAAGAAGCTGGCGGTAAGTTTGACAGAGCTTTCTTTATGGAGCGTTTCGACAAACACAAACTAAATTAATAACCATATAATCTAAAAATAATACTTATGCCACCCTTCAATCCTATTGACGTAGTATTTCCTAAAAATCGAATAAGAAGAGTTGTTAGAGTGCTTCACGACGGTACAACTACTGCACCAAACGACTTTTCAATAGCAGAATTAGAACTTCATGACGGGACAACCTGTTTTGGGCTCAGACATAATACAAACGACTGGAATGAAGATAACCCTGATTTGGGTTACCCAACATGTAGACCAGGAAATCCTACATGGTTCATTCTTCCTGACGTGAACGATTTATTGCAAGTCATGAACAGAGTATTTTAACTCGATGGAAACAATTAACCGTTAAAGGATGCACACAACAAAAGGTTTGCCGCAAGGCTGGCAGACGTAATAACAATCGGCAGTTGTACTACTATCAGCTAATATCGGGCTTGACCGAATTCTATTTGGCTTTTAGTCGTTAACTTCATCATCAGTTTTTCAATCGGCTTCAGTTACCGGGCTGACACAGCAACAATTCCAGCCCTGCGGCAAGCCTCGAACGTTAGCGGCAAGCTTGACAAACTTCACAATGAAAGAGTGTTACCAAATAAAAGAACCCAACGAATTAGTCGATTATCTCAAAGAGCAAGGCAGAGACGCTTTTCACGATTGGGATTATCAACTTCAAACAAATTATGGTTTCGTTCATAAATTAAAAAATGGACAAGTTGCATTTTTCGACAACCATTATAATCAAAAAGCAATTTTGTTTGAGACTGAAAAATGTTTTGACGATGTAATAAAAGCTGACAGGTTTCCTATTGACAATCCTGAACAAGAAATGTTTGATATTGAAGGTGACAGAATGAAAATATTTCACCTGCAAGCCGACCATTATCGTGAACACTTGAATCGAGTTTTAAAATTTGATTTCCCAGAAATAACAAAAGAAGCCGCACAAGCATATCTCAAAAAAGTCATTGGAAGAAAAATTAAAACCTTAACAACAGGAACTGATGTTGTGGCTTTAATTTCTGTTATTGGAGAACTGGTTAAAGCAGAGACAGGTGGGAAATGGTTTTTAGTAAAAAGATACGGCACGTATAATCCTATCTATGAACCAAACATATTGACTTCGGCAGGAACTGTTTATTTTATGAGCAGTAGAATAATTGGGAGAGTCAAGTGGAGAACGTCAAAACTTGAAGACATTTTCATTGATGTTCATTCTACCTTAACAGAACCAATTAAGTGGACAAAATATGCAAAAAATAGGGACAACTTAATAATGCTGGAATAAGCCAGCCGCTAACAGGCGCATTGGCAATAGCAGGGCAAACGTGCATTTCATCAGCTTTTCGTTCGCTATTGAGCTTTAGTCCGGGCTGAAAATTATCTATTGAGCTATGAATCATAATATCATCTTTTTGTTCGTTTACTGTACTTTTGTTCGGGCAGAAAATCATTGAATTCCCCGCCATCGCCAATGCGTGGCCGTTAGCTGCTATTATTAAACCAGTTTAAATGATAAAATATAAAAAACAGATAACAGCATTTATAGATGTTTTAGGATTTGGCAATATCGTTTTTAATTCATCTAATCTCCAAATAAACTCTTATTTTGAATTTTTAAAAAGTAATCTGCGAATACTGTCTAGATTTAAAAAAATTAAATGTTTTTATATTAGTGACTCTATAATATTAATTGCTAATAACGATATTCAAAGTTTCATTAAACTAATTCAACTAATTCAAAGTATTCAATCATCCTTATTGGGAATTAATATTATTGTAAGAGGAGGAATAACAGTTGGAGATATTTACTTAAATAAAAGTGAAAATATTATTGTGGGACCTTCTTTAATAAACTCATATAAACTTGAGCAAGATGCCATTTTTCCAAGAGTAATTATAGATAGAAATATTATTCGCCATTTTAATTTCACATCTACAAATGAATTTATCGAATACATTAACGGTACAGTAAATATTGGTTTTAAAAATTTTTCTAAACTTTTGAAAATAGATAATGATGAATTGTTATACGTAAATTATTTTTCACATTTTTTTTCAAGAGGACAGAATATAACCACAAAAGGAAATGTTGAAAAACTTTTCAGCCTAATTCAATCATCCTATTTTACTAATTTGCATTTAGCTAAGTATTCTTGGCTGAAAGAAAAGTGTATTGTGGAAATGAAAAACCAAATTGAACTGCAAACAATGATTGCCCCGGTTGCCCACAATGGAAAATCATACCGAACACGTAAAATCAAACATTATCCTATTTGGATAGAAAAATTCGAGCAAATGTAACAGCAGCTAACATTGGGTTTTATGCAAGTTGGGCTCGACATTGTAACATCAGCTATTTGCAAATCCCAGCTTCAGTTCCAGCAGACGAATATCTATCAGCTTTTGTACTTAACTTCATCAACATATTTTCAATCAGCAGCGGTTATGGGCAGACGGAATACTAATACCCAACCTGCATAAAGCCCTGCCCGTTGTGTGCTATATTTGTGAACTTAACCTTTATAAACTACTAACTGTAATACTATGAAACGCATTCTCATTGCCTTTTTATTCTATTCCTTTCTATTGGGAAGTTGCAAAAAAGAAATTACTATTTCCAAACCACAAGCTTCTTTTAGTTTTCGGAGTGACACAGCATCCGTTTTCACGATGGTAACTAATGATACCTGCACCTTAGTCAATAATTCTATTAATGCGGACTCGTCATTTTGGGATTTAGGTAACGGAACCATTTTAAAAAAGAGAAGCCTTGTTTTGACTTATTCGACCTCTGGCACATACACCATTAAGCTAACTGTATTTAATAGTAACGGACAACGAAGCTCAATTATAAAAACTGTAAAGGTTGTGGATCGTGTCTTAAGAAAGATTATTATTAAAAAAGTTTATTGGGATACAATTCCGAACGATATACCTTATTTTAATGCTGAATGGCCAACATCATCTACGGCAGGAGTCTTTGTACAAATTCAAAAGTATACACCAGGAGATTCAATTGCGCCATACAGTGGTCTTATGCCCAACTCTCCAATACTTTATAAAAGCCCGATAATTAGTAATGTTTACTGTAACACAACAACGCCCCTTACAATTGATGTACCCGGAAGGTCAATCGGTTAAAAATATTTACAAGTTTAATCCTACAGGAAGTTATAAATACAACGGTAAGACACAAAAGGAAAATGGTGAGATTTATGGATATTTTGGTGACATCCAAGTAAAACTGCTAAATGAAAATAGAATTGCGGTAAGTTTCTATTTATGTGTTGGAGCTAAAAGTTATAATTCAGGTTCGTTTGTTGACACTTTGATTTTAATTGGTAATACTGCTATTTATAAACCATTAGATTGTGACTCTCTTTGCACTATTACATTTAAGTTTTCAAAAGCAGGTGTAACAACGATTCACAAAGCTTTAGATGGCAATT
>DAHXOZ010000017.1:2833-31761 GCA_027364635.1 bacterium | reverse complement strand
CAAGCGAGGGTATTGCCGGCTGAAAATATACGGTGGATTTACTTTCATTAAGGGTAGCATAATTTCCTTCTGCATCATAAATAAGGTAAACGGGGAGCGAAAGATCAACTCCTGTAATCCTCCAATCCGAAAGATAGTTGGCCGTTTCGATGGTAGTGTATGGCGGAAATCCACAACCAATATCCATAATGGATTTAGTACCCGGACCAATCCAGGGATTTGTTTTAATATATTGATCAACGGTGGCATGCCGACCGGGAAGGGTGATGGGTGGAACCGTGCCCTCCCATGCGCCGGGTAATATGCGGGCAAGTAAGGTTCCCAGTATTTCTCCAAGCAAAACAGACATATCTTTTGCCGGTATTCCAGCGGCATTCATAAAACCAAACATCCGTTCCACAAATACAAATACATCAGGCCTGTCAATTGTCAGTTGCAATAATTTATCCCGGAATTGAGGGGACAATTCTCCGTTGAAAAACCGGATATTTAAATCGGCTACAAATTGGTTTGTATTCATTTTTTTTAAATTTATTTTGTTTTTGCCTAAGGCCATGGTTCGTATCTTCACGAATCAATTTTAAAACATGGTCTTGTGTTTCGTGAAGGATCATAAGCATGGCGGAAAAGTTGATAGGTTAGTGCAGACTCTAACCTGTGATGTTTATCAGTAAATCAACAAATTCACTTGTTTTTCATTTTGTCGTTCTATGATTTTACACACAATGATTCAACGTTTCCTTTGCCGCAATAAAGGCAATTCCCAAATCCTTTTTTGCCAAAGAACTGTCATACACTATGGCCGCCTCATTAAGTGGAGGCTGGTTATTAAGCATCAGTGAAATATCAGAAACCTTATAACTTTCGTTGGCTATTATATAATTTTTCCCATGAAGCCCTTTGGTGGTTGCCGCCTGGAAAACAGCTTCCGCTACATCCCTTACATCTATCATTGAAAACTTAGTATCTGTCGCAAATAACATTTCCACAAATGGATTAGCAGCGATTTTATTTTTTAGTAAATATTGCATTCCCCCAGAAGTAGAATCGGTCCTGTTTGATAGGGAATTGCCGATTACAAATGTTGGCGAGACAGATGTGATTTCAAAAGGCAAATCCGGGTGCTCATTGATAAATTTTCTTACTTCCTGGTCGGCCAAAAATTTTGCTTGTGCATAAGGGTGATCATCGCCACTCATGTAAGGTTTATCCTGCTCGGTAAAAATATGATCTGCTGAATGTGTTGCCGGGTTCAATGGGAAAGAAGTGTTCCACGCCGCAACCGAAGCAACGATTACCACTTTTTTAAGATCAGGAAATTTCGAAATTACATCCAGAAAATTTCGTGTACCCTGCACCGTTGGTTCAAACAATTCTTTTTGCGGATCTTTTACGTCCAATATAAATGGCGTGCCGGCGTGTACAACGATTTCGCAGCCTTTTACAAAATCCTGTAATACTTTTTTATCTCTTACATCCAACGGCACCATTTCCAGGTTTTCCGCATTGGTAAGAGTGAGCAAATGTTCATATTTACTTTTATTTTTAATATCAGTAGAAGAAACTTTTACCTTATAATTTTCTTCTAAAAATATTTTGGTAATATAACTTCCGATAAATCCGGAGCCACCGATGATGCCAACTGTTTGCATGATGTTGTATTATATTTTGAAAGCCTTTTTAAAACCACATCTTTTCTGTAAAAGATTACTTCGCCTTTGGAGTTATTGCATTCATCAATCCGCCCAGATCAAAGTAATCTGAACCCGATATAATTTTATGATCGGCATTAAATTCATAGGTTCCATAGAAATTAACCTGTGTGGCAACCCCCGAGGAATGAACACCATCCCAGCGGCCATAATATCTTACACTTCCGTCAAATTGATGGGTAGCAGAGTCAATCCCCGGCAGAAACTGCGCATTGCTCAAATGAAGATCACTCCAGTTGTCCATATAATACTTATGACTTTCCAGCCAATGCTTTTTGGTATGCACTGTGTCGCCATAAGCGGGGGAATTCCATACTGCACTATCTGCTATCTGTGCAGCTTCACCGTCAATATCTTCTTTTTCAAAATCGGCAACAAACGTTTTTAGCGTTGCCAGGTTTTGTTGATAAAGTGCTTGCATTGCAGCGCCACTATCTGAAGCGGTGTCATTCTTTTTTTCTGTTTGATTACAGCCAATTATCATAAGCGTTATGCTAATGACAAAAAATACATTTTTCATTTTTTTGAGTTTTTGGTTAAATGATTTTTTTGGAATAAATATTTATTGGCCTATGCCAAATACCCGGCTATATGAATATCCTGCTTAGCAAGATCCACTGTACCAACGCCCCACACCTGGATAGTATTCACCCATGTATAATCTTTTGAAGAACTAAATAAGGTTACGTTCTCCCGCAGGTCAAAAATGCTGCTGTCTTTCCTCGGCAGCGCAACGCCATCAGCTTTCAATGAAATTTTTTGCCCGTCTGCAGTTGCTATTTCTGCATGAACGTCAAGTTGAAAACGCCCATCTGCGCGAATATGCAAATAGTCAACACCGGATACCTTTCCGCTAAGTTTTGACCCACTTGCTTCGCCGGCAAATGCTACATCAAACCTTGCACCTTCGGGCGGCGGTGTAATTTTTCCTGATGCCAGATCCTGGAAGCTTACACCGTATTCGGTGAGTCCGGTTATTTTAAGGTTATACTCGTATAGGGGTTCACCCAAATCAATTGTACTCATATCTTTTTGTTTTATTGCCTACTCTAATTGGTTTTCGGCTTCCCCCTTTTATATTGGTTTTAAAAACCTAAAAAGTGTCTTCACGAAATTATTTCTGAGTCTTTCGTGAAGACACCAACTCTTTTACATTTCTGCCGCTTGCGCTTTAGAAAAATCGCCATAGACGTATTGTCTCACTATTTTGCCATCGGCATTGAATTCATCAAACAATACCATGGGCACCGTGATTACTTCCCCAGTTTTCTTAACTTTTGCCGACCAGTTCCACCATGACTGCACAATCTGTGCATCAGCTTTTTTGTAGTGCAAAAAATCAGGGTAGCCAACAGGCTTCATTGAAATATCAGTAAGATAATTCTGATCATTAGTCCACATTTGTATCAAATTGTCAATTGGTGCGAATTTTTCCATTCCTGATTGCCAAAATGAGGCCGTATCGGAGAAAGGACTTTTGAAAGCCGTATAATCGCCCGTAGTATAACCCTTCACAATATTATTTACGACATCGATGTAAGGATGCTTAATGTAGATACTACCATTTTCTTCCTGCTGGCAAAAGGCTGTTAATCCTAAGAGAAATAAGCCTGCTGTGATCATAATTTTTTTCATTTTATTTTAGTTTTAAAAGTGAGATAGAAGGGAATATTTTTTTATTGCCTTAGGGTTTCAATTTTAATCCTCCATTTTTGAGAAATCGCCATAATTCATTTCAAAATCAATTTTGCCATCATTATTAAACTGGTCAAATTGAACAAATGGAATGGTTAATACTTCCCCTGTCTTTTTTGATTTGCCTGACCATACCCACCATGATTGAACATACTTTTGATCTTTATCTAAGTAATGCAGGTAGTCGGGGTAGCCTTGCGGAGTCAATTTGATATCATCATACTTGTCAAAATCTCCATTCCAGTGTTTAATAACATCTGTCATAGATATATTTTTTGCCATTCCGGAAGCCCAAAATTTTGCCGTGTCTGAATAATAGCTGTTGAGAGTGGCATTATCTTTTGCCAGGTAAGCTTTTGCACCGTTATTGACTACATCAATGTAGGGATGCTTAATGTAAATGGTTCCGTTCTCTTGTTCTGCCTGGCAGAAGGCGGTTAATCCGAAAAGGAATAACCCCATGGTTAATAAAATAATCTTTTTCATTTTTTTTAATTTTAATAGTTAAATAAAGAATTGTTTTGTGATCAGGAGAAATTTGTTTGATCAACCTAAACCTAAATGAAAGAATTCTTAGTAGGATTGCTTTAAGGACGAAGGCGGCTATTTATTGTCCGAACAGGGATATTTTTTACCGTAGGATTTGAAAGTTGAGGTTTTAGACTAAATTAATGAAGCGAAAAAAATTCGTATAAGGATTCCTGTTATACTCCTAAAGAATGTGGTGAAGGATTAAATATAATTCAGGACAACTATATGCATTATCAATTATTAATAGAATAAGAATGCGGTTTATTTATTGGTTTGCTGAAAAGTAAAAAAGGGAAACTAAAATTCCCTTGAAAATAATCGTCAATTCTGCAAATGACTCACCTCTTCTTCTACTAAACGTCAGGCTTCCCTTTTAAATTTTAAAAGATTTATTGCCATACTTTTTTTCGTCCCGCGAGCTTAATGACAAACTCTCTAACTATTCCAAAACCTGGTACATTGCCATCATCCCCGCTTCCATATGATCATCTACATGGCAATGATACATCCACATTCCCACGTTATCGGGAACCATATCTGCCACCGCCATTTGTGCCGGGCTTAATGCAATAACATCTGTGCGTTCCCCATTATACGTTACTACGTTTCCGTGCCAGTGCGGTGTATGGAAATTGAATGCATTCCCCAAGGACAAAAGGTACCACCTTACCTTTTCTCCTTTTCTCATGGTCATCATAGGCATGCTCCCAAAACTGAAGCCATTAATCGAAAACCTGAAATTAGTTCCGCCGAAGCCCACAGGAAGAAAAGAAGAAGCTTTGTTTGCTTTTGTAAGTGACAATATACTATCCGGCCGCAGTGGTTCTGACTCTAATTTGTTCATGCTATCCCGGTTGGTAACTCCACAATAGGTTCTCACATTCTGATCCAGGTACCAGCTGCTGTTTTCATCAAATATTATATATAGCGAAATAAATTCTCTGTCCACATCTTTTGGACTTCCGTCCGGTTTTGCTTTTCCTTTGGCTGTAATAATTATCGCTCCTACCAACCCGGCATTGACATCTTTAGGTTCATTAACATGTGAATGATAAAACCATACAACAGAACTGGCATCATTAGGACCCGGGCCGGCCCTTTCAGGAACCTCCCATGTATAGGTAAACCTGCCACCGGGCGGAACTGCATTCCCATCATGCGTATTTTCCCCATTATCCTTATCATATACGGCGCCTTCTGATTCCCTTTCATAAAATACACCATGCGGATGCATGCTATAAGGTATTGTGGCGTTGTTCTTAAATACAATGTGAAATACATCTCCCACTTCTGCCCGAAGAACGGGGCCAAGGAGTCCAAGATATTGCTCTTCTCGCTTGCGTGGTTTTAATTTGGTGAAGGTAGAGTCCGTATATTCCCGGTAAATTGCCTTAACATAAACTTTGCCTATTCGGGTAGGTCCCCTTTCGGTTAGTAATTTAGCAATCCCTTCAAACGGTTTACCGGTCATTGGATCTGTATTTCCGGGCACATAATCCCAGGCTACTTCGTCGGCAGCAATGTAATAGGTGCGAACTTTACCAATAATCGGGTAGACTGTTTTGATCGTTTTTTTGATGGGGCAATCTTGTGATCCATTGCCATATGTTCCATCGATGCGTTCTGCGCATATAAAGAACCGGTGATAGAAAAAAGGGAGAAAGTAAACGTAAAAATGAATTTTTTCATGAGCTGTTTTATTTTATTTAGATGAAAAGAGAAGCCGAAATGCTAGTTTATTTAATTGGCGACCGGTTTAATTCTGTAGAGAGAGTTAAGGAAGTGTTGTTAATTATACTTTTCCAAATCAAGTCTTATAATCTCGTAATAAAACAAGATTGAGGACGAAGGAGGTAAAAATCTGTCCCAACAGGCAAATTATTTACCGGCGAAAAAAAAGTTGCAGAAAAAATGAATGTTATTTCACACAATCATTTCGGACAATCAAAACCTTCGTACAATCAAAACCATTATACTATCAAAAAGAGGCATATTGTGAACAGAAGAAATTGACAAATCCCGATTAACTGCCCCGCCCGAGTCAGGAACAGCAATGGGATTGAAGACACACACGAAAAAAGTTGAATGGTTTTATCCTGGTAAGCTTTTAGAGATACGGTCTTTTGTCTGCCTGCTAAACCTACTTAAAAAAAGATTATCACCTTCTGTTTGAGGACGAAGACTATTATTTATTGTCCCAACCGCCTAATTATTTACCGGAATAAAAACAGTTGAAAAAACTATGTTGTGGTTGTAAAGACACGCTTAAAAAAGGAATTCCGGTAATTTGTTTTTTTACTGCTTGTTTGATTCAAGTACAAGAGAACAAAATCGGGATTGATTAGGCCACTTTATGCATTTTAAAATCAAAAAAAACGAGGGTTCCGTTTCTTACTTCTTCTCTCATTTTACCATTTAACTGGTCGGTAAGAAGGGCTATTAATTGGGAACCAAAACCAGTTCCATGTGTAAGTCCGGATTTGCCAATCCCATTATCAGAAACTTCCAGGTGAAGTATATTTTCTTTTCTTTTTTCGAGTTTTATTATTACGCTGCCATTACGGCCATTCGGAAAAGCATATTTGAGTATATTGGTAAGCAATTCATTTACAATCAATCCGAGCGGCACAGCGGTATCGATATCCACCTCCAACTTTTCCATAGCCAGTTCGATCTTCACTCTTTCTTCAGCTCCAAAAGAATCCAAAATACTTTCACTAAGATTAAGAAAATAATCTCTCATTTCTATCTCACCCAGGTTTTTACCCTGATATAATTTTTGATGAACAATACCGATGGATTGTACACGGTTTTGACTTTCCTGCATCGCAACTTTGGTATCCTGGTCGTCGATCTGTGCCGATTGCAACGCCAGCAAACTACTTACTACTTCAAGATTATTTTTTACACGGTGATGGATTTCTTTCAACAGTAATTCATTTTCTGCATTTTTAGACACGAGCAATCTATTACTTCTGCTTCGGTTGCGATAACTTATAAAACCAAAAACCAACAGGCCCGCTAATAACAAAACCACTCCAATGCCCAGCCATTGAATTTCATTTTGTTGAGAAATTCGTCTTTGCTGAGAAGCTATGGTGATTTCTTTCTTTTTGGTTTCATAACGGGTAAGCATTTCAGACATGGCTGAATCGCTCTTAATGGATGCAATGCTGTCTCTCATCAAAAGTGCTTTTTTATGAAATGACAGGGCTGATTTATAATCTCCCAGGTGCTCGTAAATGTTGCTTACATGCAGATAATTTTCGGTTATATTAGAGAGATCGCTATCTCTCTCCTGCAAACTAACCGTTTCCAATTGATAGGGTAATGCTTCTTTGTATTTTCCCATCAGCAGATTTACTTCGCCGAGATTAGCGATAGTTGCTGAAACAGCATTGGCATAATTTGCTTTTTTTGCTTTTGTCAAAGCGTTTTTGTAATCATTAACCGCTTCATCGTAACGGCCAAGTCGCTTTAAAGCATTACCCCGGTTATTCAAAAAATCGCAAAGCGTCACTGCATTGAAATTTTGTGTTTGTGCTAATTCCAAAGCCCGGTTGAAATAGCCGCAAGCTTGTTTATTATGGCCACTTTCAATGGCTGTACTACCTGCAGAGGTAAGAGCATAAGGCAATTCATTTTCCAGATGATTTTTTTCGCAGATATCGATTGCATTTTGTGCATAAACCATCGCTTCAGTAAGTCTTCCCTGCCGGGTAAGATCTTCCGAAACGCGTCCATAGGCATCCGCCATTCCTTGTTTGTCGCCTAACGCCTCCATTAACATTGATGCTTTCAAATCCGCCTGCATGGCTTTATCCAACTCTCCTTTCTTTTTAAAAACCCAGGCAATTTTAAATTGGGTAGTAGCCTCGCCTCTTTTGTTATCCACAGAAATATAACCCGCCATTGCCTTATTAAAAAAAACAGTGGCTGAATCTAAATGTAGCAGGTTTGCATGCAACCTTCCTTCCATTTCATAAAAACGCGGTTGCCAGTTTTTATCGCCAGCCTTTTCTGATAATTGTACACCTTGCTTTGCGTATTCCAACGCCTTTTTCATATCTGATCCAAAAGCAACATTCACCAATTGTTCCAGCAGTTCAAGTTTTTGAGAATCCACCTTTTCAGCAGCCAACTTTCGTTCCAGGCTGTCATAAGGATTTTTTTGGCCATAAGCGATTTGAACCAACAAAAAGAAAAGTAAAAAAAGCTCTTTCATTTAATGTATTTATCGGTTATACATTGCCGTTATAAAGGTATTTCTACAAAGTCTGAATCCTGTTAAGAAACTGCTCTTTTAAGCCCGCACTCATTGGAATCGTTTTTTTGGCAATGACCACGTAACTCTCTGCCACTTCTTCTACCTGTGTTATATTGATCATATAAGAACGGTGTATTCTTATAAAAATATTTTCAGACAGTTTTTCCTGGATGGTTTTGAGCGTCACAGACAACAGGTATTCTTTGTTGCAGGTAAAGATGCGGCTATAGTTTCGATCTGCCTCGATGTACAAAATATCCGAAACCATTATTTTTATCATTTTCTCTTTGTATCGTACAAAAATGCGGTCGCTCAAAATAAAGTGTTGCACCTCGTTATTTCCCTCAAAGGTTTCCTGTATGTTTTCATTTTCCGCCATCCGGCAGATGGCAAGTTCTATCGCTCTTTGTAAATCTAATTGCCTGAATGGTTTTAAAATAAAGCCGGCAGGTTTGGTAATTTTTGCCCGGTTAAAAGTAGCTTCATCGCCATTTGCTGTAAGATAAATAATTGGAATACACGAAAACTGTCGAATTTGTTTACTTGTTTCAATGCCATCAATTTCGCCTTTAAGATTAATATCCAGCAATATAAGATCCACCACATTTTCTTTCACACTCAGCACGGCTTCTTCGCCCCTGGGCAAAATACCGGTTACTTCATAACCCAGGTTGGTCAGTTGCATAGATATTTTCGCTGCAATGATCATTTCATCTTCTACTACTAAAATTTTCACCGGGTGTCCCATTTATATGATTTTTAAAATTCAATCAATCACTTTTGCAGATTACTTTTGCAGTAAACCAACAAAAAACGAAGAAAATAATTTTGCCCCGTTGGTAAATTCCGGAAACCCCTGCCGATTTATTATCGGGCAAAGATGCTACTTAAGTTAGTGAGGTTTTTTATGAGGAAAGGATAGAATTATAATTGTTATTCAGGAAAACTTTAGATTGAAAAGATAAGAAAGATTGTCGATTTGGACATTATTAAAGGAAAGATTTTTTAAACCCTGAATAAACAATGACTTTTTGACGAAAACTTTTAACTGAAATGGCAAAACGTATTTTCAAAATATATTCAAAACACGCTCATCCTGCGGAAGCATTTAGTAGTAAAGCAACAAATTTGGAAAATTTTAATTCTGTTTAAAAATTTATCAACTGCACAATTTCTTCAAGATGCTTCTTGTCAGTATCGTCAAAAAAATTATAAGCTTCACTATCAACATCCAATACGGCAAAGACTTCGCCATTCTTTTTCACAGGAACTACTATTTCTGATTTGGACAAACTGCTGCATGCTATATGCCCCGGAAACTTTTCAACATCAGGTACAATAAGGGTTTCAGCCTTTTCCCATGAAGTTCCACAAACGCCGCGGCCTTTTTGTATTCTTGTACAGGCAACCGGGCCTTGAAAAGGAGCTAAGACAAGCTCATTATTTTTTACCAGATAAAAGCCAACCCAAAACCATCCAAATTGTTCTTTAAGCGCTGCTACTACATTTGCCATATTTGCCACAAGATCAGTTTCGCCGGTAAGCAATCCTTTTATCTGCGGAAGTAGCGATTGATATTCTTCTTCTTTGTTTCCTTTTAGGATTGTAAGGTCTTCAGCCATAATTTTTTTTACAAAGATAGCGAACGGTCAAAGAGAAAAAGAGGATTAATAAATACATCCCTGCCCTAAAAAGCATGTCTATAAAATAGCACCAATAAAAAATCATTAGCCAATCGAATAACAAAAAAAATAATTTATCTTTCAGAGTGAAAAATAAGCGTATGCCAATTTATATGGATGTACATATAGTACCCGGAGTAAAGGCAAAAGATGTAGCAACAGCCCATAAAAAAGATTTACTGCGCCAGCAAGAGTTTGGATGCACTGCCATGACATACTGGGTTGATGAAGAGCGCGAAACCATATTCTGCCTTATTGATGCTCCCGATAAGGACGCTGTGAAGGAAATGCACAGGAATGCACATGGGCTAATCCCTCATAAAATTATAGAAGTCAGCAAAACAGTGGTAAGGTCTTTTTTGGGCCGTATTTATGACCCCGAATCAGTAGAAATTTCAGAGGAAGGATTGCCTGTTTTCTCCGATTCGTCTTTTAGGATTTTACTGCTGACAAAGATCACTGACCCGAACTTGCTCCACTTCCAATTCGGTATAGAAAAAGCAAACCAGTTACTTGACAGCCATAACAAGATCATACGAAAAAATTTGCTGCAACATGGAGGAAGGGAAGTGGAACATGAAGGAAACAATTTTATTATTTCCTTCTCTTCATCTGCGAAAGCGTTAGCGTGTGCTTTTGACATTCACCAGGAGATGCAGAAGTCACATGCTGAAGATTTTACTTTTAAGATGAGCATTAACGCGGGTGAACCGGTTCAATCGAGTAATGAACTTTTTGGTGATACGATCGGCTTTGCAAACATCATGTGTTTTATTGCCGCTAATTATCAAATTGCCGTTGCATCAGCAGTGAAAGAACTGGTAGCAAAAGATTTTTCCCATAACAATTCTAAAAAACTTTTAACCCTTACGCCGCAGGATGAAAAACTGCTAAAATTACTTTTCGGCGAATTGGAAGAAAAGTGGCAAAATGCGCATTTCCATTTAGCAGATTATTGTAAAGCAACCGCAATGAGTGCCTCACAATTATACAGGAAAACGGTTGCGCTTACGGGTTTGTCGCCTAATATACTTCTAAAAGAATTCAGGCTGGAACGAGCAAAGGACCTTATGAGAAAACAAGCTTATAATATTGCACAAATAACCTTTGATTCAGGTTTCACCAGCGCTTCTTATTTTACCAAATGTTTTAAAAAGAAATTTGGCCTTTTGCCGATGACTTATCTTGAATTGCTGCATTAATTCAATTCTTTTTTTCATTCATCCTCCTATTCGTATAGATCGTAAACAGTTGTTTCAACTTTTCGATTCCTTATCTACTTTTTCAATTTGAGTGTAATTAGAAAAAACACTTCGAATTATTTTTACTATTAATTGAACGATTTACGCTAACTGCTTTTCCATTTTATGGATGATTTGTTATAGCTATCCCCTTTTGCCTGCGGGTATCTTTGGTTTTTCCTAATTCTTAAAAAATATTATTATGAAACAGATCAACCGCCACATCCTGGTTCTAACAATGATGTTGTTAGCAGGCTTCACTTCTGTAGCGCAAACCGCTGCATCAAATTCATCAGGAACCATTAAAACAAAACAGATGAAAACCTATCTTATTGAAAGGGACATTCCCGGAGCAGGTAAATTTACCTCTGAACAACTAAAAGCCATTTCTCAAAAATCTTGTGGAGTACTTAAAGAAATGGGACCTGAAATTGAGTGGATACAAAGTTATGTAACAGGTGACAAGATATTTTGTGTTTACAAAGCCGAGAACGAAGAACTCATAAGGGAACATGCTAAAAAAGGAGGTTTTCCTGCAAACAAAATCACCGAGGTCGTTACAGGAATCAGTCCTGCAACCGCTGAAGCCAATTAAGAATAGATTTCCATTCGTGCCTTATCACATTTATTTTTTACTATAAAAAAGAAATTATGAAAAGTCTATTAAAAAGCGCAAAGCGCTTCACGAAGAAATTTTTCTTGCCAAATCAAACAATTAACATGAGTGCGGTATTGTTTCTTTGGTCAATCATTTTCGCAGCTATTTTTTTCACCTCCTGTCAAAAACCGGCAAATGAAATTGCAAGCCCGGTTGTTACCAGCGATGCGAAGTTGGTTTCTACTGACAACGCCAACGCCAGCGAGGTACTGAATATGTATGGCGGACTAAGCAGTAAAACCATGTGGGAACTACAACAAGCACGCGCGGCAACCGCCAGGTACCGCGACTTGAAAAACGCTATCAAGGATGGCTATTCAAACATAAATGTTGATGTACCAAACATGGGGCATCATTTTATGAAAGCATCTTTGGTAGACGGTGTATTTGACATCAGGCACCCGGAAATTCTCGTTTACAATGGTCTTGAAACCGGTCATCCTGAATTAGTGGCGGTTGAATATGCAGTGCCGCTAACTGAGCCGATGCCCGAAGGTTTTACGGGTTCAAATGATGTTTGGAACGGCACTTCAGGTTTCCCTTTGTGGTTGGTTCATGCCTGGGTTTGGAAATATAATCCCGATGGTGTTTTTAACTGGACGAATCCGACAGTAGACCTCGATTAACAGGCACCCCTTTTTTCCATATTCCCTTTCAACTGCTCCCACTCAGGAGCAGTTTCTTTATCTATCCCTGTTTCTGATTAATGAAATTGGTAGAAGTTTTCCGCGGTTTAAATTGAAGTAATGTATTCTGTTTCTATGGAAACACCTTTGGTGAGCGTTTGATATACCACGCAATATCTTTCAGTAAGTTTTTTCACACTTGCCATCTGCTCATCAGAAGCATTACTATCAAGGTCAAATCGTAAACGAATATTTTTAAACCCGACAGGCACTTCTTTTGAAACGCCTAATGTTCCCTTGAAATCAAGGTCTCCTTCTGCTGTAATCTTACCTCCCTTTATTTCAACACCAATTGCAGTAGTAACCGCCTGGAGCGTAACTCCCGCGCAGGCTACCAACGCCTGCAAAAGCATATCGCCGGAACAGGCAAGCATTCCGGTACCACCGGTAGCCGGATGAAGTCCTGCTTCCACCATCGCCGTCGCCGTCGCGACATTACAGGATATTCCTTCTCCTATTTTTCCCTCTGCCTTTAGTGTGATAACGGCAGATTCCGGTTGTTCGCGGTACTTCTCTTTCAGAGGCGCCTGCAGGTTTTTGAGTGTTTCAGTATTCATAATTCAAATTAAATTAAAAAAACGGAAAGTTGAGAAAATACCGCCGCCTTAATACTGCTTATGATCCTGGGTGGCACTTCTGATTGATTATCTTAAAAGCATCACGGTTCCCTTTTCTACTTTTTCTGCTTCCCCGTTAAAACGATATTTACAAACCCATACAAACACACCCGCATCCTGTGGAACGCCTTTATAAATGCCGTCCCATCCTTCTTCCTGTTTATCACTTTTAAAAACAACCTTTCCTCCACGATTATAAATAATGAATTCATAATGATCTACCGGGCCAAAAAGAAAAGGTTTAAAATCATCGTTCCTTCCATCATTATTTGGCGTAAAAGCATTGGGAATATAAAACCCCTGTACACAATTTTCAGCATGTAGAATGATCGAATCTCTGCCTGTACAATTTTGCGCATCCGTTACCTGTAGCCAATAAAGGCCAGGCTGAGATACAGTTATCGATTTCGTGATAGCATCGGTATTCCATAAATAGCTTGAATAATCGTTCAATGGCGTCAATACTAAAGGCCGGTAAGAACAAATGGAGGTATCCGGCGGCAAAAAATGAGTTGGTACAGGAACTACTTTTTTTATCTGAGCAGTATCAGAACCGCTGCAGCCATGGTTATCTGTTACTGTAACAAAATAAATTCCTAAATTATTTACGTTAATTGTCCTTGTTGTTTCTCCTGTATTCCATTGATAGGAATTAAAATCACCTGCATCAAGTGTGCGAACAGTTCCTTCACAAAGGGATGAAATTTTTGAAATACCCGCAACAGGCTTGGCAAACTGTTGCACGCCAATTGTATCAGTAGCTTCACAGCCTTCAGCAGTAGTTGCACTTACAGAATAATCGCCTGCGTTGATAACAGTAATTTGTTGTTGATCACTTCCTGTATTCCATTGATAATTGGCAAAGCCGGGACCCGCATCAAGTACAAGGCTGTTACCGGTACAAAAACCAGTATCCTTCGCAAGAGAAATAGACGGCGAAGTAATTACCAGCGAATCAGTTAAAGTTTTACATCCATGTAAACCGGCATAAATAGTTCCCTGCCATGAAGAGGTAAACTTAAAAAGATAAGCAGAATCATTTATGCCGGTAATTGATTGAAGCCGGGAAGAATCCATGCTAAAAAAAACAGAACCGGTACATTCAGGATTGGTGTGGATATTGACAAGAAGGGAATCACCACCACAAATACTATTTGAGGAAGAGGAAACCGATAAAGAATCACAAAAGGAGATTTGTTGACAACCAGGATAATAAGTAAGGTTTGTATTGCTTGCGGAAATTGTTTTATTGGTATTTTCCTGGAAAACATTATTACCAACTGAATCAATAAAACCAGGAACATCCTGCAAATAAAAAGGCTCAGTAAATGTTGAATGATCGGTTATCCCCAGGCATAGTGATGAAGAATCAGTAGTATGCAGTTTTAAAAACTCAACTTTGGTATCGTTAGCCGCACTGTCGCCCAACAACTTTATTGTCAAAGCACCTCCGTCATTGAGTTCCAACGCCGGATGCTCATTAGGAACACTTTCGCCTGAATAATCCCTGATCCGTTGATTAACAATATTACCATCTTTAAACTGGACGTAATATACCAGCCCAGTATAAGCGCTTTCATACTGAAGCATAGAAAACAAACCTGACCCGTCGGGGAAAACAGAAAGCATCGTATTGCTGCTGCTGCCTCGTATATTATTCCTGAAGGAATACGCACTTACAAAATTTAAATCTTTATCTAATTGAATATAGCCGGCATGATAGGGAGCTCCCGTATCCCCAGGCGTTCTGTTGTATCCATACTGCTCTCCTGTTAATGCATAATTACCATTGTCCAATTTTATCAAAGGATTAATAACTACCAAACTGTTCTTACTGTCACCATTACCTTCTATTTTATAAAACCTGCTTTTGAGAGTATCACCAGTAGATTTATTGAGGGTATAAACGCTTATCCTTGCGCCATCAGCAGTAAGAAAATGCCCGAAAATCAATAATTCGTTGTTGTGTATATCCATTCCAAAAGGGTCATCAATATGTCCTCCATCCGAAGGTTGATAAAGTTTACTCCACAAAATATTTCCGTTTGAAGGATTCATATTTATGATACTTCTGCCTTCTGTCCAATGCCTTCCGGCAATAAAAACATTTCCTGACTCTTTATCCTGGATAATTTGCTGAACATAATAGTAATTGGAACTTTGATACCCATATGCCCATACCCTCGATTTATAAATTTTACTCCATAGAAGATTTCCTGAATTATCGGTTGTAGTAATAATAAGGTCGTTATTTTGAGTAATAAAATCTAATGTAGATCCGGCGAGTAATATGTTTCCATTATCCAATTCAATCAGCTTATAATAAAAAATGAAATCATTACTGTTAGTCGTATTCAGATTCGCATAAAGGCGCGCCCAGAATATATTTCCATTCTCGTCGCATTTCATTAAAAAGCCTTTGGAAATAAAAGTCCCTGCATCGTTTGTCACATACTGGCCTGCTATTAATAAATTACCATCGCGTGCCCTGATGTAATCACCTACATAAAAACTGGAAGAATTGCCTTTTAGAAAAAAACGGGAAGAGGTATCACTACAACCCGCGTTAGCGCCTGTTAGAAATTTCGAACTGAATTTACGAGATAAAGCCGCAGTTGCCTCAGCAGGAGAAAACCCAAATAATGGTTTTTGGTTTTGAGGGCCTGACTTTGCCATGCGGTACAATATTTGTTGCTGACGCAGTACAGAATCAACAGCTCTTTCATTCATTTGTTGATTTGTACTCACCTGCGAAATTCCATAGGTGGGGATCGCCAAAAAGAAAGCAGGGCCCAGCAGCCATTTTAAAACAAACCTCATGACAAATCAGATTAAACCTAAAGTTACCTGTTTTTGAAAGCAATAAATGAAGTTCATTGGCAAATAAAAAGCCGGTCACAGTAAAGGGACAAATAATCCTTTTTTCTGTTTTAGATATTCGCAAAAAAATCTTCTACGGCAAATTAAATTCCTTTCCTTCCTCTGCCATTTCATATTTAAAAAGGCCCCTGGGTTTCAACTGTATATCAGTAAATATCCGGCTCAGTTGCTCATCGGAATGTGAAGGATCATGATGGGCGATTATAAGATTTTTTACACGCGCTATGGATGCAAATAACAGCGCATCTTCTATACTCGAGTGCCCCCATCCTTTTTTGCTTTTGTATTCTTCCGGAGTATATTGTCCATCATGATATAACAAATCAGTTTCTGAAGCAAGGTTGAAACCAGATATCCATTTAGGATCTTTTATCATTCCGCCACATCCTAAAGCAGGTTCATGATCAGGAATGTAAGTAAATACAGAATCTTTGCCTGTTACTCTGAATCCAACAGTAGGTCCGGGGTGTATTACATAATTAGAGGTTATCTTAAAATTATTAATTTCAAAATCAGTGTTGCCGATCTCATGAAAAACAAGCTTGCAGGGCAAGTCGCGAAGCAACACCGGAAATAAAGGTGGCGATAAATAACGACTAAGGCGTGAACGCAAGGTTTCCGATTTAATTTTTGGCCCCCAAATATGCGCTTCCATTGTGGGATCAAAAAAAGGGCTAAAAAATCCCAACCCAAGAATGTGATCCATATGCAGGTGGGTTAATAAAACATCTATTCTTTTCTGAGAAAAATTTATTGAATTGAATTGTTGTATGCCTGACCCTGCATCCAGTATTAATACATGATCGTCTTCCGATACAAATGCACAGGAAGTACGGCTTCCATAATTTTTTGTGTCGGGGCCTGAGGTTTGAATAGAACCCCGGACACCCCATAAAGTAATTTTCATTCGTCTTGTACTTTCCAGAACATTGCCACCGCACCTAAAAATTTATCTTCTCTATTGATAATGGGATAAGAGGTGAGACCGATTTTTTCAGACTCGCCATTAAGGCTTTTTATCCAAAAAGTTTTATGGTAGGGCAATAAATTTTTTAATGTTTTTACCAATGGCAGATCTTCCGGGGGAATCTCATTATTGAATTCATCTACCGGTTTAAAAATCACAGACCATTCTTCCATGGGCATTTCGCCAGTATCTTCAAATCTCTTTCCCAACGTCTCTTCTGCAGGTATATTATAAAAAATAAGATTTCCTGCTGTATCAATTATAAAAACAGGAATAGAAAGGCAATCTGCTAATTGCCTGTTCAGTATAATTTCAATTCCGTAAGATGGCATTATAATATTTTAATCGTTGAAGATTAAATATAATATATTTTTTGAATCATTACCCGACAATTACTATAAATTTTTAAAATGATTGAGCGATCGAATTATTTTTTTGCCAGGTATTTTGCGGGATCTTTCAAAAATGTATCCTTGCATTCAGTTGAACAAAAGCCGTAGATTTTTCCACCGTAATGGGCGGTATCATCAACACCAGCCGATAAAGGCATCCCACAAGCCAAATCTTTTTTTGATGCAAAATCGATACCGGGATATTTATTTTCAGACATTACCGTTTGTTCTTTAGCCCTTGCTTTTACAACTGCATCACTGTTATTAGATTTATGAGAACAAGCGGAAAATAATAAAGAAATTAAGAGAATTTTTTTCATGAAAATATTTATTAATGGTGAATTATTGATCTATAAAACAAACGTAATAAGGCATTCGTGACTTGCTTTTGTATTTCCATTTTTGGAAAAGCAATTTCGCGCCTATACTAATTAAGCATCAACAAAGGTCCTTTTAAAAAAGCAATCAAAAAATTGGGAGAGAATAAAAAAGAAAGTATTTGAATCTGTAATTTCTCTCTTTAATTTTTTCAAAATTAGGATATAATGCCGAAAGGATAAAAAGAAGACATATAACAAAATTCCTGACACGGTTCGGCAAAAAACAGTATTTTACTTCAGATTAAAACAAACTCCTTTTCGTTAACTGCCTCAATTCATTTAAAAAAATTTGTCTATGCAGGAAATAATGCAACAAGAAAAGAACGACATTGACGAATTTAATATACCGCTTAAAAGAGTAGTTGGCTGGGCTGCAGCCGTGTTAATGGTTGCCGGAAATATGATCGGAACGGGCGTTTTTAAGAAAGTAGTACCGATGGCGCAAACAGGCCTCAGTGAAAATTTTATTTTACTCGCCTGGATCGTTGCCGGACTTATTGTAATTTTTGGTGCGTTTACTTTTGCAGGTCTCGCAAAGCTCACTACTGCCCCGGGCGGAACTTACGAATACCTGCGGCTTTGCTTTGGAGGCTTTCCTGCATTTCTCAATGGTTGGGGGCTTTTCGTTATTATCGGGAGCGGTTCTATCGCTGCTATTGCTTTTATTTTTTCACAGTCAGTAAATTCACTGATTGCTTTACCCAACCCGTTTCAGCAATGGAGCCATATTTCCATTGCAGGTTATATTTACCCTTTTGAAAGTTCAGGGATAAAAATATTTTCAGTCGTCACTGTTGTAATGCTTACCTGGTTTAACGTCCGGGGTGTGAAAAACAGCACCATACTTAACACCATTGTTACTACTGCAAAAATTTTAGGCATTTTATTTTTGATCGTAGTTGCATTGGTTTTAAGCAGCCCTTCCCCGATTGCCAATAATACAGTTTATCAAAATTCTTCACTCGTAAATACTTCTTTTTTAAGTATTTTTCTGGGGGCAATGCTAAGTGCCTTTTGGGCGTATGACGGTTTTACCAATGTGACGGCGCTTGCCGGTGAAATAAAAGATCCGAAAAAAAATCTTCCTATTGCAATTATAACAGGCGTATTAATCGTAATGACTTTATATGTGCTGGCAAATTATGCTTTCATGAAAGCAATGCCATTACAGCAATTGGCAGCGCTGGGAGAAAACAAAATTGCCGCTACAGAAATCGCAGGAAAACTTTTAGGCACGCGGGGCACCGTTTTGTTATCTGTTCTTATCATTTTAAGTTCTTTTGGAGCACTCAATATTATTATTCTTTTTTATTCACGTGTTTACCTCCGAATGTCACAGGAAGGTGTATTTTTTAAAGGAGCTTCCAAAGTACATCCCGTTTACAGAACGCCTTACAATGCTTTATGGTACTCAATGATATGGAGTTGCCTGCTTGTTCTTTCAGGAACATATGACGTGCTTACCAACATGGTTATTTTTACAGGATTTGCCTTTTACCTTCTGGCGGCTGTGGGGCTCATTAAAATGAAAAGAAAAAAAGTGATCAAAGAAAAAATTCCGGCTTATCCATTGGCTCCTGCCCTTTTTATTTTATGTATAGGCATATTTTTAATTGGCATACTCATTAATTATCCGCGCCAAAGCCTTTCCGGTACTGCTTTATTGCTAACCGGTGTGCCTTTTTATTATTATTTTAAAAAAAAGAACAAGGTGATCAAAAATGATCTTTAAAAATAAAAATTCTTCTTATTTATTGGTTTACTGTGCTTAAAATTTTACTGACCGGTTTTTCTCATATTCTTTTTACCTTTAATAGAAGAAAAAAATAAGCTGTAAAAGTTCGTTTACTATAATTTGATAAAATTCACTTACATGAAGCTATATGAATTTAAAGAAACTTTATCAGGAAATGAACCGCCTCAAAATATATCGGTTTACCTGCAAGCTTTATGGTTTGATGCCAAAGGAGACTGGGACAAAGCGCATGAAATTGTTCAGGATATTCATGATAAAGAAGCTTCGTGGATACATGCTTATCTGCATCGCAAGGAAGGAGATGTTTTTAATGCTGAATACTGGTATAACCGCGCCTCCAAAAAGAGATCCAATATTCCTTTGGATTACGAATGGGAAGAAATAGCAGAAGCGTTTTTGCAGGATTAGACAAGTAAAGGAAGTATGGCGTCTACATTAATCGAGCTTTCATCCAAAGGGGTAAGCGATGCGTCTTTAAGTATCGTACTTATTTTTCTCAACTGAAATTTCTCGTCAAATTTTGTGTATGCATTTCTGAGCATCCGCAACAATTCGTTTTTATCAATTGAATCAGCCAAATCAATTACGTAGGAATTTTCTCCCACATATTCAAGGATCGTTTCTTTTTTATACACAAAACGACAGGTATACCTGCATGCAATTCCTTTTTTAGTGGAAGCTCTTTTTTTCATTACCTCCAGCGTGGTAAAATTTGAAACAATTTCTTCCGGGTCAAGTGGTTCGGCCGGCGGTGTGTAATTCCATTCAGTAACTATCAATTCAGTTTGCTCTATCACTTTATAAAAATTTATTTATGGCTAAATGATTATTCCTTTTCTTACTGTAGTAATTATAATAATCTAAGCTTTGCGAAGCTTCTTGTAAATTCTGATGGCAACAAACAAAAGAAGTGAAAACACAATCAGCACTCCTATTCCCCACGCAAGGCTTAGCAATTGTTTTACCACTGCCAGCATTACAATAGCTACTAAAAAAACCGTGGCCACTTCGTTCCATATCCTTAACTGGTAAGAGGTCCATTTAAAATTTTCTTTTTGTTGCTGTTTGAAAATTGTATGTAAAATAATATGATAGACAAACAATCCGGCCACAAAAAAAAGTTTAATTAAAAGCCATGTGGGCAACCCACGGTACAAAATTCCTATCCAGGTACCGAAGATCAAAGTAAGTATTGCAGAAGGCCAGGTAATGCCATACCACAAACGCTTTTGCATAAGGCCAAACTGCTTCAGCAGGATTGATCTTTCAGGTTCCGCTTTCTCATTTACCTCTGCACTGTAAACAAAAAGCCTTACCATATAAAAAAGCCCGGCAAACCAGGTGATGACAAAAATGATGTGCAGCGCTTTGACGTATAAATACATAATGTGAATGGTGGATCGTGAATGATAAATTTGAGAAAATTATTTCAATTAAAAATAAATGAAAAACAGAAAATCCCATTTTTTGTTTGTTTACTGTTCATTATTCCCCAATTCTTTCCCTCATGTAATTCTCAACCGCGTCTATCCATAGCGGATGCGTATTGAGACATGGAATCATGGTAAAAGATTCACCGCCTGCCTGCATAAAAATTTCTTTACCTCTCATCGCAATTTCTTCCAAAGTCTCAAGGCAGTCGCTAACAAATGCGGGACACAATATCAGTAAATTTTTTATGCCTTCTTTTGGCATTTCTGCCAATCTAAAGTCTGTAAATGGCTCCAGCCAACCTTTTCCCAATCGTGATTGAAAAGAAATACTGTATTGACCAGTTGAAATTCCCAGTTTTTCTGTCACCAGTTTGGTAGTGGTTCTTACCTGGTGGCGATAACAAAAGGCATGCGCAGGTGAATCCACCTCACAACAATTTTCACTCGCCAGGCAATGGCTGCCGGTCACATCACTTTTGCGGATATGCCTCCCCGGAATGCCATGGTAACTAAATAAAATATGATCATGTTTCTGATTTAAATAAGGCCTTATATTTTCGGCCAAAGCATTCAAATAATTTTCTTCCTTATAAAATGGCGAAATGAAAGAAAGTTTAAAAGGATACTTTTTCTTATTGTAAACTTCCTTCATGTATTCAACGGCAGTTTCATAACTCGACATCGCATAATGCGGATAGAGCGGCAGAACGATCACTTCATCGAGACCAGGTTGCCTTTTCAGTAAAGCTTCATAGGCATCCGCAGGCGTAGGATTTCCGTATCGCATAGCAATTTCAACAGGTTCTTCAATCCGTGCCTGCAAGGCTTCCTGTAACTGCTTTGTAAGCACTACTAATGGCGATCCTTCTTTCGTCCATATCTTTTCGTAGGCTTCTGCAGATTTTGGTGCGCGAAAAGGAACAATGATCCCTTTAACTAACAAAGCCCTAAACAGCCAGGGTTTATCGATCACTCTTTCATCCATTAAAAATTCGTCCAGGTACTTTCTTACATCCTGAACCTTAGTAGAATCGGGAGAACCGAGATTCATTAATACAATTCCTTTCTTTGAGTTTGAAGCCATAATTTAAAATATTTGCAAATGTAAGTGCTCAATTATTAAATAATTCAGAGTTTTTTTGAAAAATCATCCATTCTATTGAAGATAAATTAAAAAAAAATACGTAGGAATGACTTACTAATGACTTTTGAAATTGAATTTAAAAATATTTTTGCAACCATTCAATGAATACCATAAAAACATCATATAATAATTCACTTAGTAGTTTCTGTATAGTAGGAATTAATTATCGTAAAAGTGATATGGATATCCGTGGAAAGTTTTCACTTTCTACAGATCAGGCCATTGATATTTTACACCAGGCAACCGCAAAAAAAATCTCAGGATGCCTTGCTCTTTCTACCTGCAACAGAACTGAAATTTATGGCATTTGTAATGATCCAAATGTTTTTGCACAAATGCTTTGTGATAATACAGAAAGCAATATTGAAGATTTTAAGACTCACGGATACATTTTTAGCGGATTAAAAGCTATTGAACATTTATTCAATGTAGCTTCAGGGCTTGATTCACAGATCATCGGTGATTATGAAATATTATCGCAACTGAAACAATCAGCTAAAATTGCCAAAGAAAACGGCTGTATCAATAACTTCATGGAAAGGGCGATCAATTACGCCTTGCAGGTTTCAAAAGAAATTAAAACAAAAACCCAATTAAGTTCCGGTACTGTTTCAGTTTCTTATGCAGCGATAGAAATCATAAAAGAAAAGATTAAAAATCTTGCTGATAAAAAAATATTATTGGTTGGTACCGGCAAATTTGGAAATCATATTGCCAAAAATTTAAAAGATTATTTACCGGGCTGCGATATTTCATTTACCAACAGAACCGATGAAAAAGCCAATGAGTTGGCAACCATCCACGACGCAACATTTGTTCCTTATAAATATTTACACACTGCCTGCAATGAAGCTGATATTATTATTGTAAGTTCAGCTTCAAATTCTTATTCAGTAATTCATTCTTTTTTTACTAATGACAAAGAACGCCTGATTTTAGATCTTTCTGTTCCTCAAAATGTGGATCCACTGGTGAAAGACATATGGGGTGTAACGCTTTTAAATGTGGATGAAGTTTCAACCATTTTGGATAAAACAATTTCTTTGCGCCAGGCAGAAATACCGAAAGCAAAAAAAATAATCAGAGAAACTTTGGAAAGCCTGGAAGAGTGGCATCGGCAACAATTCAATAATCCATTGTTAAGAATGGTAAAATCACAGCTTTTTCAATTGAATTCTATTTATTCAAACGACAAAAAGAACGACGAAAAAATTCACAAAACCGTATCTTCACTTGCAATTGAATTAAAAGTAAAAAAAGATAAAGGTTGTCAATGCATACATGCATTGAGCAACTATCTGCATGAAACAAGTAATTAAGATAGGTACCCGTGAGAGTCAGTTGGCAGTATGGCAGGCATCTCTTGTACAAAATCTCCTCAACGAAAAAGGGTTCGACTCTGAATTAATTTACATCAAAAGTGAAGGTGATATAGATATTGTAACGCCTCTGTATGAATTAGGCGTTCAGGGAATTTTCACAAAAACACTGGATGCCGCTCTTTTAAATAAACGGATTGATATCGCGGTACATTCCATGAAAGATGTTCCCACTCAAATGGCTACAGGCCTGCAACTTGCTGCAGTTTTAAAACGTGCTTCCTATAAAGACGTTCTCATTTTTAAAGGAGATAGAAAAGATATTGAAGATCATTTGAGCGGAAGAAAAATGTTGGATAATTCTTCGTTTACTATCGCCACAAGTAGCATTCGTCGTAAAGCACAATGGCTAAATCGATATCCTTCTGACAAAATTGAAAACCTGCGCGGTAATGTAAATACGCGTTTACGAAAGATTGAAGAAAATAAATGGGATGGAGCCATTTTCGCAGCTGCAGGTGTGGAACGAATTGATTTACGCCCGGAAAATTCTATTGATCTTGACTGGATGTTACCGGCCCCTGCACAGGGTGCCATTGCCATTGCCTGCAGAAATGAGGATGATTACGCCTTCAACGCCTGCCAGTTATTAAACGATGAGGCTACATCTATTTGTACCAAAACTGAACGCGATTTTTTACGTACATTGTCAGGAGGATGTTCAACACCAATAAGCGCTCTGGCTGTAATTAATGATAACAAAATTATCTTCAAAGGAAATCTTTGCAGTGTAGACGGAAAGCAAAAACTGGAAATCGAAAAAGAAGCTTCTACTGAAAATGCAAAAGATTTAGGTGTAAATGCAGGTAAGCAAATTTTGGAAAACGAGGTGGCACAGCAAATAATTTCCGAAATAAAAAATGGTAAATAATAAAATTTACATACTAAGTACAAGGCCTGTTGGAGAAACAGCAAAGGCAAAGGCTTTGCAACATGATATTATTATCGATGAAAAATCTTTTATTGAGACCCGGGAAACGATAGATACTTCCAAAGCAAAAAAGATAAAGGAATTATTGCAACAAAATTTATCGGTTGTATTTACCAGTATGAATGCCGTGGAAGCAGTTGGGAAAATGGTTTCAGAAAAAAATACCTGGAAAATTTTCTGTATCGGTAATACCACAAGGAAATTAGTAAAAGAAATTTTTGGAGAAAAAAACATTGCCGGCACTGCCGATAATGCATCAGCCCTTGCTGATACAATTATTAAGAATTCGATAAAAAATATTGTATTCTTTTCGGGCGACCAACGCCGCGATGAGTTACCGGAAAAATTAAAAAGGAATCATATTAAAGTAGAAGAAATAGTGGTGTATAAAACAATAGAAACCCCGGAGTTGCTTTCAAAATCATACGATGCCATTTTATTTTTTAGTCCGAGCGCTGTTCAAAGTTTCTTTTCAAAAAATACAATTAGTGAAGGAACTCAGATTTTTGCAATAGGTGCTACAACAGCAGATGCAGCAAAGTCATTCAGTAACAAATTAATTATCGTTGCAGAAAAACCCGGTAAAGAAAACCTGGTAAACCTGGCAATCAAACATTACAGTAAAAGCCCCATTTTATAAATGCAACCATTAAAGAATGATCTATTATTAAGAGCCTTACGACAGGAAAAAGTAGAACGGCCGCCAGTTTGGATGATGAGGCAGGCAGGTAGATACTTGCCGGATTACATAAAATTGAGAGAGAAATACGATTTCTTCACAAGAGTGCAAACGCCGGAACTCGCAACCGAAATCACCTTGCAGCCGGTAGAACAGGTAGGCGTAGACGCGGCAATTATTTTTTCTGATATTTTAGTCATACCCCAGGCAATGGGAGTCAAGGTGTTGATGGAAGAAGGCAAAGGACCTTCGTTACCTAATGTGATCAAAACCCAAAAAGATATTGACTTATTAGTAACTGAAGAGGTGGAAGAAAATTTAAATTATGTATTAAAAGCACTGTCACTTACAAAACAGGAATTAAATGGTAGCGTTCCTTTGATAGGATTTGCAGGAGCACCATGGACTATCCTTTGTTATATGGTAGAAGGAAAAGGAAGCAAGACCTGGGAAAAAGCAAAAGAATTTTGTTACGTACAACCTGATCTGGCCCACCAGTTGCTACAAAAGATAACCGACACAACTATCAATTATTTAAAAGCGCAGGCAAAAGCGGGAGCCGATGTTTTGCAGGTTTTCGATAGCTGGAGTGGCTGTTTAAGTCCGGAGGATTTTGAAACATTTGCACAACCTTATTTAATGAAAATAGCAGACGCTGTAAAAGAAGAAGCACCTGTAATATTATTTCCGAAAGGAAGCTGGTATTCTTTGCCTGAATTGAGTGAAAGCAGTGCTTCGGGTATTGGAATAGACTGGACGATTTCGCCAAAAATGGCAAGAGAAATGTCAGGTAACCGCATCACTTTGCAGGGAAATTTTGATCCTGCAAAATTATTATTGCCGATACCAGAAATCAAAAAAGCCGTTCATAAAATGATCGATGAATTCGGCGCTCAAAAGTATATCGCCAATTTAGGACATGGCATTACTCCGAATATTCCTGTTGATCATGCAAAAGCGTTTGTAGATGCAGTGAAAGAATATCGCCTCCCCTAGCCCCTCCAAGGGAGAATAAATAATCTGAGAATGAATATTAAAGAAGATTGGATATCATTTATTGAAGACCTTCAAAACCGCATCTGCAAAGCATTGGAGGAGTCAGATGGCAAGGCAAAGTTTGTAGAGGAACAATGGCAAAGAACAGAAGGTGGCGGAGGAAAAACAAGAGTGATAGCCAAAGGAAATGTTTTTGAAAAAGGCGGCGTAAATACTTCAGTGGTTTATGGTGAGGTTACCGAACCCATGAAAAAACAATTAAAAATCGACGGTGCAAAATGGTTTGCCTGCGGATTGAGTTTGGTGCTTCATCCTGTAAATCCATTTGTTCCTACAGTTCATTGCAATTATAGAATGTTTGAATTGTACAATGAAAAAGAGGAAGTGATTGACAGGTGGTTTGGTGGCGGCACAGATCTTACTCCTTATTATTTATTTGAAGAAGATGCCAGGCATTTTCACCAGACTTATAAAAATGTTTGTGATGAATTTGATGTCAATTTTTATTCAACATTTAAAAAAGAATGTGATAATTATTTTGTGAACAGCCATCGAAATAATGAGCGCAGGGGCATCGGTGGTATTTTTTATGATTACCAAAGGCCAGATGAAAAACACGATATGCAGTTCTGGGTTGATTTCGGCAAAGCCTGTGGCAACGCATTTATTCCATCCTATATTCCCATTGTAGAAAAACGCAAAAATTGTTCGTTTACTGCTGAAAATAAATATTGGCAGGAAATAAGAAGAGGCAGGTATGTTGAATTTAATTTGATCCATGACCGTGGCACCTTATTCGGTTTAAAAACCAACGGCAGAACGGAAAGTATTTTAATGAGCCTTCCTCCAACTGTCCGTTTCGAATATAATTATCAACCTTTGCCTGGGAGTGAAGAAGAAAAATTGCAGCAAGTGTGTTTGGAACCAAAGGAGTGGGCGTAGAAGAACATCTTTAAACTCAAAAATTCTGGTAAATTTGTAAAAAATAGTTACCATGGTTATTACAGACAAGAAATTGGTATTAAAAGAAATTATCGAAAATGCGGATGAAAAACTGATGGGTTTAATGATCGCATTAGCCAATGAATATAATGATACGGAACAAGAATATTCCAAGGAAGAAATTGAAGAATTTTATAGAATCAAAGATGAAATGTTAGCACATCCCGAAAGTACTTTTACTGTTGAAGAAGCGCATAAGCAGATCAGAAATAAAAAAAGATGAGATATCAATTAAAAGTTTCTGCAACTGCTTACCAGGAAACCGACTATGCTTATGTATATTATGAAGAGCAATCTCCGGGGTTGGGTGAAAGGTTTTTGAAATCACTTGAAGATTCCTATTTAAAATTATCGCAAACCCCACAATATTTTAGCTACATCCTCGACGATAAAAATATTCGGGATACAAAAATTAAAAGCTTTCCGTTTGTAATCATCTTTCAAATCGAGGGAAACACCGTTCTTGTTTTAAGAGTTTTCAATACAAACCGGAATCCTGAATCATTAAAAAACTTATAAAATGTATTTACAAAAAAGATATAGAATTTTAAGAAGCAATCCCGCAATAAGGAGTATGGTGGCGGAAACAACGCTTACTCCATCAGATTTTATTTTGCCGATATTTATTGATGAAGGTGAAAATGTAGTTTATGAAATCCCTTCTATGCCGGGCTACTTTCGGCGTTCATTAGATGAAACGATAAAAGATGTGAAAGAATGTTGGAGTATGGGAATTAAAAGTGTTTTAATTTTCATCAAAGCTCCTGATGAATTAAAAGATAATACAGGGAAAGAATCGTGGAACCCTGACGGATTAATGCAAAGAAGCATTAAAGCAATAAAAGACGCCGTTCCTGAAATGGTCGTGATGACAGATGTAGCCTTAGACCCGTACTCTTCTTACGGTCATGATGGTATTGTTGAAAACGGAGAAATCGTAAATGACCCAACAGTAGAAGCTTTGGTAAAAATGAGCCTTAGCCATGCCGAAGCAGGCGCTGATTTTGTTGCACCCAGCGATATGATGGACGGCCGTATCGGCGCTATCCGTAAAGCTTTTGAAAACAATAATTTTACAAAGACAGGCATCATGGCTTATAGCGCCAAATACGCTTCCTGCTTTTACGGGCCTTTCAGGGATGCACTGGATTCAGCCCCCGGATTTGGTGATAAAAAAACCTACCAGATGGATTATGCGAATCGAACAGAAGCAGTAAAAGAAGCATTAATGGATGAGCAGGAAGGTGCAGATATTGTAATGGTGAAACCCGCGATGGCTTATTTGGATATCATCCGTGAAGTAAAAAACAGTGTACGCATTCCCGTTAGTGCCTATCATGTAAGTGGAGAATATGCACTAATAAAAGCTGCATCGAAAATGGGCTGGATTAATGAAGAAAAAGCGATTCTTGAAAGTCTTACTTCTATTAAGAGAGCAGGCGCTGATTTGATTGCAACCTATTTTGCAAAGGATGCGGTTAAGTTACTCTGTCAGTGATGAATGAGTAATGTTTGACTGAAAAGTAAAAGTAAATGTGTAATTTCAACTATAAAAATTACAAAAATGGAAACAGTGACCGTTGAAATTAGAAATGAAAAGGCGATGAATCTGTTAAAAGAACTTGAAGACCTTGATATAATCAGGATTCACACAACTATAAAAAAAGAACGTTCTGGCAGTAAAGCAGAAAAATACCGAGGACGCCTTTCAAAAGCAACTGCAGATAATCTTTTAAAATATACACGCGAAAGCAGAAACGAATGGGAAAAAAGATTTCCAACAAAATAATGCTGAATGGATTATCTTTTAGATACTAATTTTATAATCAACTATTTTAAAGGGATTTTCAAAGGAGACGCACGCAAGTTCACGGATGATATTATTAACCAGCCCACTTTT
>DAHXOZ010000017.1:0-2736 GCA_027364635.1 bacterium | reverse complement strand
TTATAATCAACTATTTTAAAGGGATTTTCAAAGGAGACGCACGCAAGTTCACGGATGATATTATTAACCAGCCCACTTTTTTTTCCGTAATTACCAGAATAGAACTTTTATGCTGGCCTTCCATCTTGCCCGAGGATGAATTGATAATAAATGAATTTATTTCCGAGAGTGTCATACTTAATTTGGAAGAGAATGTAATAAAAAGAACCATTTTGATAAGAAAGGCTAGCAAAATGAAGCTACCTGATGCTATTATTGCAGCCACTGCCCTCGAAAATAATCTGCAATTGATCACACATAATATTAAAGATTTTACAGGCGTTTCCAATCTTGTAATAATAAACGCAAACCAGTTATAACAATTGACTACAAATGAACATCTCAAAAAGTATAGAATTATTTCAACGAGCACAAAACTCAATTCCCGGGGGTGTAAACTCTCCGGTACGGGCATTCAGGAGTGTCGGTGGCACGCCTCTTTTTATAAAATCAGCAAAGGGTTCATATCTCTATGATGAAGATGGCAATTCTTTCATTGATTACATCAACTCCTGGGGACCGATGATTCTTGGCCATGCTTACGAGCCTGTAGTAAAAGCGATACAGGAAAAGGCAGCAGGTTCAACTTCTTTCGGTGCGCCAACAGAACTGGAAATTGAAATGGCTGAGCTGATAAAAAGTATGGCGCCGAATGTGGATCTCGTGCGGATGGTAAGCAGCGGCACCGAAGCTTGCATGAGCGCTATTCGCCTGGCACGTGGCTACACCGGTAAAAATAAATTCATCAAGTTTGAAGGTTGTTATCACGGACATGCAGATGCGTTTTTAGTAAAAGCGGGCAGTGGAGTGGCTACGTTAAATATCCAAACAGTTCCCGGCGTAACTGCGGGTGTCGCGCAGGACACGCTTACAGCTCCTTACAATAATTTGCAGGCAGTTGAAAAATTAATTGAAGAAAATAAGGGAGAAATCGCGGCGATCATCGTTGAACCCGTCGTAGGTAACATGGGTTGTGTGCCACCACAGGACGGATTTTTAGAAGGATTAAGAAAATTATGCGACCAGGAAAATATCGTTTTCATCTTTGATGAAGTGATGACAGGATTCCGTTTGGCAACGGGCGGCGCGCAGGAAAAGCTCAACATCAATGCGGACCTCGTCACTTTTGGAAAAGTAATTGGAGGTGGTTTGCCGGTGGGTGCTTTTGGCGGTAAAAAAGAAATTATGGAACACATTGCTCCATTGGGAAATGTTTACCAGGCAGGCACTTTAAGCGGAAACCCGATTGCCATGATCGCCGGTTTTACCATGTTGAATGAATTAAAAAACAACCCTTCCATTTATACAAAATTGGATGAAAAAACAGCACGTATTGAAAAAACATTGAATGATATTCTGGCTGCTAAAAACATTCCGCATCGGATTAACCGCGTCGGCAGTATGATAAGTCTTTTTTTCACGAATGATGAAGTAATTGATTTTGATTCCGCATCAAAAACCGATATCAATATTTTCAACAAATTTTTCCATCACATGCTTGATCATGGAATTTATCTTCCTCCTTCGGCTTTTGAAAGTTGGTTTATCAGCAATGCCTTAAGTTCAGAAGACCTTCAAAAAACTTTTGATGCGGTTGAAGCTTTTAGTTGGTAATCTCTATCACAGTAATCCAACAGGAAATTAAAATTTTTATTTAGCATTAAAGATGTCAAAATGTGTGCTCATTGTGATTGAGGACTAGTTATAAGTTCTTCCTTTATCAACAGCACAAAGCTATGCGCTAATTCAGGACAACCTCCCTCTCTTCAACTTGCAGGAGGCTCCTATGGAGCCAACAACAATAATTCTTTAGGTCTATAAACAGGCAGCTCCTATGGAGCAAAATGCAGAGCGCAATTCATACTATCTAATAAAAAGTTTTCCAATTATCCATGAAACCCAATTCAGAAAAATAAAAATTTTATTCGCTAAAATAGCCATGTTCAACAGGAGCAAACTGTTTATAGATTTACGATTCAACGTTAATTGGCTCCAATGGAGCAGACTGTTCTTATTTAAGAAAAAAAAGTTTTCCAATTATCCATGAAACCCAATTCAGAAAAATAAAAATTATATTCGGTAAAAATAAAGATGCTCCACAGAAGCAAACTATTTATTGATTTACGATTCAACGTTAATTGGTTCCATAGGAGCCACCTGTTCTTATTTAAGAAATAGAAAGTTCTCAATTATCCAAGGAACTCAATTCAGAAAAATAAAAATTATATTCGTTAAAAATAGCCATGCTCCATAGGAGCAAACTGTTTATAGATTTATAATTCACGTTTAATTGGCTCCATAGGAGCCTCCCCTTCATTTTAAATTATCATGAATGGCCAATACATTTTCACAGATTTATTTACAGTTTGTTTTTGCAGTAAAGAACAGGCAGTCGCTAATAAAAAAAGAGAATAAAGAAGAATTGCATAAATATATTACAGGCATTGTACAAAACAGGAAGTCAAAAATGTTGGCAATCCATTGCATGCCCGACCATGCTCACATTTTTGTAGGATTTAAACCTGTAATGGAAATTTCTGACTTTGTAAAAGAGATAAAGGTTGAAAGCAACGAATTCATAAACAGCAAAGGTTGGACAAATAATAAATTTGCGTGGCAGAATGGTTATGGCGTTTTTTCTTATTCACAATCTCATATTGATGCGGTTGTAAAATATATTTTAAACCAGGAACAACA
>DAHXOZ010000179.1 GCA_027364635.1 bacterium | reverse complement strand
AAAGAATACATATAATTTTTGCCTTTGTCATTTGTAAACATCAGCCATTTTCCATCTAATTCTGCGCGAAAATTTTTAATTACATGATTATTATCGGTTGGAGTAGCAACAATAGTATGATAATGCGAAAGATTGGCACCGTCATGAAAATCAACACGGATAAGAGGAGGAACATCATCTGCCAACAATTCAAAATTGCCAAAATTGTTGAATTTGGCGGTATACCAATCGCCGTTGTGTGATGCTTTCGTTACTTCACTTTTCCCCTTCCAACTTTGCTTTATCAGCATTTTGTTTTTTAATTCATCGGGAACAGGCTTATTTGCTTTTATCCTGACTGTAAAATAATCCTGCGAAGGAATTAAGCCAGACAGAACAGAATAATCAGCTGAATAAGCATCAGGTGCATCTGAAATTTTTTCTGAATGAGAAAAAGCTACAGAATCATATAATGTGGCAGGTGGTAAATAAAGCTGGAGGCTTTGTGTTTCAAAAACGTTTACCTGTCCCGGTTGAAATTCAATGGAATTATTGTTTGTAACGGGATTAGGATCTTTATTAATCGATCCTTTTTTTATTTTGAAGTTGAGAACAGAAGTGTTTCCATAAGGATCTTTCACTACCACTTTTACCTGGTGTACATTCATATCATGTAATTGGATTACTCCATCACCATTGATATCTTTATAAACTCCCTGGGGATAACCAGGTAATCTGGAAAGATGTTCAATATAAGGACCGCCAGCAGCATGGGTTTTATAATCCACGTGGGCATTTACATAACGGGTTTCAGCGTAGCTAATGCTGTCAAGTTCAAAGGCAGATAATGGAACCTCATCAAGATAAATAACCGCCTCATAAATTCCGTTCGGGTTATTGGAACCGGATTGTTTGTCATTTGCAGAAATTCCAAAGCTGATTTTATCAGCATGAACAGGAATTATATTTTCAACAGTGGTATAATCGCCACCCACTTTTTTAAGGCTGAAAATTTCCGGAGATTGACTGTAAGTGCTTTTATCTCTATCATACATAGCCAGCCGAATGATCGTTGGCGGAACTTTATCAGGAATCGGCAAACCAAACAAAAGCTCGTTTAATACTTTATCCGTTTTTGTATCGCGGATTTCAAAATGCGTGTGCGGGCCCATCGAGCCGCCTGTGCTTCCACTATAGGCTATAAATTGTCCTTGCTTCACCGGAAATAACCGGGATGGAATTTCCAAATCCACATTCCATTTTTGTTGTTCATATTGTTTCTCCTTTACATACTTTGCCAGCGCCGGAAAGAAACGGTTTAAATGCCCGTAAACGGTTGTTAAACCATTGGGGTGATTTATATAAATTGCCTGTCCGTATCCAAATGGCTCTACCGTTACCCGGGCAACGTATCCTTGCGCTGCTGCTTTTACCGGCCGGTTCACTACCTGGTTGGTTCTGCAATCGAGCCCCATGTGATAATGATTGGGACGCAATTCTCCAAAATTGGCGGCAAGGCTTATTCTGGCATCTACCGGATAAATGAAATAATTTTTGGGATAATGTTTTGCCGGGAAAAATTGTGCCTGAGTAAAAGCAGAAGGAAACAGTAATATTAAAAACAGGAACGGTTTATGTATAATATAATTTTTAATAGAAATTGTAATCATATTTTGCAAATCTAAGAACTTAAATTTTTACTTAACAATGTCAAAATCAAACAAGGTTGCAGCAATTATACTGGGAGCCGCAGGGGGCTTCGCTTTGATAAAATTTTTAAGTATGCCACAGGAGAAAAGAAATGAATTTTATGCTTTTCTTAAAAGTAAAACGAACGAATTACTGGATAATGTGGAAGAAACTGTGGAAAATGTAGAACATTATATGGATGAATTTCAAAGTAAGGGCGAGGACGAATGGATTGATAAAATTTATATTCTGAAGAAAATGTTTAAGAATCTGTATGGTTCGGATAAACATTACCTTCTATGATTTATTTCCTACTTTGATAGGAATTTAAAAAGGCAGGTCTTTGGGGAAAGGCCTGTTTTTTTTATAATAGACAAACAAATAACCCTGATTTTTAATTTGACAAATACAATTGTTTAAAAAATTTATTTATAATCTTCTTTTCATTTTTTCTTCTCTTTATTTCATCACTTTCCATTATTTTTGGCGCCCACACATTATAATTCCATGCCATTAGATCATTCTATTAAAACAGTTTTAATTATAGGTTCGGGCCCGATCGTTATCGGGCAAGCCTGCGAATTTGATTATTCTGGTACGCAAGCCGCGCGAAGTTTGAGAGAAGAAGGGGTTAAAGTTCTTCTTATTAACAGCAACCCAGCCACCATTATGACCGATCCGATGATGGCAGATAAAGTTTATTTGTTGCCTCTTACCGCCGAAAGTATTGAACAAATTATTGAAGAAAATCAATCAGGTGAATTTAAGATAGATGCGGTGCTGGGTACTATGGGAGGCCAGACAGCTTTAAATCTTTGTAAGGAAGCGGATGAAATGGGAATATGGGAAAAATATAATATCCGGTTAATTGGCGTAGATATTAAAGCCATTGATAAGGCAGAAGACCGTGAAAAGTTTCGCGCCTGGATGGTGGAAATGAATATTCCTGTAGCTCCGGCAAAAATTGCCAACTCTTTTTTAGAGGGTAAGGAGATAGCACAGGAAATTGGTTTTCCTTTGGTACTCCGTCCATCCTTTACTTTGGGTGGTTCGGGTGGAAGCGTGGTATTTCATAAAGCGGATTTGGATGAAGCGTTGAACCGTGGATTAACAGCTTCGCCAATGCATGAAGTTTTGGTTGAAAAAGCGATGATGGGTTGGAAAGAGTTTGAATTAGAATTACTTCGGGATGATAATGATAATGTAGTAATTATTTGCACCGTTGAAAATTTCGATCCAATGGGTGTGCATACCGGAGATTCCATAACTGTTGCGCCGGCCATGACGTTGAGCGATACAGCTTATCAAAAGATGAGAAATACAGGAATTGCCATTATGAGGAATTTGGGAAATTTTGCCGGAGGTTGTAATATCCAGTTTGCTATCAATCCCAAAACAGAAGAACTGATTGCAATTGAAATAAATCCTCGTGTAAGTCGCTCATCAGCTTTGGCAAGTAAAGCAACCGGCTACCCGATTGCGAAAATTGCTGCTAAGCTGGCGATTGGTTTTACGCTGGATGAATTAAAAAATCAGATAACTAAGACCACTTCGGCTTATTTTGAACCGGCACTTGACTATGTGATTGTAAAAATTCCGCGATGGAATTTTGATAAATTCAAAGGCGCTGATGATACATTAGGTTTTCAAATGAAATCAGTAGGAGAAGTAATGGCTATCGGAAGAAGTTTTGCGGAAGCCGTTCAGAAGGCCTGCCAGAGCCTTGAAAATAATGCAGTTGGCCTTGGTTATTACGGAAAAAGCCTGATGCACGCTGAGGAAATAGTTGAATACCTGAAAATCCCTAAATGGGACAGGATTTTCCGTATAAAAGATGCCTTAATGATTGGTGTGAGCGTGAAGAGGATATGTGAATCAACAGGAATAGACCGCTGGTTTATTTACCAAATCCAAAAAATTGTAAACTGTGAAAAAGCGATTGCAAAAACCTCTCTTGAAACTATTTCACCGGAACTTTTAAAAGAAGCAAAATATCTTGGTTTTGGCGACGAACAAATATCCAAAATCATGAAAGACGGCAGTACGGACGAAGACATTTATGAAAAAAGAAAAGCATTGGGAATTACACGTGTTTATAAAATGGTGGATACCTGCAGCGCAGAGTTTGAAGCAAAGACACCTTATTTTTATAGCACATTTGAGTAAACCGTTTTGTACCTTTGATAAAACCGGAAAGGGAAATGCAAACTTTAATTTTAAAATCTGATAATACAAAAGCTTTAGAGGCTATAAAAACGTTAGCAAAAGTTTTGAATATCGAATCAAATTTCGATAGAACTGATGGCGATAAAGAATTTATGATTAAAAAAGACGTAACTATTATTAAAGCCAAAAGGAAATTTGATCCAAAGAAATTAGCCGGCGCTTTAACAGAGTTACATCTTGAAGACGCATCAGTTATAAGAAAAAAAGCATGGACAAGAAAAAAAGCAACGTACTAATTGACACTGACGTATTGATTAATTTTTTTGATACCCATAAAAAATTTAATCAAATTGCTCAAACTGCTTTTTTTGATTTTAATAATAGAAGTGTTGAACCTTGTATTTCTATTATAACTACCATTGAAATGATACAAGGATGTAAAAGCAATTCAGATAAAAACAGAATATTGAAACAGTTGGAGCCCTTTGACAACATTTCGCTCTCTGACAACATTTGCACAGTTACAAAAAAATTAATAATAACTTATTCATCCAGCCATGGCTTATTAATGGGAGACGCTTTTATTGCTGCGACAGCGCTTTATCTCGACATTCCGCTATTTACATTTAATAAAAAAGATTTCAGGTTTATTAAAAATTTGAATCTCTACCAAACATAAATACACTTTATAACCAATCTGTCACTTTTAAAATCAAAAATGAACAATAACATTATTTACAACGAATCGGTACCTTCTCAAAAGGAAAAAATTATTGTACTTGGCAGTGGCCCAAACCGTATTGGCCAGGGAATTGAATTTGATTATTGCTGCGTGCACGGTTTATTGGCCATCAAAGAATGTGGAATGGAAGCGATCATGATAAATTGTAATCCTGAAACCGTTTCTACCGATTTCGATATTGCTGATAAATTGTATTTCGAACCTGTTTTTTGGGAACACATCTGGGAAATTATTGAACTGGAAAATCCTGACGGCGTTATTGTACAACTCGGCGGCCAAACAGCTCTTAAACTTGCAAAAAGGTTACATGAAAAAGGCATAAAGATTATCGGGACCTCTTACGACAATATGGATATTGCTGAAGATCGTGGCCGCTTTAGTGATATGCTTAAAGAGTTGGGAATTCCTTATCCAAAATATGGAACGGCTTATGATACGGATGAAGCAATTGAGATAGCAAGGCAGGTTGGTTACCCGGTTTTGGTGCGTCCGAGTTATGTGCTTGGCGGACAAAGAATGAGAATTGTATTGAATGATGAAGAGTTGGAAAATGGTGTGTTGAGTTTATTAAAACATTTGCCCGGCAATAAAATTTTAATTGATCAGTTTTTAGATCGATGCCAGGAAGCAGAGATTGATGCGATTTTTGACGGAGAAACCTTTCACGTGATGGGATTGATGGAACATATTGAGCCTGCAGGAATTCATAGCGGAGACAGCAACGCGGTTTTGCCCCAGTTTAATTTATCGCCATTGATTGTGCAAACAATGGAAGAATATGCCGAAAAGATTGCGCGTGCACTGCAAATAAAAGGTCTTATTAATATTCAGTTTGCTATAAAAAATGGAGAAGTTTTCGTGATTGAAGCCAATCCGCGCGCTTCACGAACTACTCCGTTTATTGCTAAGGCTTACCAGATTCCATATCTTAATATTGCTACTAAAATAATGTTGGGTAAAGCTAAAATTAAAGATTTTACCTTTGAGAAGAAGCTGGAAGGATTTGCAATTAAAGAACCTGTTTTTTCTTTCAATAAATTTCCGAATGTAAATAAAGAATTAGGCCCCGAAATGAAAAGTACAGGTGAGGCCATTCGTTTTATTAAAGATCTTCGTGATCCATATTTCAGGCAGTTGTACCGCGAAAGAAGTATGCACCTGAGCAAATAACGGTTACCAGTAAACCAACAAATAATTCAGATTTTAATTTTTTCTCTAATAAAAAAACCTGCTCTTTCGAAGCAGGTTTTTGTGCATCCTGATTAAACTAAACATGAGAAAGAATTACCAATTACTAAATCGAATTCCGATATTGTAGGGAGTAAAATTTAAATCATTTTTGAAAATTGATTTGGGACTGTAAGAACCATATAAATGAACCGGCCCCAGGCCAAGTTCTCCTACATAAGAAAACTTCCAGTTTTCAAGATCATAATCCCCGCGATTTTTTTCTTTTCCTCTCGAGCTGCTTTTTTGTTTGTTGCGGCTACTGTATAAATATCCCATACTTACCCCGCCGCTCAAGCTGATACCTTTTTTATCATTATTGGGATTGCTGATTAAGTTGATCATTATTGGGACAGTAATATAATCTGCCGCCAGCTTGTTTTTCTTGAAACTAACAGAATCCTGGAAGATAAAGGGATGAGGAATGTTTTGAGCTGCATTATATGGATTCATTCCTCCTTCATTAAAGCTTATATCGTGTGTAAACCGGTAATTATTTAATTCAAGCCCTAACCCATATTTTAGGTTTAAATAATGTTTTATAAGGTTCAATCTTTGCATAAAAAACCAAATATTTACGTTCACCGATTTTACGGTTTTTAATTTAAGGTCATTTGCGCTTAAAGCCGGTGAACCTGGCTTATTTACAATATATTGATTGTTGGTTGCATTGGCGTAATTGGTTTTATCGGTCCAGTTGGCAAAACCCAGGTCGAAGACAAAAGACGAAGTGCTTATGTTAGAATGATTATCATGATGGCGATTGCCAACGCTTACGGTTACACGCTTATTATCGGGCTCTCCTTTTTTGAGAATGATCATCCCGCCT
>DAHXOZ010000178.1 GCA_027364635.1 bacterium | reverse complement strand
CAAACAGTTAGTGACAATAAGACGCAAAATTTTGTCCTCAGCTTATTCCCTGATTAGAACTTTTGGGGAAACTCCAGTAAATAAATTAATCCTATTATTATCAGAACATAACTTGCTAAGGGCATTTTTATCTATTCGGGTTTCATTTAAATGTGGTTGGAATTTTTTAAAAGTAATAAGATATATTCAATTCCCAATAACCGCTTAAAGAATTTGAACCGGCAAAAGGGATATATACGCTTCCCGAAGGGCGAATACTGAAAGCCCCGTATTCTATTGTTGATTCAAGGTTGATTTCAAAATTATTTAACCCCATTTTTTCAGCTGCAACGGGTGTTTCAGTAGTTGTAGTTGTAGTGGTAGTTGTAGAAGTTGAACTACCTCTCCCTTTTCCCTTATTGGTTGCATGGGTATTCTTTACAAGAGTCTTGAAGCTGCTGCTGTGAGAAATATACTTTGAAAGTTTCAGAAATGAGAAATATTGGTTTGTACCCGCATTCACAAGTGCTGAAGGAGTAACATTAAAAGTGAAATCATTGTCCTGTCCCCAATCGAATGAATGGCTGATTCCTCCTGCCAGTTCAGCATCATATGCCAGTGTAGAGGGAGAAACCTCTTTATTGGTTCCAAATCCAATACCTGCAGAGATCACAGGATTTAGCAACCATTTTTTATAAGCAACTTCCATGATCACTTCATTGGTGATCGGCGTGGTGGGAATACTACTGTTTCCTGTAAAAAAGAAATGACTGTAATCAGCAACAATATCCCATGTTTTTTTTCCATATTGTTCCAGCCCGATGGTTATGTCGTGCATATATAAACCGGCATCTGGACCGCCTGTTACAAAATAGGGAGCGTAAGTAATGCCAAATCCGCCAGGACTTCTGAAGTCAAATGAAGGTGCTACGGATAGCGCATTTTGATAACTGCTGTCTGTTCCTGAAACATGAAGTACCGGTACGCCCGTAAAATTTATCTCTGCAGTTGCCTGCCATTTTTTTGAATTCTCCTGCGCCACGCCATGAAGAAAGAACACTAAAGAGAGTAGTGTTATCGAAAGGGTTTTCATAAATTATTGTCTCACCGGATTTTGATTGAAACGAAAATTTCAGCTTGATATTGCAGCAAAGATTGCCTTAATCTGAAAGAAAATAATCAAATACTATAAAGTTGACAGATTGATTACAAATTGTGGCCGGGAAGCGTAAATTATTCTCTTTTTTTGAGACTTGCAGAAAGTGAAAATTACAATGTGGTTTTTCATTTTTAAAAGATCTCCAAAATGAATTCGAATAGGGAAAAGAGGATGGTTCTAGTGGTTGCTGAAGGTACTAGCTATACTATCGATTTTATAAGCTATTTTTAGACCCATTTCATATTTTTTATCCTCAAATTTTTTTATTATGTAATTAAATTTTAGAAACATGATTAGCAATCAAACATGGCATCAATTATACCAGGAAAGGCTGACTTTTGGACAGAAAGTAGCCGATAAAGTAGCAAACGGAATGGGTTCATGGACTTTTATTATTTATCAAAGCATTTTTGTAGTTATATGGATGGCATTAAACCTTGTTGGATTTATTTACCATTGGGATGCTTATCCATTCATTTTACTGAACCTGATTTTTTCTACGCAGGCAGCTTATGCAGCGCCCATCATTATGATGGCGCAAAACAGGCAAAACGAACGAGACAGGGTACAGGCACAAAAAGATTATGAAACCAACACGCAGGCAAAACTGTAAATAGAAGCCCTGCAGGCTAAACTGAATTCCATCGAAGTCGAAAAATTAGATAAGATAATACTCATGCTGAATGAAATGAAAAAATAAAAGCCAGCCTGGAAAAGATAATGGTTAGCGAGACTTAGCACTCTACCTGATTTTTAACCAAAATAAAAACACACAATAAAAGTTGGTTTACTGTGGATTAGAATTTTTAAATCTTTACTTGAAATTCTGTTGCAAACGATTACTAGAATAAGGTTCTGCCTGCTTTATCCCTATTTTTTTGATATTTTTTGAGAAATTTAAAAAAAAATTTAAATTTATTTTTAATAGGATCGCCAATTGATTTCAAATCAACCATAATCTACAATAGAATGAAACAAATATTACTTTTCAATGAAGCTAACTTTGGAATAGCTGCCATTAAAAAATGTAAGCCCTATGCTTATACAGTGACCCTGTTATGCTTCTTCCTGTTATTTGCCAATTACAATTTTGCGCAAGTATGGAAAGTAGGTGATAAGGTAGAAACAACTCAAGGTAAAAATCACCCGGCCACCATTCTGGCCGTTAGCAATGGGAATACTTACTACAAAGTGCATTACGATGATAATGGCTGGGCAGATGGATGGATTGAAGGATATTGGATCAAGGCCCGGAATGCGGATGCCATCAATAATACTTTGGCAACTGCCGGACCGAGGGCAGGGAAATATAACATTTACGTGTACAATTCCGGGTACGGTGCTTATGATGGTTATTTTATTTTGAAGGGCGATGGCAATTATGAAGTGTATTTACCCGGTGGATCAAGCGCAGGAAAAGGTAACTATTCATTTGATAAAACGAAGATGGTTGTCATATGGAAAAGTGGTCCCTTTGCTAATAAAGCATGGGATGGAACACAAAAATTTGAAGTAGAACGAGGGGGTAAAACCAATATCATCAGGTTAAAACAAAATACAATCGGAACCAATAGCACTGATTCTTGATTCCCTGAGTATCGCTTTACTTTCTCACCAACAAATTTATAGGCTGGTTAATTTGTGATAATCCTCCACTTATTTCAAACTCGCCATATCAATCACAAATCTATATTTCACATCATTTTTTATCATGCGCTCAAAGGCTTCGTTGATGTCCTGCATTTTTATCACTTCTACATTGGCGGTAATATTTTTTTCGGCACAGAAATCAAGCATTTCCTGTGTTTCTTTGGTGCCTCCAATCATAGAACCAATGATTGACCTGCGATTTTTTATCAGCGCAAACGGGTTTACTTTCGGATTGTCTTTGGGTAAGCCTACCACCAATAATTTTCCGTTCAGGTCTAAAAGGTCGAGGTGTTTTTCATAATCGTGTTCGGCGCTTATTGCATCAAGGATTACGTTAAAATTGCCTTTCAGTTTTTTCATCGTTCCTTCATCGGTACTCAGTTCAAAATGATGAGCGCCCAAATCAAGTGCGTCCTGTTTTTTGGAAGGAGAAGTACTTAACACGGTTACATCCGCGTCCATGGCTACCGCAAATTTTACCGCCATATGTCCCAAACCGCCAAGCCCGGCGACAGCCACCTTGTCTCCCGGTTGTACATTGGCGTATTTGAGCGGCGAATAAGTGGTAATACCAGCACACAGCAAAGGCGCTACACCGGATAACTCCAGTTTATCAGAAATATGATATACCCATCTTTCGTCGGTAACGATTTGCGTGCTATAACCACCTTGAGCGATCGTTACTTTATCTCTTTCGTATCCGTTATAGGTTCCGGTCATTCCTTCCACGCAATATTGTTCCATATGGCTTACACAAGGTTTACATTCGCGACAGCTATCAACCATTACGCCCACACCGGCTAAATCGCCTTCTTTAAATTTGGTAACCTTACTTCCCACTTTAAGAACCTTGCCTACAATTTCATGGCCTGGAACCATCGGGTACATAGAACCTCCCCATTCGTTCCTGGCCTGGTGTACATCAGAATGGCAAACACCGGAGAATAAAATATCTACCAGAACATCGTGTTCTCTTAAATCTCTTCTTTCGAATTCAAAGGGGGCTAGCGGAGAATCCGGCCCTTTAGTTGCAAATGCTTTTACGGGTATCATTGATTTTATTTTTTTGATGCCCAAAAGTATTAAACTTAGCGCTTATACCCTGAGGAACACTTTCTTTTTGTACATAAAATAGAGGAAAACCCATTTTACCAATACAACGCAAATGGCTATTACCACTACATTAAACGGATTGCCTGTCAATTGCCCGAGCCAACCAAAAAATGCATTGGTGCTGTATGCCCAGTTGATAAACCTGTTGGACATATAAATGAGAATGGAATTCATCCCGATCACTTTAAAGAAAAATGCCCAGCTTTTGTAACCCAGCACATCTATTATATAATAAAACAGCGAAAGAAGCAAAAGACTTATGCCGCCAACATTCAGTACAAATGAACTGGTCCACAGGTTTTTATTAATGGGGAAATCAAAGTTCCATATAAGCGCGGCCGCAATCAAAATAACCCCTGAAAGTGCCATCCACCGGGCTTTCCTTTCTTTACTCATCGTGCCATTCTTTAAAAGTTGCCCGGTTAAAATGCCGAGCAAACCGGTAGCGATTGCCGGAATAGTAGACATGATTCCTTCAGGATCATGAATGCCGAGATAAAGCCTGCCGGGCAAGAACATACGGTCAACGTAGGAAGCAAAATTTCCCTGCATTGTCAGGTCGCCGGGAGGAAACCCTGGAGCCGAAGTAAATTTAAACATCAGCCAATAACCGATGAGGATTCCAAAAAACCAGATCATCTGTGCCCGCTGTTTGGAGTAGATATAAATGATATTGGCAAACATGTAAGCCAAACCGATTCTACCCAAAACGCTTGCAAAACGCATTTTGGAAATGGGTTCTATTACCAATCCGTTGTTGTAAATGATACCAAGGATAACGAGGATCAACCCTCTTTTAACCACCCGCCATAAAACCTGTTGCCGTGTCTTTCCTTTTTCCAGTTCGCGGCCCACAGAAAAAGGAGTTGCCACGCCCGCGATAAAAAGAAACAGCGGGAATATCAAATCGTAAAAGTGAAAACCATTCCATGCGGGATGGGTAAATTGGTTAGCAATCGTTTGCCAGAAAGGAGAGCCGGTTGCTTTGGCTGTGCTATGAAGAATTTCATCTGCGCCCATGATCCAAAGCATGTCGAAGCCGCGCAAGGCATCTAATGAATAAAGTCTTTGCTGAGTGGAGGTCTCTGCCATAATAGTTATTGGTTTTAAAGTGCGTTAGCCAGTTTTTTAATACCAATTGGTATTAAAAAACTGAAATTGGAAGAAAGCAATACGAAGGATTAAAGATAATAGATTAGGAATACGTAATGAAAATTTTTTATGGCAAGACAAAATAATAATTGATGCAAAAAGTTGATTTACTGTGGGCTGTAAAAGTGTTTTAAGAAATCTACGAGATTTTATTTAATGTAAAATCGTTTAATTTGCAACTCACTTTCCTGCTTTACAATTCTTAGACACACATAATTAATATGAAAAATTTCTTTCTTGCTTTATTTGCTTCCCTTGTTTCGATTGGAGCAATGGCGCAATGTTCCGACACTTTAACTGCGAAAGATTATGCGCATGCAGAGCAGTTTTTGTTTTATAATACCTATAAATACGTTGACCATGGCAGTGTAAATCCACATTGGATTTCTGATGATCAATTTTGGTACAGCGATTCTAAGGCTGAAGGGAATGATTATGTTTTAGTAAATGCGGCAACCGGCAAAAAGTCTGTCGTATCACGGGAGGATTTGCCAAAAGAAGATATCAGTCGCCCAAATAGAAACGAAGTGGTTTCACCTGACGGAACAAAAGCGGCTTTCATTAAAGATTACAATTTGTGGGTGAGAGATATTCCTTCAGGCAAAGAAACACAGCTTACAACAGATGGCGTAAAATATTTCGGTTACGCTACAGACAATGCCGGTTGGAAACACAGCGACGCGCCGATTGTACGTTGGTCGCCCGATTCAAAAAAAATTGCCACATTTCAGCAGGACGAAAGAAAGGTCGGTTTTATGTATTTGGTCAGCACTAATGTGGGACATCCTAAATTGGAAAAATGGAAATATCCTTTACCGGGCGATAGCAATATTATTATGATTCAACGCGTGATCATTAATGTAGATACGCCCAAGGTGATCCGGCTGCAAATCCCTCCTGATCCGCATCGCGGTTCTTTAAGCGATGATGTTGCGAGCAGCGGCACTTTTGATGATGTGGATTGGAATCCCAACGATAACGAACTGGCGTTTGTCTCTACTTCACGCGATCATAAAATAGAAAAATTCAGGATCGCTAATGCCAATACCGGCGAAGTTCGTGAAGTGTTTACGGAAACGGTTCCTACGCAATATGAATCAGGACAGGGAGCGATCAACTGGCGCTATTTGCCCAAAACACACGAGATCATCTGGTATTCTGAAAGAGACAACTGGGGACATTTGTATTTGTATGATTCAAATACAGGTAAGCTGAAAAACAAAATTACCACCGGCGATTTTGTAGTTACTCAACTTTTAAAAGTTGATGAGAAGACCCGGCAATTGTATTTCCTCGCTGATGGAAGGGAAAAGGAAAATCCTTATTTTACTCAATTTTGTAAAGTAGATTTTTCAGGAAAAAATTTGACAACGCTCACTCCCGAAACCGGGAATCATTCAATTCAATTATCTCCTGATAAAAATTATTTTATCGACAGTTATTCTCAACCAAATGTGCCGCCGGTAATTGTGTTGCGCAATTTGAATGGAAAGATTATTTCAACTTTAGCGAAAGCAGATATTTCAACTACAACAAATCCCAATTCAGCGAGCGCCTGGTTGTCGCCTCGCGAAGCTTCAAATGACCAACTTCCCAC
>DAHXOZ010000177.1 GCA_027364635.1 bacterium | reverse complement strand
TGGCGTAAGGGATAAAGACTTCTTTCTTTACAGATTAGCACATTACTACTCTTAGCACATCAAAATATTAATTAGCCTTTCCATTGGGGTGAACAAAATAATTTCTTACATTTAAATTTTTATTTGATAAAAAAGAATGGACAATTTTTTATCTTTCACTTCAAACATTTTACAAATTCACTTTTCGTAAACTTTTATGTCAAAAACCATATCAGCATTTGCCCTTTTCATAGTTTTATTTTGCTCCTGCAGTCCTTCCCGTCAAAATCAAAAAACCGCCGCAATTCCTCATCTTAAATTTTTAAACGAATATATCATTCCTTTTAATTATCAATTTCAAAATACTACGGTTGGCGGACTTTCAGGTATTGATTACGATCCTAAAAAAAATGAGTATTATTTTATTTCTGATGATCGTTCAGATAAAAACCCGGCAAGATTTTATGCTGCAAATATTTTGATCAACCACTATAAAATTGACAGTGTTGTTTTTCTTAACACGATATTTTTAAAAGATCAAAGCGGAAATTTTTATCCCAATTCGAGGCAGGACCCGTTTCATACTCCTGATCCGGAAGCCCTCAGGCTTGATCCGAAAACCAATACATTCATCTGGAGCAGTGAAGGTGAAAGAATTGTTAACTCACAAAAAACAATTCTTGAAAATCCTGCTGTTACGGAAGTTAATTCTGATGGAAATTTCATTGATACTTTTGTTTTACCCTCACAGGTAAAGATGAGCGCCAAAGAATACGGGCCGAGACAAAACGGTGTTTTTGAGGGACTGACATTTACTGATGATTACAATTCCTTATTGGTAAGCGTTGAAGAGCCATTACTCCAGGACGGCCCAGCCGCCGGAACCGGCGATTCCAGCGGTATCTGCAGGATAATTAAATTCAATATGGCAACCAAAAAAGCAGTGGCTGAATATGCCTACAAAATTGATCCGGTAGCACATCCACCGCTTAGGCCGGGCGGCTTTAAAATCAATGGCATCCCTGATATTTTATCAATTGGCAACAACCAATTGCTGGTGCTGGAAAGATCTTTTTCTACCGGCAATTTATCTTGCACCATAAAAGTTTATCTCGCTGATATTTCCGGGGCTGAAAACCTGCTAAATGTAAATTCATTAAAGGACACTACCGGAATAAAAATTATACCGAAAAAATTATTATTAAATATGGATGACCTCGGAATTTACATTGATAATATTGAAGGGGTAACATTCGGACCTGCTCTTCCGGATGGAAAAAGATCCCTTCTTTTTATTGCAGATAATAATTTTAATCCACTGGAAAAAACACAGGTGCTTTTATTTGAAATAGAGTAAAATAAAAAAGTAAAATATTTCTTTGTCTGCTATTAGAACTTATTTTCAAGACAGTTTGAATAAGAATCTTTCTTATTTCCTCGTCTACTATTAAACCGGTAATTTTTAACAAAAAAATACCGGGAGCGTTTCCTTTCCCGGTAACTATTTAAAGTAAAAGAAAATTTACTGATTATTTTGAGCCGGAGCCGGCGGTGGAGGTGGAGGCATGTGATTCATCATTGGCGGCTTATTTTTGGGATGTGCCTCACCGTGATGACAGGTATAACAGGTAACATATTTAAGCATATAACTTACCGCTGCAGTATCTGTTGAAACTGCCATCTTATCATCATCTTTTTTCATCATGTCGGCCATCTGTTGAAAATGATTTTTATTGATATCAATTGACATCAACATCATTTTGCGCGCGATTTGTTTTTCCGGTTTCTCATCACTGGCAAAATCCATTCTATGCTCTGCAGGGTTTCCTGCATGGCAATAATTACATTTAACCCCCAAAGAAGCAGTAAATTGATGCATCACGCTATCAAGGCCATCTTTGGAAATATCCTGCGGTAATATTTTTAAATTTTTCCACTCCGGCTGGTGACGGGTGGTAAAAGCCTGGAACGCAAAAACGGATATCAGGCATCCGATAACAATCAGGGTACTTTTCTTCATATGTAGTATTTTGTATTTTAGTTGTCGAAAGTATTAAAAAAAATTAATCCGCTCCATTTTTTTTGAACGATAAAGAAGTTTTTAACATTTTTATTTTAATGTGAATAAGTAAATTAGTAAATAAAGATTTCAGTTTTTTATATTTGATTACGAAACAACTTTTTCTTAACCTATTAAACTAACCCTATTGACTGAAACGATAATAAACCTCGAAACCGTTAGCCCTATTGAATTCTTTGGCGTAAACAATGGAAAACTAGACATCCTTAAAAAAAAATTTCCCCGCCTGAAAATTCTTAGCCGCGGCACCCAGATCAAACTAAGCGGCGCTCCTGAACAAATAGAAAATGCCAGGGATAAAATAAACCTTGCTGTACAATACCTCGAAAGAAACGGCAACATGAGTGAAAATTATCTTGAACAGATTTTAGGGGGCGACGATGAAAAAGCGATTGATTATTTTATTGAAAAAAACCAAACTGATGTTTTGGTTTTCGGCCCGCATGGCAAAAGTGTAAGAGCACGCACTTCCAATCAGAAGAAAATGGTGCAGGCAATTGATAAAAATGATATTGTGTTTGCGATTGGGCCTGCCGGAACTGGTAAGACTTACACTGCTGTTGCCCTTGCCGTAAGAGCTTTAAAAAACAAACAGGTAAAAAAGATTATTCTCACGCGCCCGGCAGTTGAAGCCGGCGAAAACCTTGGTTTTCTTCCAGGCGATCTTAAAGAAAAGATCGATCCTTATTTAAGGCCCCTTTACGACGCTTTGGATGATATGATCCCCGCTGATAAGCTGGGTTATTACATGACCACGCGCGCCATCGAAATTGCACCATTAGCGTATATGCGTGGCCGTACGCTCGATAATGCTTTTATTATTTTGGATGAAGCGCAAAACGCGACCGACCTGCAGTTAAAAATGTTTTTAACCAGGATAGGCGCAAGCGCAAAAGCAATCATCACGGGCGATGTAACTCAAATAGATCTTCCACCGAAAGTAAAAAGCGGCCTTGAAAAATCAGTACGTATTCTTGCCAATATTGATGGCATCGGGCATGTAGTTCTTGATGAAGAAGATGTGGTAAGACACAAACTCGTTAAGGCGATCATTAAAGCTTACGATAAAGAAAAATTAAAAGAATTGCAAGATTTAAAATAAAAGTTGATGATTTTTTTAAAGGCGGCACTGATGTCGCCTTTTTATTTTACCGGTAAACATGCTTTTAAAATAAAATTTACTTTTGCCAAACAATTAAATAAAAATGTTATGAAGAAGATGATCGTTTTAGCGGCTACTGTATCCCTGATAATTCTTTCAGGTTGCAAATCTGCAGGAAAAGGAAATCCGAAGGATGTACTTCACAGTTTTTTGACCGCGCTGTCACAAAAAGATTTTAAAAAAGCTAAAACCCTCGCCACACAGGATAGTGACGGGATGATCAGCATGATGGAAATGGGAATGCAAAGCATGCAAAACCAGGACAACGGAGGGCATACAGATAAAATGATGGAAATGATCGATAATATGAAAATGGGCGATGCGGTAATTGATGGTGATAAAGCAACGGTTTCTGTGACTGATTCAAAATCCAATGAAAGCACCGATTTTCTTTTAAAAAAAGAAAATGGTGATTGGAAAGTAGCTTTTGACATGTCAACGTTAATGGAAATGGCCAATAAAAAAATGAAGGAACATGGAATGAGCGGAATAGGAAGTATGGATAGCGCACAGATAAAACAAAAAATGGACAGTGCCATGAGTAATATGCGCAATATGCAGCAAAGCGCTCCCAATGACAGCAATAAATAACCGGGAACAAAAATATTTTTTGAATTACATCAACAAAAACACCTTCACAAAAGGTGTTTTTTATTTTGAACATAAAGATATTTACCTTCATCCTTAAAAGAAGAAATGAAACGTGCATTCATCATACTATCTGCAATAACCCTCTTTGCAACAAGTTGCAGCAACAATGAAAACGTAGACAAAAGTGATGCCCTCACTTCCGGAAGAGGATTTATTGAAGCTTCTTTAAAAGGCGACTATAAAAAAGCTGAAAAATATTTACTGAAAGACAGTACCAATATGGAATATTTCCAGGGACTTAAAGATTTCAACAATAAAATGGATGCAGCAACAAGGCGGGGCTACAGTGAAGCAAATATTATCATTGATTCTTCCATTGCAAAATCTGATTCAGTAGATATTATTTATTATACCAACAGTTTTAAAAACAAACCGTCAAAAATTAAACTGGTAAAACAAAATAAGGATTGGCTCGTTGATTTTAAGTATACATTTACTGATAATTGAAACTGGATATTTTAAAAGAAAATTTAGAAATGAAAATTATACTGGCCGTAGGAATTGGAAGTTTTATTGGTGGTATTTCACGCTACCTGATCAGCTTGTTTATTCAAAACAGATTTCTTTCAACCTTTCCTTACGGCACTTTATTTGTAAATATTTTAGGCTGCTTTTTGATCGGCGTTATTTATGGTTTGAGTGATAGAGGAAACGTTTCCCCGGTCTGGAGGCTTTTCCTGGCAACAGGCATAATGGGCGGGTTTACTACGTTCTCTACGTTTTCAAATGAAACAGTAAGCATGCTTCATGATGCAGAATATGTACCGGCATTTTCGTATGTGGCCTATAGTATTATTCTCGGATTGGCAGCTACTTTTGGAGGAATATCTTTAATAAAATATTTATAAAATGATCAACGATCCCAATGCGAAACTTCTTCGTATTTTTCTTGGAGAATCAGATAAATATCACCAGCAGCCACTATATGAAACCATCGTTTTTGAAGCAAAAAAACAATCCCTCTCCGGTGCAACAGTAATACGTGGTATTATGGGCTTTGGCGCCAACAGTAATATTCATACAGCAAAGTTATTTGATATTTCATCCGACCTTCCGATAATTGTTGAAATAGTAGATACGCTCGAAAAAATAAATGCGTTTATTAAAACCGTTGAGCATCTTTTTGAAGAATCAAAATCCGGTGGACTGATAACCATTGAAAAAGCAGAAGTGATCCGTTATCAGTCAGGAAAAGGATAGAGAATGTGAATTATGAATTGTCAAGTGTGAATCTGTAATACTAGTATCGAAAGCTTAAAAGAAATTTCACATTTCTTAATACTTATTACTTTCAACTTATAACCTATAACTTTTTAAAGACAAATAATAAAAATAAAGTATGTACGTTTTACATCCATGGCACGGTGCTTCTTATGGTGAAAAAGCTCCGAAAATCGTAACAGCGCTCATTGAAATTCCACAGGGCTCCAAATCAAAATATGAAATAGATAAAAAAACAGGTTTACTGAAATTAGACCGCATCATTTATTCTTCCTTTCATTACCCGGTTAACTACGGATTTATTCCGCAAACTCTTGGTAAAGATGGCGATCCGCTGGATATTTTGGTGATGTGCTCTGAACCGATCCAGCCTTTGTGTTTGGTAGAAGCTTTTGTGATCGGCAACATGCAAATGATAGATTCTGATTTGATCGATGATAAAATTATAGCTGTTGCGGTAAATGATCCTACCGTTAATTATATAAAAAGCCTGGATGAAGTTCCTCCGCATATTTTTAAAGTTTTGAAAAATTATTTTGAACAATATAAAGTGCTTGAACACAAAAAAGTAGAGATCAGCGATTTCCAGGATAAAGAGATTGCCTTTGATATTATTAACGAATCTATCGAATTTTATAAACAGACTTACCCAAAATGAAATGAATGAAAAAATTGCTGCTTACGGTGATCATCTTCACAGGATTTGCCTGCAAGAAAAATAAAACTACTGCCGATAAACCAATAGACCCGCCGGGCATTACGCTAAAATGTGGAACGATCTTAAACACTCCCACACTCGATAGTTTTGTTTATCCTACTTATTATATTACCACAGTGGTGGCTTTTCAGGAAGGAAATGAGATCGTCCATTTTCACGATAACGTAACCGGAGATCATGATAGTTCGTGGTATCTCCCGAAATATGCAAAAGACAGCAGCTATTGTACAACTGTTCCATAGTAAACCCCCGCCTGTGAACCCAGCCCGAAAAATTCATTCTGGCGGGGAATCATTCGGGCAGGAATAAATAGTCGCGATTTTTATTTTCTTTAAACCCAGGCCAGGCAAAGGTTTTCTAAAAACCGGAATTCAACGATAAGTTCCGTTCTTTCGTCTTTTTGAAAATGCGCATTTATCCGTCCTTCCTGCTTTTTATAAAATAACCGATCAATGATCATGTTATTTTTAAAATCGACCTGGCCTTTACCGTACCATTTATAAATCGCTTCTTTGGCGCTCCAGCAAAGGGTGAGAAATTTTGTGTTGCACACAGGCAGAAGATTCATTTCATTCTCACTTAAAAATTTATTTTTAATCCTCTCAACTCTTTCCGTGATCAATTCGACATCAATTCCTACCAATTTATTTTCGCTCACGATCGCGGCGGCATAATCACCGCAATGCGAAACAGAAAAATGAAATTCTTCATTGCTCAGTAAAGGTTTTTTTGAATCAGCAATTTCAATCAAATGAAAAGGAAAACCAGGTTGCAAAATTTCCAAAAGATAACGCGCGGCAAGATGTTGCAGTCTTTTATGAGGATGAGAAACTTCGGTTTGAAGAGGCACTTTT
>DAHXOZ010000176.1 GCA_027364635.1 bacterium | reverse complement strand
GCAATCCCACACCTACTTTTTCTGAGAAAGTAAATAATTCCAATTCTTTTCCCAATTTCCTGTGATCGCGCTTTTTACGGACCAAAACTTGATTTTATGGTAAGGGATGCAATTGGCAGAAAATGGCAATTAGGAACGATACAGGTTGATTATAATTTACCGGAAAGATTTGACCTCACTTATATTGGTGAAGATAATTCCAAACACCGGCCTGTAATGATTCACCGTGCTCCATTTGGAAGCCTTGAAAGATTTGTTGCGGTGTTGATAGAACATTGCGCAGGTAAATTCCCGATGTGGCTGGTGCCGGTTCAGGTAAAAATTTTGCCGATAAGTGATAAATTTATAACTTATGCTCAAAATGTTTTAAATCAATTAAAAAATAATGATATTCGTGCTGAAATTGATGATAGAAGTGAAAAGATAGGCAAGAAGATCAGGGATACAGAATTGGCTAAGATCCCAATAATGCTTATCATAGGTGAAAAAGAAGTAAATGAACAAAAAGTTTCAGTACGAAGGCAGGGAAAAGGCGATGAAGGAACAAAAACTTTGGATGAAGTGATTGAAAATATTAAAGACGAAGTTGACAATAAAACAGCATACCAACCAGAAAAAACAGAACAATAAAAAAATTATTAACCTAAAATCAATTAATGGCATTTCCACCAAGCCCCAGGGGTTTTAATCCACGTTTTAAAAAAGAACAACAACAAGAACACCGTACCAATCACATGATAAGAGTGCCGCAGGTACGATTAGTGGGTGAGAATATCGAAGTAGGCATTTACCCTACGGCAGAAGCACAGAGAATTGCAAATGAACAAGGTTTAGACCTTGTAGAGATATCACCCAACGCAGATCCACCGGTTTGTAAAGTGATCGATTACAATAAGTTTCTTTATGAAAAAAAGAAACGGGAAAAAGATATGAAGGCAAAAAGCAAAGTTTCTGAAGTAAAAGAAATCCGCTTTACGCCCAACACAGACGATCATGATTTTGATTTTAAATCAAAGCATGCTGAAAACTTTTTGAAAGATGGCAACAAGGTAAAAGCGTACGTTCAGTTTAAAGGACGAGCCATTATGTTTAAAGAAAGAGGCGAATTATTGTTATTGAAATTCGCTGAAAGGCTTGTAGATGTTGGAACTTTAGAAAGTATGCCCAAACTGGAAGGAAAAAGAATGTTTGCTATTTTTGCTCCAAAAAGCCAGAAAAAGAAATAAAATAAATTTTATTTGTTCAGCAAGCACCGTTTATTCGGTGCTTTTTTATTGAATTTTTGTACAGAAAAAGTTAGTAACTTATTTTAACCTTATCGGTTTGTTATTTTATTTTTATAAAATATTGTGGGTTAATCTACGCTTTAAAGCGTATTATTACGATTCTGTAAAATTGGTAATTATTCGGTTTTATTTACCATAAATAAAGTAGAGTTTTGTAGGGTTATTTACAATTAAAAATTCATTTATACTATGAAAGAAGAAACTGGGGATGTGATCAATGTGATGATTGTTGACGATCATGTTCTTTACAGGGCCGGAGTAAAAACCGCGCTTTCCTCGAAAAAAGATATTAAGATCATTGCCGAGGCTGATAATGGAGCACACCTTCTAAATATGCTTAAAGGGATTCATCCGGATGTGATTTTACTGGACATACAGATGCCAATCATGGATGGCATTACTGCTCTGCCGGAAATTAAAAAGCTTTATCCGGGGATCAAGGTTATTATGTTGACTTTACTCGACGACCAAAGTGTAATTACTAAATTGATGGAATTAGGTGCTAATAGTTACCTCGTAAAAACATCAGATGCGGAAGTGATTTATGAAGCTATCAAAACCTGTCATCAGCAGGAATTTTATTTTAATGCCCTTACCAATAAGGCGCTCTTAAATAATCTGCGTCAAAAAAATATTGCTTCTCCATTTAAGACAGGTAGTGAAGAGGCTGTATTAACAGATAAAGAAATTACCATTTTAAGATTGATGTGCGAAGAGAAAAGTACTCGAGAAATTGCCGAAGCGGTTGATCTTAGTCCACGTACTATTGAAGCCATCCGTGACAAATTAAAAGTTAAGACCGGAACCAAAAGCACTGCAGGGTTAATTATGTTCGCGGTGAAGAATAACCTGCTCGACCAGGAAAATTAATCGTGTTTACCCAAACCAACTATTTACTTTTGCTCATTCATCTTTTTAAAACATGAATGAGCATTTTTTTATTTACAATAAACAGTTTTTACATTCAGGCGTTCCCGTTATAAGTGCTCAAAACCGTTCATTCCGATACGGAGATGGGCTTTTTGAAACGATGCGATTGTATCGTGGTAAGATCATTAATATTGATTTTCATTTTGAAAGATTGTTTGATGGAATGAAAACACTTGCGTTAGAGTTGCCCGTATTTTTTTCGAAAGAATATTTTATTGAGACAGTAAACGAACTTTTATTAAAGAATTCTATTTCGTCAAATGCAAAAATCCGGTTAATGGTTTTTCGGGGTGATGAAGGAATATTTGATATTGAAAATTCAACCAATTTTATTATTGAAACTTTTCCTCTCCCTGGGATAATAGAATTAAATGAAAAAGGTTTAGCGGTAGACGTGTTTCCAGATGTAGCAAAAAGTGGTGACAGGCTCTCTAATTTAAAATCGAATAATTATCTCCCTTCTGTAATGGCTGCAAGATTTGCAAAAAAAAACAGCCTTGATGATGCGATCATTCTAAATGCTTTTGGAAGAGTTTGTGAAACGGCAATTGCCAATATTTTTATTATAAAAGATCAAAGGATAATTACTAAAGGAATATTCTATACTTTTTTTGATCAAGGCATCTACTTGTTTCAAAATATTTTCATCAAGGCTTCTTTTTCCAACAATACCTCCAAGAGGGATTGGTAATGATGTTTTTTCTTCCCAGAAATTTCCGAGGTCTACAATTTTGTTCAACCCTTTATCCATATAGGTAAACCGATTTTCATGAATGATGACGCCTAATACATTCTCTGAATTAAGAACTGAATTTTCTATCTCATCATATCTTTTAAAAACTTTCTTTTTTGCATGTGGAAAAGCAAGCGAAAACAAAAGATGCGCAGTTGTATTCTCACCGGGAATAGCAATGGTATATTTTTCAACATCATTAAAATCAACTTTTCTTTTTGAAATCAAAAGAGGCCCAACGCCTTTGCCTAAAGCACTTCCGCTGTTGAGCACTGTGTAATTTTTTGCAATAAGCGGCAAAACGCCGTAGCTGATTTTAGTAAAATCCAACACTTGTTTTTTTGCCATTTCATTCAATGTTTCCACATCTTCCAATCTTACCGAAAATGTAAAATCCCCGGTATCTATTTTTTTGTTTACCAGTCCATCAAAAATGAAGGTATCATTTGGGCATGGGGAAAATCCAAGTGTAAAATTCATAATGCTTTTTATAAGTTGTCAATTATTTTAATTAATTCTTTGTTCAGGTTTTCAATGGATGTTTTCAATTTCCATTTTGATTTATCTCTTTCCCCGACAGTATTTGAAATACTTCGGATTTGTAAAAAATTTATTTTTTGCTGAAGGCAAACATAATGAAAGGCAGCTCCTTCCATGCTTTCTACATCCGCAGCAAATTTTTCGATCATTAATTTATTCTGAAAATCGTTGTCACTGATCTTGTTTACTGTAATACCCCGAGCCAGGGGCAAAGAAGTCTTTTCTAAAACCGGTTGCAGATTTACCAGCCATCCGTTGGTAAACGGGAAAGCATCTTTCTCTAAAAACCCGGTTTCAAAAAGCGTATGCAGTTTTCCGTTCTCTTCAATTCCAACGTCTGCGAATGTATCTTTATTTATGGCAACCACTTCACCCAGATTCAATCTTTCAGAAAATGTTCCTGCTATGCCGGCTTGTATTACAAGATCATAATTTCCAGTCAATAATTTTTGGGTGAGATAATAAACTGTTGCCGGTATTCCAACGCCGGTGATTAAAATATCTGCCTTTTTTTTATGTTGGATAAATGGTTCAATTTCAAATTGGGTTGCAGCAACAATCAATAAATTCATTTGGCAAATTTCGTATTTACAATCATATTATGAACTCATCGGTTTACCTTTGCGAAAATTTTTGTAGTTCAATGGTATTTTTAACACGAATAGAACATTTTAATGCGGCTCATAAATTATATAATGCCGCCTGGAGCAAGGAAAAGAACGAAGAGGTTTTCGGCAAATGTGCTAATGAAAACTGGCATGGACATAATTATGAATTGCATGTAACCGTAAAGGGTGAGGTGGCTGCCGATACCGGTTTTGTGATCAATGCACAAATATTAAGTAAACTGGTAAAGCAGTTTATCATAGAAGAACTGGATCATAAAAATCTGAACCTGGATGTGGAATTTATGAAGGAAAAATTGTGCTCTGCCGAAAACCTGGCAATCGCCATCTGGCATCAATTAACGCCTCATTTACCTGAGGGTGTAAATCTGCATTCAGTAAAGCTATATGAAACTCCTAAAATTTTTGTTGAGTATTTTGGAAGCTGACACTCCTGTTTTTTATTTACATTTAGAAGATGAACAAAAAAGTATCCGTTTTTAGAAAAGAACATTTTTGCGCGGCACACCGCCTGAATAATCCTTCATGGAGCAAAGAAAAAAATTATGCCGTTTTTGGTAAATGTAATAACCCGAATTTTCATGGCCACAATTATGAAATGGAGGTGAAAGTTACCGGCGAGCCTGCTGCGGATACAGGTTTTGTAATTGACCTGAAATATTTAAGTGATTTGATAAATGAAACGGTGATTGAAAAACTGGACCATAAAAATCTTAATCTTGATGTGCCTGAATTTTTGGATCTAAACCCAACTGCTGAGAATATTGCAATGGTTATTTACAATATTTTACGAAGTAAAATCGATGAAAAGATGGATCTTCAAATTCGCTTGTATGAAACGCCAAGAAATTTTGTAGAATATCCTGCATCATGATTTATTTATTTTTTAATTTAAACGAGTGATATATGGCTTATAAAAAAATTGAGCATTACGATGAAGAGGTTACTAATGGACTAATGAAAAACTATCGCGATACTATCAGGTTGATCGGTGAAAACCCGGACAGGGAAGGTTTATTAAAAACTCCTGAGCGAATTGCGAAAGCAATGCAGTATGCAACACAAGGCTATCAACAGGATGCAAAAGCTATTTTAAATTCCGCAAAATTTCATGAAGATGTAAGCGAAATGGTAGTGGTAAAAAATATTGAATTGTACAGTATGTGCGAACATCATATGTTGCCCTTTTTTGGTAAAGCACACATTGCATACATACCCAACGGATGGATAACAGGATTAAGTAAAATTGCACGGGTGGTAGATGTTTTTTCAAAAAGATTGCAAGTGCAGGAAAGATTGACGACGCAAATATTGGATGCGATAAAAGATTCTTTAGATCCTTTGGGCGTGGCGGTTGTAATAGAAGCTGAACATTTGTGCATGATGATGCGTGGCGTTCAAAAACAAAATTCTGTTACTACCACTTCTGCTTTTTTTGGTGAATTTGAAAAACAAACAACAAGAAACGAATTTATAAGTCTTATAAAAGCAGACCTGATTAGAAGAAATTAAAACTGAAACTATGGCGCACGCATTTATTTTTCCCGGGCAAGGATCTCAATTCATAGGAATGGGCAAAAATCTTTATGATGAGAATGAACAGGCAAAATTGCTTTTTGATGAAGCCAACGACGTTCTGGGTTTCCCAATTTCTGATGTTATGTTTTTTGGAACAGCAGAAGAATTGAAGCAAACCAATGTAACACAACCATCTGTTTTTTTGCATTCGGTAATTGCTTTCAAAACTGAAGCAAATGCCCGCCCAGATATGGTTGCAGGACATTCATTAGGAGAATTTTCTGCATTGGTGGCCAATGGCTGCCTGAGTTTTACAGATGCTTTAAAACTAGTTTCAGTAAGAGCGAGAGCGATGCAAAAAGCCTGTGAGATCAATCCTTCCACCATGGCGGCTATCCTTGGGTTGGAGGATAAAAACGTTGAAGAAATTTGTGCCGATATTATTAATGAAGTGGTAGTTCCGGCAAATTATAATTGTCCCGGACAAATCGTGATTTCCGGCTCTATGAAAGGGATTGAAGAAGCTTGTATTCTATTAAAAGAAGCAGGAGCAAAGCGTGCATTGGTTCTCCCCGTAGGCGGCGCTTTTCATTCGCCTTTGATGCAGCCTGCAAAAGAGGAATTAACTGAAGCGATTGAAAATACAAAATTCAATACGCCTTTTTGTCCGGTGTATCAAAATGTAGTGGCAAAAGGTGTTACCAATCCATCTGAAATAAAATTAAATCTTATCGCTCAATTGACAGGCCCGGTAAAATGGACGCAAACGGTAGAACAAATGATTGCGGACGGCGCTACCCAATTTACTGAATGTGGGCCCGGAAAGGTTTTGCAGGGATTGGTGGCTAAAATAAACAGGGAAGTTGAGGTTGATGGAATCGGATAAATTTGTTAATTGATTCTGCGAAAATTACTTAGTGCGGCTTTTAAAATATTGCCGTCGGCTGTTTAATCATTTCAGGAGCTTTAATCCTGATGATCCATATTTTTTAATATCAACATCATCAGTTATCAGTGTATAATCATTTGATATTGCCTGCCAGATGAGCATCTTGTCGAAAGGGTCTTTATGATGGCTACCAACTAACTGATTATAGGAACTACTTTCCTGCGGCGAA
>DAHXOZ010000175.1 GCA_027364635.1 bacterium | reverse complement strand
AGTGAATGGCCGTATTTTATGTCTATTCCGCCAATCGAAGTAATAAAGTCAACCTCTTCTTCGCAAAACTCCGGCGTCTTCAATAAAAGGAAGATGTTTTTGAACCATCGCTTCTTTAATTTCTTCGATTGTCCCTTCGCCTTCTGATTTGGGTAAACTCATTTGAATGAGTCCGGATTTTATGATTCTTGACATGCTTATAAATTATGGATTATGAATTTAGAATTATGAATTTTTGGGAAAGTATCTTTCTTTTGTTGTTAAAATAATGCTGTTTAAAATTCTTGTGATTTCCTGACAACTGTTGAATAGATTACTGAATTTGTTTTGCTCAATATAATTACTGTCTTTTAAAAGACTTAACCAATAAGCAGTCTCACGTGATTCTTTAGCCGCAATTCCTAATTTATGAATAAAATCTTTTTTTGATTCACTGGCAATTCCTTCATGAATATTTGCCCCAATTGAAGTCCCACTTCGCAAAATTTGTTTAGATAAAACGAACTCTTTTTTTTCAATTAAATTTTTATATAAACCTATTATTTGAAGTGCAAAAGCGTATGATTTAGTAACTATAATATTTTCTTTTTCCTGATTCATAATTCATCATTCAAAATTCATAATTGCATTACTCACTCTTTTCCTCTTAATAAACTTACCAAACCCTTTCTCCAATTTGCATTCATTATCATCAATAGCTACTTTTCCTCGCAATAAAACTGTTTTTACTTTGCCGGTTACTTCCCAACCTTCATAGCCGCTATAATCTACGTTCATGTGATGCGTTTGTGCAGATAAAGTATGTTTTTTATGAGGATCAAAAATAACAATATCTGCATCACTTCCCGGCGCTATTGTTCCTTTTTGTGGAAACATGCCAAATATTTTTGCTGGATTGGTGCACGCTACTTCAACAAATTTATTGAGTGTGATTTTTCTTTTATCCACTCCTTCACTGTACAATAATTCTATCCTGTTTTCGATGGCCGGATGGCCGTTTGGTATTTTTGAAAAATCTTTTTCGCCCATCTTTTTTTGTTCCCACATAAACGGGCAATGATCGGTGGCGACTACATTTACTAAATTCTGGTTGATACCTGCCCACAAAGTTTGCTGATCTTTCTTTTCTCTTAATGGCGGGCTCATCACCCATTTTGCACCTTCAAAATTCTTTTCATACAGAGATGCATCCAACAATAAATATTGAATGCAGGTTTCTACAAACAAATGTTGGTTTCTTTTGGTAGCATTGCGCACTGCATTTAAAGCGCCTTCGCAGGTAAGATGAACAATGTAACCCGGGCAACCCGTGTAATTCAACATATCAATAAATCTTTCTGAGGCTTCGGCTTCGGTAACTTCAGGTTGGGATAAATAATGGTACAATGGAGAAAGATTTCCTGCCTCACGGTTTTTTTGAATAAGGTAATCGATCATATCACCATTTGTTGCATGCACCGTTACCATTCCGCCTTGCTTTTTTACTTCTTCCATCAGGCCAACCATTTGCCGGTCATCGATCATTAAAGCGCCTTTGTAAGCCATAAATGTTTTGAAAGAAGTAATGCCTTCTTCTTCAATCATTTGCCTGATTTCTTTTTTTGTATCCTCGTTAAAATCGGTAACGGCCATGTGGAAACTGTAATCTCCAAACGTAGTTCCAGCCGCTCTTCCGTTCCATTCTTCCAGTGCTTCATGAAGAGAATGTCCTTGTTTTTGCAAAACAAAATCAATTACGGTTGTAGTTCCTCCGAATAAAGCGGCGCGTGTACCTGTTTCATGTGTATCGCTTGAAAAGGTGCCCATAAAAGGCATTTCCAAATGCACATGCGGATCAATTCCGCCGGGAAAAACCAACATGCCGGTTGCATCAATTTGTTCATCCGCTTCCACCGACAGATTTTTTCCAATAGCCGAAATGGTTTCACCATTAATAAAAATATCTCCGGTAAAATCATCTGTGGCAGTTACTATTCTTCCGTTTTTAATTAGTATTGACATTTCAAATAAATTTAGATAAGTGGGGTACAATTTACAGTAAACCAACTTTTATTTAAGATTCTTATTTTCTCTTTAATTTAATATAACATTTTCTTTTTCATGCAAAGGGAGATGTTCCTTTGTTACCAAAGTGACTTTTTCTTTTTTCATCATTAAGAAATAAATGCCGCCGGATACAAAAAATCCTACAAACCATGCATAATTGTACAAATGTCCGATCCATAAAGGAACCGAATCAGTAGCAATTAATTTTACATTGATTAAAAATCCCGGGATGTTGGGGATAATACCCAACAATAATGCAATAATGGCATTTTTATTAAATCCATTTGAATAACTGTAAAGTCCTTTTTCTTTATAAAGTTCAATGGTGTTCAATTGCTGTTTTCTTATCAAATAATAATCAGCAATCAATATGCCACCTACCGGCCCAAGCAAACTGGAATACCCAACAAGCCACGTAAAAATATACCCTGAAGGATCGGCGATCAGTTTCCACGGGAAAATCAGAATGCCAATAACTCCGGTAATAAATCCACCGGTACGAAAAGAAATTTTCTTCGGAGAAAGATTAGCAAAATCGTTAGCCGGGCTTACCATGTTTGCAGCAATGTTGGTAGCGAGTGTTGCAAGAGCAACGGCGATCATAGCGATGGTAACGGTCAGCTTATCTGTAAATTTTCCTGCAAGGACCAACGGATCCCAGATCGCTTCGCCATATAAAATAATAGTGGCAGAAGTAACTACTACACCTACAAAAGAGAAGATTGTCATCGAAGGAGGGAGACCGATTATTTGCCCTTTTATTTGCGCTTTCTGGCTTTTTGCGTAGCGCGTAAAGTCGGGAATATTTAATGAAAGTGTTGCCCAAAAACCGATCATCCCGGTAAGCGCCGGAAAAAAGAAATTCCAGAATTCAGCATTGGTCTTAAACTTTGAAGGCTCTTTTAAAATAGGTCCCAATCCATGAACAACATAAATAGCCCAAATCAATAAAGCCAATGCAGCCACAGGCAAAAAGAACGCCTTAAAAACCAATAATTTTTTGATGCTTTCAACGCCTAAATAAATTACATACATATTTATGAGCCAGAAGAAAAAAATGTTATTGCCGGACCTGTTTGTAAACCAAACGAATCGGGAAAAATTTGGGGCAAATTTTCTATTGCCGGTATCCATAACCGTAACATCTGGTATAGGGCGAATCCTCCGATCCATGTCTGGATACCAAACCACCCACAGGCAACAATTGCCCTGAGCATCGCCGCGATATTGGCACCTTTTGTTCCAAAACCGGCCCTGGCAAAAACAGGGAAAGGAATACCATATTTTGCTCCGGCATGTCCGTTTAAAATCAAGGGTATCAAAACGATTGCGTTTCCTAAAAAGATGGTGATTATAGCTTCCCACCAATTCATGCCGCCGCCAATTAACGAACTCGCCAGCATATAAGTAGGAATGCATAAACTCATGCTGATCCAAAGAGCCGCATAATTTCCTGTGGTCCAGCTACGCTTGTTTTGGGGAATTGGTGCAAGGTCTTCGCTATAAAGCGTTGAGGATTCTATAACTTTTTGATCTTCCATTCGATAAATTAAATAGTTATGGAAATGGTTTTATTCAGTTGAATAAATATAAAACTTCCAACTCAGTCCGGAATATTTTATAATTAAATATAAAAATAAATTGATGAATTAATCCAACAAACAAGAGTTGGAACCAGTTTTGTGAAGGGTTAATTGTAAACTAAAAGTAGAACCTATGGATAACACGTTGAAAAGGTTAAAAGACATAAAATCTGATTGTTGTATAACCATTTTGTTAAATACGCACCGTGATTCTTCTGAAAGCAAAAAAGACGAGATAGCATTGAAGAATCTTGTTACAGAAGCAGAGAAAAGATTGAGGGAGGAATGTAATGAAGAAAACGGGAAAATTGTTTCTGAAAAGTTAAGAGAACTTGCATCGAATATAGACGCGCGTTATAATTTTGAAAGCCTTGCCCTTTTCGTAAACCGGGATATTGCAGAATTTATCCGTATGCCGGTAGAGGTGGAAGATGGAATTGTGATTGCAAAAAGATTCGCTACACGCAACCTGGCAAGAATGCTGCACCAACAATTAAATTATTATGTGCTGGTGCTTAGCAGAGAAAAAGCAAGATTGATAGAGGCAGTGGGTAATAAAGAAATCCGGGAGATCCACAATGGATTTCCCATGGAAAATTATTTTCCGGTGCAAGGTGAAGGAAAATTATTTAATCGTGAAACAAGCCTCGTTCTTGAATTTTTTGGCAACATAAATACACAGATAAATGATATTCAAAAAGGAAAATACCTTCCGGTTTTTATTTGTACGGATGAATCGAACTATGATGATTATTTAAAAGCTGCAGAGCAAAAAGAAAATATTTTCGGGTGGATTAAAGGAAATATGGATGATGAAAATGCTCACACTATTGTGGAGGCGGCGTGGCCTATAGCAGAAAAGTGGCATAAAGAAAAAAATCAACAGCGTCTTACTGAACTCACCAAAAATGCAGGAGGTGAAGATTTTGAAACGGATTTCACCGCGATATGGAATGCAATAATCGAGGGTAAAGGCCGCACACTTTATGTGAAGGAGGGATTTGTGCAGCCTGCCAACCTCGAAAATAATACGGTTAAACTTACATCTGTTGATGATGCGAATGTGGATGATATTATCGGCGAAATGATTGAGAAAAACAGGGAGTTTGGCGGCGATACGGTTTTTGTCTCAGGTGATGAACTAAAGGAATACAATAATCTTGTTTTGCTTAAGAGATTTTAACAGCAAACGAACAAATAAACCACATTTTTATTTTTAAGCTATTTTTCTGTAACCGGATTGAGTTTAAGTTAAATATTCACGTGACTTTTGTGTAAAAGTTGTTGATTTAGTTTTTTGTAAAAATTGCCGGTACCAATAACCTGATGACTTTATGATTCGCTGACCTGTTGAAAAATTTACATACACAAGGCCAAACCGTGGATGAAAACCTTCGGCCCATTCAAAATTGTCCATTAATGTCCAGACAAAATACCCGTTAACATTTACGCCTTCTTTTTTGGCGCGTAAAACCTGGCTTATATGATCCTGTAAATACTTTACTCTTTTTTCATCATTAACTTTTCCATTTGTAATGTGGTCTTCAAAGGCAGCGCCGTTTTCTGTTACAATAATTTGAGGAATATTTTTATAATCATTGTATTTTTTTAAAATATGGTAAATGCTTTCCGGGTAAACTTCCCAATTCATCAGAGTTCTTTCTACCTTTCTTTTATCAGCTTTAATGATTTTGGCTTTTAGAAAAGGCATAAAATGGGAGTGAGCTACTTTTTCTCTTGTGTAATTTTGGATACCAATAAAATCCATGTCAAAAGCTAATTTTTTTTCATCATCTTCTTTCATGAAATTTTCCATTCGCTCTAAAATTTTTAAATCGCTTATTGGATATCCTAATCCGAGCAGGGGTTCTATAAACAAACGATTCAGCAGTGCATCTACTCTAATTGCCGCTTTTTTATCTTTTTCAGTTGGCCTAAAGGGTTCAATATGAGAACACGAAAAAGTTGTGCCGATGTTGAAATTGCTTCCCAAAGAACGGATGACTCTTCCGCCTTCTGCCTGGCAAAGAGCTGCATGATGCACAGCGGATAAAAAACGGGTAAGCCCTTTTTTGCCGGGAGCGTGAACGCCCAAAAAATATCCGGCTCCTGTAAAAACCATCGGTTCATTTAATATCATCCAGTTTTTTACACGATCACCAAAAGCTTTTATGCAAACAGATATATAATCGCCAAACCAATCGACAATATTGCGATTGGTCCAGCCACCTTTCTTTTCCAGGTCAAGCGGCAGATCCCAGTGGTATAAAGTAATCCACGGTTCAATTCCCAGTTCAAGACAAAAATCAATTACGCGATTATAAAAATCAATTCCACTTTCATTAACCACTTTTCTTCCTGTAGGCATTATGCGGCTCCAGGATAATGAAAATCTAAAATTGGGGATATTCAATTCATACAATAGCGCTATATCGCTGCTATAATGCTCATAAAAATTACAGCTTGTATTTGCGTTTTGGTTTCTGAAAATTTTACCTTTTTTATTTGCAAATTCATCCCATATAGATTTTCCTTTTCCATCAACATTGTGAGCTCCTTCTACCTGGTAAGCGGCTGTAGATACTCCCCATTTGAAGTTAGTACCAAAATCTTCACGGATCATTTTATTGTTGACTTTTTAGAAGGAAGTTTTTTAAGGAGACTTTCTTAAAATCCTGCCATGAAGAAATGTAATTTCCCAGCGATGCTGCCTTTTCCTGCAGGGTATGTTTTTTGATAATCATATCAATTATATCAGTCGTGATATCAGGGAAATCAACCTTTATTTTTTCTGAACTCTTTATCCATTCTGCTATTTTAGGAACATGTTTTTTCTTTAGTGATTTTATCACATTTACTTTCATTTCTTTTAAAGCGGCAGCATTGCAATGTTGTTCATATTGGTTTTTCATGGGTATTACCATCAGTTTTTTTTGGAGAAACAATGCCTCAGCCGGTGTTTCAAACCCTGCGCCACAAAGCATTCCGGCACATGATGACATGCTTTTGATAAAAGCTTCATTCGATATGGGCTCAACCATAAAATTGTTTTTAGTGTATGCCTTTTTTGTATGTTTTGAAAAAACGTGCCACTTTACATCACCGGCTTTTTTCAGGACTTTTAA
>DAHXOZ010000174.1 GCA_027364635.1 bacterium | reverse complement strand
TTGATGTTTTACTATATTAATAGAACAGCCTCCAAAACCTCCACCCATAAGTCTTGCACCAATTACATCTTTATTTTCTTTGGCCGCATTTACTAAAAAATCAAGCTCTTTGCAACTTACTTCATAAAGATCTTTCAATCCTTCATGTGTTTGAAACATCAGTTCCCCAAAACCAATAATATCATTTTGTTTTAAACGCATTGCGGCTTTTTGTGTGCGCAAAATTTCTTCAACCACAAACAAACAACGCCTGTAAACCTTATCGCCCATTTCATTTTTAAAAGGAAGCAATTCAGCGGGATCATGAATGTCTCTGAATGACTGAATGTTTAATTCTCTTTTCAAAATATCCAATCCTTTTTCACATTCTTTTCTTCGTTGATTGTATTCGGAACCTGCCAGGGAATGATGAACTTTTGTATTGATCAAAACAATTTCGTATCCTTCAATATGAAGCGGAATATCTTCGTTTGTTACATTCCTGCAATCCAAAAGAAGCACTGTATTTTCTTTGCCCATCATGTTGGCGTACTGATCCATAATGCCACACATCACGCCCGGAAAGTTATGTTCAGCACGCTGTCCGAGCAAAGCCAACTCTTTTCGGCTCAATTGAAAATTACAAAGTTCATTCAGACTGTAAGAAATTCCCCCCTCCAGTGCAGCGGATGAAGACATGCCTCCACCGATCGGAATATTTCCGCCAAAGGCACCATTAAATCCTTTTAAAGGAAGTTTTAATTTTTGAAATTCATTCACTACCCCAAGCACATAATTTTTCCACCCTTCCATCTTTTTTACATCAGAAAGATGAACCGAAATACTTTCATCAAAATCTATCGAGTAACAATTTATTTTTTCAGAATCGTTTAAAGCAACTGCAAAAAAAATTCCTTTGTCAATAGCGCCCGGCATTACAAATCCATCATTATAATCAACGTGTTCACCAATAAGATTGATCCTTCCGGGAGAATAAAATAGCTTGGGTTCTTCTTTAAATTTTTCTATAAAAGCGGCTCTCACATCCGCTGCAGATTCGTTCATTACAATTTAAATTTTTCTAAAAGAAGAATTTTATAGGAAGTTTTAAATAAGGCAGATTGGCCCGGTTCCAGCGTTACAACGCCCATTGAATTATTAAATCCATCTGGTGCACCACTCAGATTTTCTATGGCAATACTTTTTCGGTGTGGCGGCGTATATATCTGCAAATAAGGATAAGACTCATCAGGAAAAAATTGTATCTCAATCTTCTTTTCACTGTTTCTCAACACACAAAGCGGCTGGCATTCCTGTGTATCTAAAGTGAAACAATTATCTAAAAAACGATCGCCTAATTTTTCGATTCCTGAAAAGCGTGTATATTCTACTAAATTTTTTGTAGGAATTAATTCCGTATTAAATTCAACCATTTGTTTTCCCTGGAATTCAAGGTCAAGATCATTGATAGTATCGCCTAAAGTAAAGTAGGGATGCCAACCATCCTGCATCGGAATTAAACCTTCATCTTTATTAATACATTCCGTAATTACAGTCAATTTATTTTCTGCCTGCAGTTGCCAGGTTACCATACAATCATAATTAAAAGGAAACCCCGGATCTTCAGCCCTGTATTCATATTTCATAGTTACAGAAGCTTCCATCGCATTGGCCGTTTCAGACACGATGGTAAAGGCTTTATCATACAATAAACCATGGATGGCATGTTTCCCCATGAAATATTTTTGTATGGAATATTCCTTGTCGCCAAAAGTATATTTACCATGAGCCATGCGGCATACAAAAGGGGAAAGTTTGCAACCCTTAAAGCCCTTTTCTTCCAGGTGATTTTTAAATTCATCATAAGATTTATAACCATCAATTACATTAATTTTCTGATTATTTTCTTTAACAACAAATTCATGAAGTATGGCACCGCATGCGGGAAGAACAGCAGCGTAATTATTGGTAACATCATTTTTTAAAATGATCTTATCAAAACCTGATTCCTTTTTTTTATGAATTGAAAACATAGCCCGAATTTACATAAAAGAAAGCTTAATTGCTTACTAAAATCTTAATTACCATTTTTTGTTCTCTTTTCATTCAAGATTACGTTATTTTACAGATGAACTTTCTCGCACATGCGCTCTTATCATTTGGTAATGAAGATTTCTTAACCGGGAATATGATCAGCGATTTTGTGAAAGGAAAAAGAAAATTTGATTACCCGATTGCGATTCAAAAGGGAATTCAACTCCACCGCGCAATCGATGAATTTACCGATTTTCATCCCATTACCGCGAGTGCGAAAAAATTATTCAAAAGTGATTATCGCTTGTATGCCGGCGCATTTATTGATATCGTTTACGACCATTTTCTTGCAAGGGATGAAAGCCAGTTTTTAAAAAATGATGGATTGAAAAAATTTACTGAAGAAACTTATCAGCAGCTTAATAAAAATGCTATTTATTTTCCGTTGCCCTTTCAAAAAATGTTTCCTTATATGCAATCTCAAGACTGGTTGTATGGCTACAGTTCAAGGGAAGGAATCCGAAAGAGTTTTGGAGGACTTGTACGCAGAGCTGCTTATTTAAATGAGTCGGACATTGCATTTGCCCTGTTTACAGAAAATTATCAGCAGCTTGCTGAATATTACGCGCTTTTTTTCCCCGAATTAAAGGATTTTGCTTTCACAAAAATGCGTGAACTTCAGGCTGAATAAATCCGTTTATATTTGCATCCTCATTCATTTTTTTGAAAATAAGATTTGCAGTTATTTGTTGGTTTACTGATCTTTTACCTCATAAATTTAAAACGAAATTATTTTGAAACAGGAAACTCAATTTATTCATGCAGGTACTGAACCTGATAGCGCTACGGGTGCGATAATGACACCCATCTATCAAACCTCAACTTTTGTGCAGGAAAGCCCCGGAGTGCATAAAGGATATGAATATGCAAGAACAAAAAACCCTACCCGCACGGCGTTAGAGACTGCATTGGCTACAGTTGAAAACGGGAAATACGGTTTGTGTTTTGCAAGCGGCTCAGCAGCTTCTGATGCAGTGATAAAATTATTAAATCCCGGCGATGAAGTGATTGCAGCTAATGATATGTATGGTGGAACATTTCGCCTGTTTACAAAGATCTTTGCAAAATATGGCATTAAGTTTCACTTCATAAATATGCAGAATGCCAACGAAGTTTCGAAATACATCAATCAAAATACAAAGCTCATCTGGACAGAAACGCCCACCAACCCGATGATGAACATTACTGATATTGCAGCGGTGGCAGCAATTGCTAAAAAAAATAATCTGCTGCTTTGTGTAGATAACACGTTCGCTTCACCATATTTGCAAAACCCTTTGGATCTTGGTGCCGACATTGTTTTGCATTCAGCCACAAAATACATTGGCGGCCACAGCGATTCTGTTCTTGGCGCCTTGATCGTAAAAGATGAAGAGCTAAAAAATAAATTAGCGTTTATCCAAAACAGTTGTGGTGCTATTCCCGGCCCGCAGGATTGTTTTTTAATGTTGCGGGGATTAAAAACTTTGCACGTGCGAATGCAGCGCCATTGTACCAATGGCGAAAAAATCGCGCGCTGGCTCCGCGAAAATCCAAAAGTTGATAAAGTATATTGGGCCGGATTTGAAGATCATCCCAATCATCAAATTGCCAAAAAGCAAATGCGCGGTTATGGTGGAATGATGAGTTTTACCTTAAAAGATGACAGTGCGGAAGCTGCCAAAAAAGTGCTTTCTTCCACTAAACTTTTTGCATTGGCCGAAAGCCTTGGAGGTGTTGAAAGCCTTATCGGGCATCCTTCTTCCATGACACACGCCAGTATTCCGCGTGAAGAAAGAATTAAAAACGGACTGGTTGATTCGTTGATAAGATTAAGCGTGGGAATAGAAGATGTAGATGACTTGATTGAAGATCTTGATAATGCGATAGGATAACTCTTTATTTATTTCCTGTTGTTCTAATTTTTTAATAAATTGTAAAAAAGAAAAACAATGCCTTATAATAAAGAAGAACTTTTGAACCTTCCGGTAGAAGAAAAGCTTGAATTAGTTGAAGCTTTGTGGGAGAGAATTGACGATGAATTTCTGGGAAGGAAATTATCGAAAAATGACTTGAAGAAAGAGTTAAATAAAAGAATTAAAAATATGGATAAACATCCGGAATCACTCGTTCCGTGGGAAGAAGTAAAAAAGAAAATGAAAATGGATTAATGAAAACATATTCTCTCCTTTTATCTGATGAAGCGAGTGAAGAAGCGCTGGAGGCCTACTTTTGGTATGAAGAACAAAGAGCAGGCCTGGGTGAAAGTTTTCGGGAAAGTTTAGATCATAAAATGATTTTTATAAAACAAAATCCTCTTTCTTCTTCCTTTATTTTTGAAAATATCAGAAGTTCAAAAATTGAAAGATTCCCTTTTAACATTATCTATAGAATCGTTGGTTCTCAAATCCAGGTAATTGCAATATTTCATCACTCCAGAAACCCAAAAGAGTGGAGAAAAAGAATTTAAATCACCTTAAAAAATTTCTAGACAAAAAAGTAAACGAGTTCAATAATCTAACTTTCATCAAAGACGATCCCGTTTGCCTTCCGCATCTTTTTACTAAAAAGCAAGATATAGAAATCGCCGGATTTTTTGCAGCAATGTTTGCATGGGGAATCCGCAAAACCATTATTAATAAAGGAACGCAGCTCTTCAATTTGATGGATGATGCACCTTACGAGTTTTGCATGTACCATACAGATAATGATCTTAAAAGATTGGAAGGATTTTGTCATCGAACATTTAATGATACAGATCTTTTGTATTTTGTCTCTTTTTTTAAACATCATTACTCAAAAAATAAATCTCTCGAGTCGGCTTTCTTCAATAATAAAATCCTCAAAGAATCTGACAGTTCAAACGTGATTGAAAATTCTTTGAATTATTTTAATGAATATTTTTTTTCTTTGGAAGAGGTGCCTGAAAGAACCAAAAAGCACATTGCATCGCCTCAAAAAAATTCAAGCTGCAAACGCCTGAATATGTTTTTAAGATGGATGGTGCGAAATGATAACAAAGGAGTAGATTTTGGAATCTGGAAAAAAATTACGCCTGCTGAACTGATTTGTCCTGTAGATGTACATGTAGCAAGGGTTTCAAAGCGATTTAATTTATTACAAAGAAAACCGGTAGATTGGATAGCCGCAGTGGAACTTACAGAACAACTAAGAAAATTTGATAAAAATGATCCTGTAAAATATGATTTTGCGCTATTCGGTTTGGGAATTTTAGAAAAATATTAGTTGCCTTCATCTTATTAATCATTCAACATGGAAAAAGATAAATCCATTTCTCTTCCTGATAAAATTATTGAGATTACCAATTCTTTACAACCCAATTCTCTCAATGAAATACGTGAAAAATTACTTGTCCTTATCAACGAGCTCATCAATAAAGATTTCCAGGCGCTGATACAATTGTTGTATCGTATTGATGTAAATGAAAAAAAGATCAGGCTTTACTTAAACGAAAAGCCAAATGAAGACGCCGCGAGTGTTTTGGCCGATTTAATTATTGAAAGGCAATTGCAAAAAATTGAAAACAGGAAAAAATTCAAATCTAAAAATAATAATGAAACCGAGGAAGAAAAATGGTAATAGTAACGGATACCAGTAAACGAATTTTTTCCTAAGAAATTTGTTTTGCGCTATCTGATTTTTTTCTTGTAAACATAAGCTTCTGAACTTCTTCTTTATTTTCTACTTCTTTGCGTAAATCGAATTGAGTTCCAAATACATTATCCCAGACATGAGAACTTACGCCAAAACCTTTTTCATCACTCTTGTAATGATGCAAATGATGATTGCGCCAAATCGGTTTCATCCATTTGTAAGGGGGATTCCATGCATGAATGGCATAATGCATACTGCCGTACATTAAATAACCCAACATAAACCCGGGGAAGAATGCAAAAACATTATTTCCCATTGCTGCGTACATCAAAAGAAAAATAAGGGAAGCAAGAATAAGGCTGGGAACAGGAGGCATAAACAACCTTTGCCTGTCTCTTGGAAATTCATGATGATTACCATGTAAAATATAACTCACTCTCTGGATGCGTGGATTATCACTCACCCAATGAAAAACAAAACGGTGAATCATATACTCAAAGAAAGTCCAGAAAAAAATACCACCTAAAAATAGGAGAGTTATGGTAAGTATGCTAAACCCAATATTAGTTACGGAATAATACGGTAAAAAAATAATTACCGGTAAATACAAACCCCAAATAACCAATGGGTGGGTTTTTGTTAAATATTCAACATATCGGTTTTTGAAGATTTGAGCTTGTCCCTTATTATGAATCTTTTCGAATTTCATACGCGTTAATTTTCATTCTCTGTCAATAACTAAAGCACAAATTATTCCAAATTCTTATATCACTGATAATCAAAATTAAAAATTTTCTATTAAAAAATTCGTCCATTCAGGTGGGGAAATTTTGTAACGTTCTTTCCCGGAAAGACATGAATTTTACCCCTGTTCAGGTAGTAACCTATTCATCATTGCTAAATAATTATCTTGCAACTTTAATAAAAATATTTTTGATGAAATTAGTTTCATATTTAAGGGATGAAGATGCACAATTGGCCATATTAGTAAATGGCAATTTATTCGATACGGATAATTTAAATCCCAACCTACCAGTTTCCATTACTATGTTTCTCACTCTCCGCAGTACAGAAAAAATAACTACAGGCGGATTGCCGCTGAATAAATTGAAATAACTAAAGGGG